>NZ_JAOVTR010000002.1:0-474971 GCF_027737365.1 Campylobacter sp. JMF_01 NE2 | reverse complement strand
GTGAATAAAGAATTTAGAATTTATAAATTCTGCAAAATTCTCAATTTTCCAAATTTACGCTATGGGTTAAATTTTAAATTTAGTCCATAGCTTGAAATTTTAAAATTTACATTTTTGTCTCGCGACAGCGAAAAAATTAAAAATTTAAAGATAATGTTTTGGCAGAATTTTATAGATTTTAAATTAAGAGCTTTAATATAAATTACCTTATTTTCAACCACCTTTAAGCAAATTTTTAGTAAAATCAATCTCTTTTTTATTTAATAAATTTTTTGATGAAAGGAATTTACTGTGCCAACCATAAATCAATTGGTCAGAAAAGAGCGCAAAAAAGTGACTGTAAAGTCAAAATCACCTGCGCTAAAAGAGTGTCCTCAAAGACGCGGAGTTTGCACCAGAGTTTATACAACAACTCCTAAAAAACCAAACTCAGCTTTGAGAAAAGTTGCCAAAGTAAGGCTAACAAGCGGTTTTGAAGTCATCAGCTATATCGGCGGTGAAGGTCATAACCTACAAGAACACAGCATTGTTCTAGTTCGCGGCGGTCGTGTAAAAGACTTACCGGGTGTTAAATATCACATTGTTCGTGGTGCGCTTGATACCGCAGGTGTCGCAAAAAGAACAGTTTCTAGATCTAAATACGGTGCTAAACGCCCTAAAAAATAGTTTAGCTAAGACAGATTTAACCCTTAGTTTTGGTTAAATTTGAGTAAAATTTTCAAATTTGAAGGAATAATAAAATGAGAAGAAGAAAAGCTCCCGTAAGGGAAGTTATGCCTGACCCAATTTATGGCAACAAAGTAATCACTAAATTTATTAATTCACTTATGTATGACGGCAAAAAAAGCGTTGCGACTGAGATTATGTATGGTGCGCTTGATTTAATCGACAAAAAAGGCGGCGAAGCCAAAGGTATCGATGTTTTCAACGACGCTATCGAAAATGTAAAACCACTTATGGAAGTTAAATCTCGCCGTGTGGGTGGTGCTACATATCAAGTTCCAATCGAAGTTCGCCCTGCTCGCCAACAAGCTTTGGCAATCCGCTGGATAATCACTTTTGCTAGAAAAAGAAGCGAAAGAACTATGATTGAGCGATTAGCTTACGAGCTACTTGATGCAGCGAATTCAAAAGGTTCTTCATTTAAGAAAAAAGAAGACACTTACAAAATGGCAGAAGCTAATAAAGCATTTGCTCACTATCGCTGGTAGGAGAAAACTATGGCAAGAAAAACTCCACTTAATCGTGTTAGAAATATCGGAATTGCCGCTCATATCGACGCTGGTAAAACTACAACAAGCGAAAGAATTCTATTTTTCACAGGTATGAGCCACAAAATCGGCGAGGTGCATGAGGGTGCTGCTACTATGGACTGGATGGAGCAAGAAAGAGAAAGAGGTATTACTATTACTTCTGCTGCGACTACTTGCTTTTGGAACGATCACCAAATCAACCTAATCGACACCCCGGGACACGTTGATTTTACTATCGAAGTTGAACGCTCTATGCGTGTTTTAGACGGCGCTGTTTCTGTATTTTGTTCAGTCGGTGGTGTGCAACCACAAAGCGAGACCGTTTGGAGACAAGCGAACAAATACCAAGTCCCAAGAATTATTTTCGTAAATAAAATGGACCGCGTAGGCGCAAATTTCTTCAATGTCGAGCAACAAGTCCGCGATAGATTAAAAGCTACACCAGTTCCGATTCAAATTCCAATCGGCGCAGAAGACAACTTCAAAGGTGTAGTTGATCTAATCACTATGAAAGCCCTTACTTGGGACGATGCAAAAGGCCCAAGCGCACCAGAAGTAGGCGAAATTCCAGCTGAATTAAAAGAAAAAGCACAAGAATATCGCGACAAAATGATCGAAGCAGTCGCTGAGACAGATGAAGCTTTAATGGAAAAATATTTCGCAGGCGAAGAGCTAAGCGAGGCAGAGATTAAAGCTGGTATCAAAAAAGGCTGCCTAAGCCTAGCATTTTTCCCTATGATGTGCGGAACAGCTTTCAAAAACAAAGGCGTTCAACCACTACTTGACGCTGTCGTATGGTATCTACCAGCTCCAAACGAAGTTCCAGCTATCAAAGGCGTTTATGAGGACGGAAGCGAAGCAGAAGTTCTATCTACTGACGACGGCGAATTCGCAGGTCTTGGATTTAAGATTATGACTGACCCATTTGTCGGCCAGCTAACTTTCGTTAGAATTTACCGCGGTATGTTAGAGAGCGGAAGCTATGTAATCAACTCTGGTAAAAACAAAAAAGAGCGTATTGGACGACTTTTGCGTATGCACTCAAACAAACGCGAGGAAGTCAAAGAGCTTTACGCTGGCGAAATCGGCGCGATTGTAGGTCTAAAAGATACACTTACTGGTGATACACTAGCTAGCGAAAAAGACAAAGTTATCTTAGAGCGTATGGAATTCCCAGATCCAGTTATCAGCGTCGCAGTTGAACCAAAAACAAAAGCAGACCAAGAGAAAATGGGTATCGCACTTCAAAAACTTGCACAAGAAGATCCAAGCTTCCGCGTAGCAACTGACGAAGAGAGCGGTCAAACAATCATTAGCGGTATGGGTGAGCTTCACCTTGAAATCATTGTCGATCGTATGCTTCGCGAATTTAAAGTCGATGCAGAGGTTGGCCAACCACAAGTTGCTTACCGCGAGACTATCCGCAAATCTGTCGAGCAAGAATACAAATACGCTAAACAATCAGGCGGTCGCGGTCAATACGGCCATGTATATTTGCGCTTAGAGCCATTAGAGCCGGGCAGTGGATATGAGTTTGTCAATGACATCAAAGGTGGTGCGATTCCAAAAGAATATATCCCAGCTGTCGATAAAGGCTGCCAAGAAGCTATGCAAAGCGGTGTTTTGGCTGGATATCCAGTAGAAGATGTCAAAGTTACTGTATATGACGGAAGCTACCACGAAGTCGATAGCTCTGAAATGGCGTTTAAACTAGCTGCTTCAATGGGCTTTAAAGAGGGCGCACGCAAAGCAGGCGCAGTTATCTTAGAGCCTATGATGAAAGTCGAAGTAGAAACCCCAGAAGAGTATATGGGCGATGTAATCGGCGATCTAAACAAACGCCGCGGCCAAGTAAATAACATGGGCGAACGCGGTGGAAACAAAATCATCGACGCTTTCTGCCCGCTTTCAGAGATGTTTGGTTACTCAACTGACCTTAGAAGCCAAACACAAGGTAGAGCTACATACTCAATGGAATTTGACCACTACGATGAAGTTCCAAAAAATGTAAGCGAAGAAATTATCAAAAAACGCAACGGCTAATTTTAGCTAGTTTTTAATACTTTTTAAGCGGAGAATTCGGCGAATTTGCTGAATTCTCCGCTTTTTTTATGCTTTAATTTTGCTTTTAATTAAATTTATAAAAGCGTAGGGTGGGCAAGGATGCTCACCCTACAAATAAAGTAGAAATAATTTTGCAATTTAAAATCTCTTTGCTTGTATTAAAAAGGAAATAAAATGGAAAATTGGAAAATTAAATTGTTTATAATAGGTACCTATATTTTAATAGCATCTTGTTATGTTTTTTACAAAAATTATAACATTGCCAACGAAAGAGAACAAGACAGGCAAGATAGGGAGTATTTTTATAATCATAACGCAACATTTGAAGAAATAACGGAAAATGGCAAAGTAAGCGTTAAAGAGTTGGTGGAGCAAAATTTAAGAGACCATTTGCAAAAAATATATAAGTTTGATAATTTTAGCGAAGATGAAATTAAGACAATGAGACACATAAGGGGCGATTGGAAACTTAGCCATACGCATTCAGCATACCAAACCTGCACATTGTATAATAGCAGCAAGACAAAATGTAGATTTTGGAAAATAGATAAAAATTTAAATTTAGAAAAATTGATGAATATCGTATCTAAAATTTGCGATAACAATGGTAGTGTTAAAGCAAATTATGAAGAAATTTTAAAAAGCAATCCGCTACCAAAAAAAGAGTTATTTGACCCGTTCGCACAAAAAGATTTAATCGATGAAAACGGAGATTTTATAGAAAATTTTATATATATCAGACCTTATGTGTATGACGGGGGATTTGAGATTGACTTTTTTACTAATTATGCGTTTATAGAAAAAAGAAATAAGCGATACTATGTGCTTATTCCACAAAATCTGTATTTTAATATTTTTGCGTCAGAATTATTAGACGATAGAATTAGTTTTAAAGAAGTTTGCAGATACTACGAACAAATTCACGATAAAACAATAGATGAACTAGAAGAAATTTACTATTTCAAAAATATAGCAATCCGCGATAAAAGCTATACGGCTAAGATTGCGGATTACGAAAGATTTTCGGAAGCACGAAGGCGTGGCGAATGGGGTATTCGAAACACTACTGAATGGAAAGACAAAATTAACAAGATAAAAAATTTAGAAAATAAACTTCAATATAAAGGAGAGAACGATGAGTTTTAGCGTAGGGTGGGCCATCCTTGCCCACCAAAAAATTTAGCAACCCTATTGTCATTGCGAGACGGCGTAGCCGTCGTGGCAATCCAGTAAAATTTAGAGCGAATTTAAAATTTATCAAATTTTATTGTGAATTAAAATTTTTTTAAATTTCTCTGGATTGCTTCGTCGCTGTTGCTTCTTGCAATGACAGATTAAAGCGAATTTGCAAATTTAAACAAAAAATCGCTAAAATTTACAGAATTTTTTACAAGGAAAAACAATGAGTTTTAAGTTTAACGAAGCCAAAATATCGGACTTAGATAGCGTTTTAAAGCCGTTTAGTAGCGTAGGAAAAGAGTGGATGCTAGTTAGCAGTGGCACTAGCGAAAAATACCCACACTACAACACAATGACCGCTTCATGGGGTGGATTTGGCTATCTTTGGGAAAAGCCAGTAGCGCACATCTACATCCGCCCGCAACGCCACACATTTAAATTTAGCGAAGAGAACGAATTTATGAGCCTTTCGTTTTTTGAGCCTGGACACAAAAAGGCTCTGGCATACTGTGGCAAAATCAGTGGAAAAGACGAGGACAAGGCCGCAAATTGCGGTCTAAATTCGGTTTTGTTAGAGCGGGATTTAATCGGTTTTGAAGAGGCGAATTTGATACTAAAATGCAAAAAACTCTACACTTCGTATTTTAAAGAAGAGAATTTTATAAGCTCGCAAGAGCCTGAAATGTGGTACTCTAACAAGGATTTTCATAGAATTTACATTTGCGAAATTTTGGGATTTTACACAAAATAAATTTTAAAATTTAAAGCTAAAAGTGGCGAGATTTCGCCACTTTTGCTTGAAATTCCGCCACTAAATTTCGCGGCGCAGTATCTAAAAAGGCGCACAAAATTTTAAAATTTCTCGGCGCAGTACCCCCCAAACTAGATAAATTTACGCCAAATTCGGCTTGATTTGCTCCACCCACGCGTTAATTCTAGAATCCGTCAAATCGCTTTGGTTGTCGTTATCTAGCGCAAGGCCTACGAATTTGCCCTCTTTGACAGCGTTGCTAGCGTCAAACTCATACCCCTCAGTGCTCACCGCACCCACGATTACGGCGCCTTTTGCGACGAAATTTTCGTATAATTCCGCCATTGCGTTGCAGTAGGCGTCCGAGTAGCTAGCGCTATCGCCCATGCCAAAGATTGCCACGGTTTTGCCCGTAACTTCAAGAGCGCTAAAATCGAAGCTCGCCCAATCGTCCTGCAACTCGCCGTCGTTCCAAGTCGAGCTTCCTACGATGAGCGAGCTGTATTTGCCAAGCTCGCTAGGGGCGATATCGGCGACATTTACGACCTCGTTTTCTATGCCAAGTTGCGCTGAAATCGCCTTTGCGGCGTCCTCGGTGTTGCCCATAGAGCTACCAAAAATAATTCCTACCATGTTTTATCCTTTCAAAAAAATTTTATTATTTATGCTGTAAGGGACGAGTTTGAGAGTGAAATCTGGCGCGAAAGAGTGGGATTTGACCTCGATATGACGGCGAAAATGCTCGCTTCTAGGATAGACTAGATATAGCGTGTCTAGATTTAGGTGCGAATTTTGCGAGATTGCAAGGACGATGTCGCTTTGAATACCTGCGCCGTTTGCGTCGCCAACCTGCCTAAAAAAGGGCAAAATTCCAAGACGAAATTCGCCCTTTTGTATGACAATAACCTCGCCATTTAGCGAGATTTGGCAGTTTTTGTTTTTGTATGAAATTTTGTCAAACACGAAATTTTTAAAACCGCTTGAAGCGTCGAAATTAATGCCAAATTCGCCGTTGTTTTGGAGTAGGGCGATGATTTTGGCGACTTTGAGTTTTGGCAAGCTCGCGCAAAGTGGAGCCTTTTTGCCCTGTAAAAATGAGTAAATGATTAAATTTGAAGTAAGGCAAAATTTGGTTGTTTTTTTGAAATTTAGGCTGTTTTTGGCGAGTGAAAATTTGATAAATTTATCAAAAATTTGGCGAATTTTGGTGCAATTACGGCTAAATTTATGCGGGATTTGATAAGCACTACCAAGATTTGCGTTATACAGCGTCAAAAAAATTTGGCAAATTTGCTCTTTGCAAAATTCTTTAAAAATATCTGGCACGAAATCTTTATTTCCAGCAAAGCCGAAAATTTCGCTATTTGGTGTGAAATTTTTCATCGCTAACCTTTTGTATTTTGATATTTGATATTATTATAGTGGATTGTAGATTAAATTTAACTGATACCAAATATCATAAAAGCAAAAATTTTACACTAAATTTTGAAATTTCACGCAAATTTTAGAGTTTGACGACCTTGCTTCCAAAACCCCCTTCGTTCGGGGCTCCGTCGCGGAAATCTTTCACGCTTGGGTGTGATTTGAGAAACTCTTTTACGGCGTAGGCTAGTTTGCCAGTGCCGATTCCATGCTTTACGATAACCTCGTCAAAGCCCATTACAAGGCTTTGGCTGATGAATTTATCAAGGCGCGTGATTGCCTCATCGGCGCGCAGTCCGTGCAGATCTAGCACGAGCGAGGCTTCGCGCGGTTTTTCGACCTTTATGCTGATTTTATTTGGCGCTGGGGCTGGCTGATTTCCGCTTAGTTTTAGCATATCGCGTGGCACACGAAGCCTTATTCCGTCGCTTTCAATCATCGCCATAGTTTTGTTTAGGCTTATGATTTCGCCCTTGATTTTGCCGTATTTTACGCGATCGCCGACCTTGAAATCCACAGGCTCGCTGGCACTAAATTCCGGTTTAGAAATCGCCTTAACCAGCTCGTTTGCGTGGTTTATAGCGCGTTGCTTTTCTTTGGTATCATTTAGCCTAACCGTGCGTTTGGCCTCGTTTATAGCGCGGTAATACTCGTTTTCTAGCCGCAAAATCGTGGCGTTTAGCTCGTTTTGCGCGTTTTCTTTTTGCTCTTTTAGCGTGGCGGTAAGGGCGTCTAGTTTGCGCTCTTTTTGCTCGGTGGTGATTAGTTTTTGCTTCAATTGTAGCTCTAAATTTATTGCTTTTGAGATTGCTTCGTTTAAATTCTCTTTATTTTCGCCGTAATTTTGGCGCGCGGCTGCGACTAAATTTTGCGCTATACCATATCGTAGTGCTGTTTCAAAGGCATAAGACTTGCCGATAATTCCCTTTAAAAATTCGTATTTTGGGACGCTGTTTTTCTCATCATACAGCGCGGCGATTAGCTCGACATTGGCGTCTTTTGCCAAAAGCATTGCGAGGCGTTTGTGGTGGGTGGTGATGACCATTTTGATATCATTTTGCATGAGGCGCTCTATCATCGCGCTATACAGGCTCGCAGCCTCCTCGAAATCAGTTCCAAGCTCGATTTCATCGACACCTACAATCATATCCTTGCGCCCAAAAAGCTTGCTAAATGCGACCATACGCCCAGCAAATGTGGAGATATCGTTTTTAGCATTTTGCGGATCTTCCATGATTAGCTCAAATTCCTTAAACGAGCCAATCTTGCTCTTTTGGGCGCAAATTCGCATAGGAAGCAGGTATTTGCCTAGCAAGCACGCACTCATTATGCTTTTTAAAAGCATGGATTTTCCGCCGGCATTTACGCCAGTAATCAGCAAAATTTTTCCCCTAAATTCCACGCTGATTTTTTTAGGATTTTTTAGCGCAGGGTGGGCAAATTCGCTAATTACTATATCTTTTGAACTATCAGCTAGCACGATTTCATAGTCGTTTGCTCTCATCATCTGCGCTCTTGCGATAAGTCCGTCGATTTCGTCGAAAGCCGAGTTTATAAATTTCAAAAACGGCAAATTTTTGGTGAAATTTGAACTAATTATTTTACAATGCTCAAAAATGATTTCCTCTTTTTTATCCAAAATCGCACTTTGAGCCGATTTGAGCGCGGTTACAGCATCGGGTGCGACATAAAAATATCCGTTTGCTGAGCGCCCCAAAACTGCGCCTTTTAGCGCGTGGTTAAATCCGCCTCGCACCAAAAGCGTCTCGCTGTCGTTGATATAGTGAATCTGCGTGTCGGCTAGGTAGGGCGAAATGGATTTTGTGTAGATTAGCTTTTTTAGGGTTTGATTAATCTCTTCGCGCTTGATTTTGTAAGCCTCGTTTAGCGCGATGAAACGCTCATCGACGCTGTCTTTGAAGGCGCCGTTTTCGTCAAAATAGTCTTTTATGGCTTTTATGCTATCTGGAATTTCGATTTTATCGAGATACGCGCGCAGTTTTCCTTCGAAGTTTTGCCTTTTTAGATACAAAAAATAGCGGATAATCTTGCTAAATTCGTAAATTTCGCTTATGTGAAGCACGGCGTGTTTGCCAAGGCGCATTAGCGCGTCATCGAGATTTGCGATAGTTTCGCAAGGATTTATGTCAAATTTAGCAAATTCATTTATTTTTTCGAAATTTATCTTGCTATCGCCGTGCAAAAATAGCGGTTTTTCGCGCGCCAAATATGAGTTAAATTTCGCCAAATACTCGCTTAAATCGAGTTTTTTAAACAGCTCGTCTATGTTCATAATTCACACTCTTTAATCTCGTAAATTTTGCCGTTGTATGGGTGTGGGGCGTCTTTTTTGGCGATGAAGGAATTTAGCGAAAACGAGTAGGTAAAATGCGCGCTCTCCACGCTCTCGCCACGGCATTTCACGCTTTTTCCAGCGTTAAAGGCATTTACGATTTGCTGAGAATTTTTAGCAAAATTTGCGCTAAAATTTTCGTAAAAATAGGCGCTACCTCCCACGCATAAAATAATCGCAGTAAGCAAAATTTTAAATTTCGCATTTAAAATTTTATTATCCACGAAAAAAATCGCCACTATGAATAAAAACGCAAAAATAAAAATCAAAAATCGCACAACTTTTCCTTAAAATTCTCCACGCAACTGATATGTGATATCACCTGCGCCAAAGCCGATTACTAGGCCGTCATTGATGATATGGCGCACGCCAAAAATATCGCTAAATTCGATCTTTTCGCCGTTTCTAAATACTCTCTCGGCAAAAAGCGGATTAAGGCCTTTAAACTCCTCTTTTAAATCCACGCCGTTTGGGTTCTCGCCGGCTGCATACACAGGCAAAATCACCAAATCTACGCCTTCTCCAAAGCACTCTTTAAACCCGGCTAAATTTGCCTTTAACCTGCTGTATCTGTGTGGCTGGAAAATCGCCGTAATCTTGCTAATGCCTAGCAAGGCGGCGTATTCTTTCGCGCTTTTTAGCGTAGCGGCGATCTCTGTGGGGTGATGACCATAATCGTCGATTAGGACGAAATTTGGATTAGCGCAGAGTATGTCAAAACGCTTTTTAATGCCTTTGTAGTTTAATAAATTTTGGCGTATGTTTTCTAGCCCCGTCTCGCACGCAGCGGCTAAAATCGCTAGCGAAGCATCTATTGCGATATGCTCGCCAATCCCAAAAACCTCGAATCTGCCAAGCTCTTTGAGATTGAAGCTAAGATAGGGTTGATTATCGCGTAAAACCATTTTTAAATCCGTGATATCGCGCGAAGGGTAGAGTTTAATCGCGCTTAAATTTAACGAGCCTAAAAATTCGTCCTCGGCGTTGATAACGCGAATTTTAGCCCTTTCTAAAAATCCGCGATATGCGGCGTGAAATTTGTCTAAATCATTGTCGTAATGATCCATGTGCTCTGGCTCGGCGTTGGTTACCACGGCGACATAGGGGTTGGAGTTAAGAAAGCTAGAATCGCTCTCGTCGGCTTCGAAAATGATATTTTCGCTGTTTTCGTATTTCATATTTGAGCCAAACTGCTTGCTAATCGCGCCGATGATAACCGAGCCATTTATCAGCGATGAGGCAATCGCACTCGTGGTGCTTTTGCCATGCGCCCCAGCCACGGCAAATACATGCTTGTCTTTTAGCACATAAGGCAGGGCTTCTTTGCGCGATAGGCATTTGATACCGCGCCTTTTGGCCTCGACTAGCTCGACATTATCCTCTTTGATAGCGGCTGAATACACCACGACCTCTTGGTCTTTTATCGCCGAGGCGCTGTGTGGGGTGTTGATATCCATACCGCTTTCGCGTAGTTTTATCGTGGTTGGGCTTTCTGAAATATCAGAGCCTGAAATCGTGTAGTTTCGCTCCTGCAAAAATCTAGCCAGCGCGCTGATTCCGATACCGCCAATGCCTATGAAATGAACCTTTTTCACTATTTTTCCTTTTAAATTTCAAATATTCGTGCGCCCGTTGATTGCCTTCATAAGCGAAAGCATATCTATATTATCCAAGCTTACGCCAGTTGGCACGCCTTGGGCAAGTTTGCTAAAACGCAAATTTAAATCAGAGAGTTTATCCTCGACATAGAGCATAATTCCGTCTGAATTTATACTAGGCGTTAGCGCAAAAATCAGCTCATTTGCGCCATTTTGGATTATCATGGCGCGAAGTTTGTCGATGATTTCTTCGCTAGCGTCTTCTAAGACAAAATATTTGCCATTAAAAATTTTATTACTCTCAAAGATAAAAATATCTTTTGGGCTCTCTACTATGGCGATTTTCTCGCTCTCTCGCTCCTCATCGGCGCAGTATTCGCAGATCTCGTCCTCACAAATCGCACCGCAAATTTCACATTTTTTCAGCCCCCGCACAGCTTCTTCGATATTGTGAGCTAAATTTAGTCCGAGGGTTGAATTTTGCACGCTGACATAATACGCAAAACGCAAAGCCGACTTTTTGCCCACGCCCGGGAGCTTTTCGAAGCTAGCAACTAGCTCTTCAAATTTATCATTTGCACTCATTTTTTACTGCCTGGATTGTTGAAAATTATAGAAAAATAATGTGTATTATCTGAATAATTATAAGTAAAGCTAAATTTGTGAAGTTCGCAAATTTTATCTATGATATATAGCCCAAGCCCCATGCCAGTGGCCTTTTCGTTTTTGTTGCGAATAAAGGCTTGTTTGTAGTGCTCGAAGGATTTTTCAAGCGCGGCTCCGTGGTTGGCTACGCTGATTTTATTTTCGTCGCAAATCACACTTACATGGTGATCGCTGGAATATTTTAGGCCATTGTCGATTAAATTTTTAATCGCCAAGGCAAAAAGCCCAAAATCGACATTGATAATGGCGTCATCTTCGATATTTTCGGCAACTAAGCTATCCCATTTATCTAGCATTGACATATCGCGAACCTGCTCCAAAATCAGGCTGAAATGGTATTTTTGGTAATTTAGCGTGTAGCTTTTCGATAGTAGTTGCTCGATTTTTGCAAATTCATTAATCAAAATTTCAAGCCTTTCAAAAACAGCCACAAGGCGCGTCTTTTGCGTCTCGTCATCGAGCATTTCAGTGATTAGTCTGCCTTTGCCAATCGGGGTTTTTAGCTCGTGCATTATGGTGCGTAAAAACAGCTGTCGAGAGCGGATAAGCTCTTGAATTTTAATAATCGCGTTGTTAAATTCATGTGCTACTTGGCCGATTTCGTCTTCACGGCGAATTTGTTTTAAATCTATTTCTAAATTTCCAAGTGAGAATTGTTTTATGTTTTTGCTAAGCTTTTTTAGTGGCGCGAAACTGCGTAAAATCGAGAGATACAGCGAAAACAAAACCACAATAGTAATCAAAAATCCCACCCAGAGCGGATCGTTTAAATTTTTGGTGCCAATGCTCTCAAAAACCACGACCATTGAGTTGTTTTTGATATTTAAAAACAGAGTGTTGTTATACTCGATCGAGCTAATCTCGCCTATGGCAGTTTCTTGCGCGAAGTATTTTTTGCCTGAAATTAGGACATTTTGGACTAAATTTTTATCCTTGACAAGCTCCAAGCCAAAATTTGAAAAATAGCTTTCGATATCTTGTGGCGGGTTGTTTCGTTTGTAGGATTCTAGTAGGTAATTTACGGCGTTGATTTGGTTTGCTTGCATGCTACCTAGGGCTTTGTTCATTTGAATTCGCCCAAATGTGATAAACAGCACGCAAACCAAAATTATCGCAGTTACGAAAAATATCGTAATTTTCGTGATTAAAGAGTGCTTCATCCGATGAGCTTATATCCGATTCCGCGAACTGAAAAAATATGTTTTGGTGATTTTGAATTATCGCCAATTTTTGTGCGAAGGCGACCGATGATGACATCAAGGCTTTTTGAGTCTTTGTCTTTTAGGCTCTTGCAGTGATATACTAACTGCTCGCGCGAAACAGAAAAGCTGTGTTGTTTGATTAAGTATTCTAAAATTTCATATTCAGCCGGAGTTAGCACGAGTGCCTCTTCGCCAAAGTAAATTTCATGGCGTTTTTCATCTATGCGAAATACGCTATCAGCGACGGTTTCTTCTTTTTCGATTGTTTTTTTGTAACGGCGAATTAGGCTCATAATGCGCGCGTGCATTTCCTTTGGATCGTAAGGTTTAGGCAGATAATCATCTGCTCCGATTTGAAGCCCCACGACCTTGTCACTGACATCAGATCTGGCCGAGCTAATGATGATTGGAATATCGTATTTTTCGCGGATTTCTTTGCATACTTCCAGTCCGTCCATGCCAGGAAGAGTTAAATCCAAAATTAGCAAATCATAGTTTTTGATTCCGGCACTTAGTCCGATATATGGGTCTTCGAAATTTGTAACATTGATATTAAATTTAGCCAAATATTCACTTAGCAAAGTAGCAAATTCGCTATCGTCTTCGATCATAAGCACATTTACCATGACGCGTCCTTTATAAAAATTTTGAAATTTTGCATTATATTGTAAAATAGTTAAATCTTAACTTGCATTTTAGCAAATTTAGATAAAATTGAGCCTTTTTAGTTTAGGAGAGATAATGGAAGAAGATTATTATGATATTTTAGGCGTGGCGCGCGACGCGGACGCTGAAACGATAAAAAAGGCATTTCGCAAACTAGCCTTGCAGCACCACCCAGACCGCAACCAAGGCAACAAAGAGAGCGAAGAGCAGTTTAAGAAAATAAACGAAGCTTACCAAGTCCTAGGCGATGAAGAAAAACGCAAAATGTATGATAGATACGGCAAAGAGGGCTTATCTGGCGGATTTGGCGGTGGCGGCAATGCAGGAGATGCCTTTGGGTTTGGTTCGATGTTTAGCGACTTTTTCGAGCAAGCCTTTGGCGGAGGCGGTAGCAGAGCCAAACGAAGCGTCGATCCGTATGGCATAGATACAGAATTAGCCGTTACTTTGGAATTTAAAGAAGCTCTACGCGGCGTGCATAAAGATGTCAAATACAAAATCAAAAAACCATGCCCTACCTGCGACGCAACCGGCTCAAAAGACAAGAAAAAACACACCTGCCAAACATGCGGTGGTTCTGGACGAATCATGGCAAGACGCGGATATATGAGCTTTATTCAGACTTGTAGCGCGTGTGGTGGAAGCGGAGAGAGCATAAAAGAAAAATGCAAAGATTGCGGTGGCAAGGCATATATCGAGGAGGAAATCAGCGTCAAATTTGACATACCAGCTGGCATTGATGATGGGCAAAGAATTCGCCTAGGGGGCAAAGGAAATGTCTCTAAAACAGGCGAAGTTGGCGATGTGTATGTGCTAGTAAGAGTGCGCGCTGATAACCATTTCGAGCGCGACGGCGATGATTTATATATCGAAGTGCCTGTATTTTTCACCCAAGCGATTTTGGGCGAGAGTATCGAAGTGCCAACCCCTGAGGGCAAGACCGAGTTAAAACTAAAAGTCGGAAGCAAGGATAAGGATAGATTTGTAATTCATGGCGAGGGTGCGCCAAATATCAGAACGAAGCAAAAAGGCGATTTGATTGTGCAAATCAGCGTCCAAACTCCAAAGAAACTAAACGACAAACAAACCGAGCTTTTGCGCGAATTGCAAGCTAGCTTTGGCGAAAATGACGAGGGAATTTTAAGCAAAATCAAAAATTTCTTTAAATAATGAAATTTATGGAGAATTTATGCAAAGGCTAAACGAGGTAAAAATCGGCGCAAGTGTCAAGGTGGTTAAAATCCACGGAGACGGCGCACTTAGGCGCCGTATTATGGATATGGGGATTACAAAAGGCATTGAGATAAAGCTAAAAAAAGCAGCCCCCTTAGGCGATCCTTTGGAGCTAGGCGTGAGAGGATATGAGCTCTCGCTACGCAAGGCCGACGCGTCATTGATAGAGGTCGAAAATTTATAAAATTTGCAAATTTAAAGAGTAAAAATGATAAAAATCGCACTTGTAGGAAATCCAAATTGCGGCAAAACGACATTTTTTAATGCCCTAACTGGCGCAAATGCCTTTGTCGGCAACTGGCCGGGCGTAACGGTTGAAAAAAAAGAGGGCTGTTTAATCGGCAAAGAAAATATCATAATCACCGATTTGCCGGGCATTTACTCGCTCTCGCCATACACGCCAGAAGAGATTGTGGCGCGCAATTACCTTTTGCACGAAAATCCAGATGTGATTTTAAATATCATCGACGGCACGAATTTAGAGCGAAATTTATACCTTAGCACGCAACTTTTGGAGCTTGAAATTCCAATGGTAATCGCTGTGAATATGACCGATATTTTGCGCAAAAGAGGCGATAAAATCGATTTAAAACTTCTTAGCAAAACCCTTGGTGCGCCGTGTGTGGAGATTTCTGCGCTTAAAAATATCGGCACGAATTTATGCGTGGAGCTAGCAATCGAGGCTAGCAAAAACCCTGCCCCGCACCCAAAACACGATTTTTGTGGCCCGGCCGAACACGCGCTAGCGCATATCGAAGACGCTGTTTTAAAGGGCGAAAAGGGCGATAGGTGGTATGCGGTTAAAATTTTCGAGCGCGATGAGAGCGTGCTAAAAGAGCTAAAAATCGAAAAAGCCAAATTTAGCCTAATCGAGGAAAAAATCAAATCCTGTGAAGCCGAGCTAGATGACGATAGCGTGGGGATTATCGCAAACGAGCGATACAACTATATTGCGCGTGTAAAAGAGGCGTGTTTTATCAAAAACACAGATTTTGTCGCCAATGCCAGTGAAAATATCGACAAGGTTTTGACGCATAGGATACTAGCTTTGCCGATTTTTGCGGTGATTATGTTTATCGTGTATTACACTTCGGTTACAGGCGTGGGCGGGCTGATGACAGACACCGTAAATGACGGGATTTTTGGCGACGGATTTTTCGTGGGAAGTAGCGAAAAATACGAGCAGGCTCTTGGCGAGCATTTGCAAAGCAAAATTTGCACGAGCGAATTTGTGGGCGCATTAGATTTGATAAATCCTGAATTTAGCGCGGTTAGCGAAAATTTAAAAACAGCTTGCAATGAAGGCGATTTTGGCGCATTTAGCGAAAATTTTGACGCACTAAGCGGTGAAATTTCGCAAATTTCAAACGAAAATTTAAAAGAGCAAATTTCACTAGCTAGTGCGAATTTAGAGGCCCAAATTTTGCCAAATCCTAGCGAGTATGGGCTGTATCTGCGCGGTCTGCCTGTGGTAATGGACGAGTTTTTGGAGCGCATAAACTGCGCGCAGTGGCTAAAAAGCCTCATCATCGACGGCGTTATTAGTGGCGTTGGAGCAGTGCTTGGCTTCGTGCCACAAATGGCGGTGCTTTTTATCTTTTTAGCGTTTTTGGAGGCGTGCGGATATATGACGCGCGTGGCTTTCGTGCTGGACCGCGCATTTCGCAAATTTGGGCTTAGTGGCAAGTCCTTTATCCCTATGCTAATCGGCACGGGCTGTGGCGTGCCCGGCGTGCTAGCTACGCGCACAATCGAGAGCGAAAAAGACCGCAAAATGGGCATTATGACGACTACATTTATGCCGTGTTCGGCGAAAATGCCGATGATTGCGCTCATTTCCGCTGCGCTTTTTGGCGGAGTGTGGTGGGTGGCGCCTAGTGCGTATTTTCTGGGGATTTGCGCGATTGTGATTTCTGGGCTAATGCTTAAAAAAACGCCTATGTTTGCGGGCAAACCTGCGCCTTTTGTCTTGGAGCTTCCGCCATATCACATGCCGACCTTGAAAAATATTTACCGAAGCGTCAAAGAGCGCGTTAGCTCGTTTATCAAAAATGCTGGAACGATAATTTTCATCTCATCGGTGCTGATTTGGTGCGGATCGAGGTTTGGCTTGGCTGAGGGGGGCTTTGTCTTTGATATAGAGCTTGATTTAAACGATAGCTTTATCGGCAAAATCGGCGCGTTTGTGGCGCCACTATTTGCGCCACTGGGCTTTGGCGACGCGAAGTCCGCAATCGCTACGCTTATGGGCTTAGTAGCCAAAGAAGAGGTCGTGGCGGTCTTTGGGATACTCGATTTTTCGGGGCTTGACACGCTTAGTGGATATGCGTTTTTGGCTTTTAACCTGCTTTGTGCGCCTTGCATAGCGGCAATGGCGACAATCGCAAAAGAGATGAGAAGTGCGCGCTGGACGGCGTTTGCGCTTGTGTATCAGACGCTGTTTTCTTACGCGGTCGCGCTTATGATTTATCAATTTGGCAGATTTTTTAGTGGTGCGCAAGGCGTGGGAGTGTGGCTTTTCGTGGCGTGTGCGTGCGCTGCGCTGATGATTTTAATGCTAGCAAAACCTTATAAAGAGAAAATTTGATATGCAAACTTTAACACAAAATATCGGAACAATCGCGGTTTTAGTGGTGCTTGGCGGGCTTTTGTTTTTGGCGGCAAGAAGCTTTGCGAAAAACAAAAATTCCTGCAACAAATGCGAGGGCTGTGGCTGCAACAACCCGCAAGAGTGCAAAAAAGACGAGTGAGGGTGATTTTGCCTTTGCAAGGTGCGCTTGGCACGAACCTATGAACCCTGCGCCTGATTTGTCATTGCGCGGTAATCAAAGTGCAAATTTTGCTAAATCTGTCATTAGGGGAATTTTTGCGAAGCAAAAATTCGTGCCAATCTACGATTTTAAAATTCCAAAACGCAAATTTCGTGTCATTGCGAAATTTTAGTAATAAAATTGAAGCGATAAACTCGCTAATTGCTACCATAGAAGCCAAATCAGAGCTACAAGCTCATATACTAAAATTAAATTTCACGCTTAAAAAGCTTGGCTTAATCGCAGAGCAAAGCAAGAAGTGTGAGTGAGGGTTTGTGAATTTAAAAATTTTAGTATCGCAGATACTGACCGAGATTTTATAAAAGGATTAAATTTGGAAAACAGAAATTTTAAAAACGATATTTTTAATAAAAATAAGAATTTGAGGGATTACGATAAGGAACCGTTGGTTTTGCGTAATTATGCTAGCTGGGCTTTGGCTTTCCATTTTTTACTAATTTTTGCATTTTGGGTTACTGCTTCATTGTTTATTTTAAACAAATTTGATGAATTTGAATACAGATATTTGGAAACCCATGAAACTATACGAACGATTGCTATTTTTGGATTTATAATGTTTTTTATGTTATTGCTTGATTTTTTAAATATTTCTAATATGAAATCACATTATACTTATTTCTACAACTCAAAAGCTGTATTTTACAATCATAAAAATCAAGTCGATGAGACAATACATTTCCGAGTTATGGGAGATAGGATTGTGCTTTGCAATCCTTATGATAATCCAATTAGTTATGAGATTTCGCATGTAAAAAAAGAAGAAAGTAAAATGGTTTTTTATTCTTTTATGCAAACAATTATAACAACAGGTTTTGGTTGGGGATTTCTTAGTGCGTTTGTAATCATAAATTTAGGTTCTAGGGATAGTTTCGGACTATTCTTTTTGAGTGTGCTTATCACAATATTTATGTTATTTGTAGCTGAATTTTTAGAAATTTTAGTCTTTATGGGAATTTATAAAAAATCAAATAAAACTCTTAAAAATTTTTGGAAATATGCTAGAAAATTTCAAATAAACATAGAGTGGGCTTCGATCGAAAGGTGGAAAGTTGCTCCAACTATCAATATGTTTTATTTTAATCAAAAAGACCACGACGAATTAAGACAATATATTTTAACTATATTTAACAGAGATATTGACAACAAATTAAAACCAAATTTTTCTAATAAGGAGACAAAAATGAGTAATTCTAGCAGAATTCACAAGGCTACTAGTGAGCTAAACAAGGCAGAATAAAGATTATAAATTTTGATAAATTTTAAAAATTCTCTAAATTTTGCACGCGTAGATTGCTTCGTTTCGCTCGCAATGACAATAGGGGTGCAAATTATCTATTTTTCACCAGATTAATTCGCTCTTTGAAATCAGGCATAATCCCAGCTATGAAGTCGTAAAATTCATGCCTGTGGTGGGCGTAGATGAGGTGAGTTAGCTCGTGAAGCACGACATAGTGGATAAATCGCAAATCTTTTTCGACCAATTTTAACGACAAATTTATGTAGCCCTTCGCGCTGTTGCAACTGCCCCAGCGCGTCTTCATATCGCGCACGACTAGGCGATTGACGCTCTTTTGCACGAACGGCAAGTAGAGTTTAATCAAATCTTTGTATAAATTTAACGCCAAAAATTTCTTAAATTTCGCAAATTCTATCTCGTTTGCGCAGTAAATTTTACTCTCCAAAATGGCGATTTTGCCGTTAAATTTCGCCAAATTTTGCGCCAAAATTTCGTTTGGCGTGGCTGGCGTGGCTGGCGTGGCTGGCGTGGCTGGCGTGGCTGGCGTGGCTGGCGTGGCTGGCGTGGCGGACTGGGCGGACTGGGCGTTCGTGGAGTTCGTGTTTGGCGTGGCACTAGGTGCAGTATCTCTCGCAAAATTTGCGTCAAATTTTAGCGCACTATCACTCGCGCCACTCTCGCAAAATTTCGGCGCAGTATCGCCACCACTAAAATTTTGCGCACTAAATTTCGGCGCAGTATTCCGCAAATCCGCGAATTTCTCGCCAAATTTCAGCTCATAAATTTGCCCTAAAATTTCACTCTCGTTTTCTTTTAGCGCCAAATTTTCGTATTTTTCTAAGGTTTTTTTAATCCAAATTTCATGCGAGGCGATAAATTCCTGCGCCCTTTTCACGCTCCAAAACCACGGCACACTAGCACGCACGGCGCAATCAGGGCTAATGCGAATCCTAGCGTATTTTACGCGCTTGAAACTCGCCAAAACGCAAATTTCGCCCAAATTTAGACTAATCGTTTGCTCTGCCATTTTTTGCTAATCCACCGCCAAGTATTCGCCCCGCCTCTGAGCCACTCATCGCACAAAAACCCAATCCAAACGCCCAAAATCCCGATTCCAAGCGAAATGCCTAAAAAATACCCCACCGGAAGCGACACGCCCCACATGAAAATCAGCCCCATTAAAAACGGAAATCTCGCATCGCCGCTGGCGCGCAGAGCATTTACGAAAACGATATTGAAAGTGCGCCCAAGCTCTAAGATTATCGTTAGATAAAACAGCGGCCGCATGATTTCTTTGTGCGCCCCGCCCAGATTTAGCGTGCTCATGATTAGCTCGCGCGCGAAAAAGACAATCGCGATGAAAAAGGCCGTGACGATTAGACCGATTTTTAGCGCGTGAAAGGTGTGCGAATACGCGCGTTCTGGCTCTTTTGCGCCCACTAGGCGGCCTACGATGACCTCATTTGCCATGCTAATGGCACTTCCGCCAAAGAAAATAAAACTTGAAATCTGAAAATAAATCGTCTGCACCGTAAGACTTGCCTCTCCCATACTCGCCACAAAGGCAAAGGCGACGAGATATTGCGTGATCCAAAGCAGATTTTCCCCAGCACTCGGTAGTCCCACGGATAAAATTTTGCGTAAAATTTCAAATTTTATTTTCAAAAACATTGAAAAGTAAAATTTCAGTTTTATGATTTTTACAGCAATTAGCGCGAAAAGTATCACGCCCACAATCCGCCCGATAATCGTGCTAATTCCAACGCCAAAAAGCCCGTAAAATGGCAGTCCAAAGGGCTGGAAAAGTGCGATAAAATTTCCCACTAGCGTGATGATATTCATCGTTACTGAGATGATGATTATGTAGTTGGCATAGCCATACACGCGGATTATTGCGCTAAAAACTATCGCCACAGCGTCGATTGCAAAGACAATGCTAATGATTTTTAGATAAATCGTGCTATCAGCGAGAAGTTCGCTTGGCACTTGTAAGGCACGGAGCAAAAGCGTGGCGCACGAAAATACAAAAACCCCGCTAAGTCCGCCGATTAGGGCGTTAAAGGTAATGCTAGTATGTATTGCGCGCAGGGCTAAAATTTTATTCCTAGCCCCCAGAGCTTGGGCGACCACGACCGAGCAACCCACAGCCAAAAACCCAAAAACCGTGATAAAAAGCAAAAATACCTGATTGCCAGCGCCTAGCGCGCCCACGAGCCTGACATCGACAAGGCTTATCATGTAGGTGTTAATCAGCGCGGTAACTAGGCGCAAAAACATATCCGCATAGATTGCTAGGCTTAGTTTTGTTAGTGAAATTTCCTTCATTAATTCTCTTTTTTTAAAATAAGAAGCGCATTTTAGCGAAAAATTCATAGATTAAATTTAGAAATTATTCAAATTTAATATTTTTTTTACTACAATCGACAAATTTTATCTATAAAGGCAAATTTTGGCATTAGTTGATTTGATTGATGTAGTTAAAAAATTCGGTTCAAACACTGTCCTTGACGGCGTGAATTTCAGCCTGAGCTCTGGCGAGAGAGTCGCAATCATCGGCAAAAACGGCGGCGGAAAATCTACGCTGATGAAAATCATCGCTGGTGAGTATGAAATCGACGGCGGTCGCGTCATCACGCAAAATGGCATAAATATCCAAATGCTAGAACAAAGCCCGAAATTTGACGATAATCTCTCTGTCAAAGACGCCCTAAAACGCGAACTCAAAGAAATCTACGATGCCATTGATGAATACAACCAAATTTTAGAACAAATCTCAAACGACCCCCAAAACGAAGCACTTCTAACCCGCCAAAATGAGCTAAATAAATTTATCGACGCCAAAGACGGCTGGAATATCGACAATAAAATCGAGCGAATTTTGGAGCATTTTGGGCTTAAAATTTACGAAAACCGCTCGGCTTGCACGCTAAGTGGGGGCGAAATTCGCCGCGTCGCCCTTGGCGCGCTGGTGCTAAAAAAGCCAGATATTTTGCTACTTGACGAGCCGACAAACCACCTTGATGTCTATATGGTGAGATTTTTGGAGGATATGCTTTTAAATTCGAAGCAAACCATACTTTTCATCTCGCACGATCGCTATTTCATCGACAAACTTGCGACTAGAAGTATCGAGATAGAAGAGGGCAAACTAAGCTTTTTTGATGGCGGATACGAAAACTATCTAAGGCGCAAACAAGAAATTTTAGCTAGCTTGCAAAAATCCCATGAAACGCTTTTAAAACAGCTAAAATACGAAGAAGAGTGGCTTCATCGTGGCGTAAAAGCGCGCCTCAAACGCGACGAGGGTCGCAAAGCCCGCGTGCTAGCCATGAGAGAAGAAGCCAAAAAAAATCCGGGCGTGATAAGGCGCGTGAAATTGGAGCTTGAACGCGCTAGTAGGAATTTCAACGGCACAGGTGGCGAGAACCGCAAAAAAATGCTTTTCGAGTGCAAAAATGTAAGCAAAATTTTAAACGGCAAGGACCTATTTAAGGGCTTTTCGGCTAGGGTTTTACAAGGGGAAAGAATTGGAATTGTCGGCGCAAACGGCGCAGGTAAATCCACACTAATAAAAATGCTGATTGGCAAAACCCGCATTGACGGGGGCGAGATCAAAAGGGGCGATATCAAAATCGGCTATTTTGATCAGGCTAGGTCTGAAATTTCAGGCGATAAGAGTTTGATTGAGATTTTTTGCCCAAACGGCGGAGATCACATTATGGTGCGCGGACATTATATGCATGTTTATGGCTATCTTAAAAATTTCTTATTCCCAAAAGAATTTTTGGATAAACCAGTAAGTGTGCTAAGTGGTGGCGAAAAAAACCGCGTAGCCCTTGCCAAGCTTTTTACCGAGCAATACGACTGCCTTATTTTAGACGAGCCGACGAACGATTTGGATATCGCTACAATCAACATTTTGGAAGATTATTTGCTAAGTTTTGAGGGGGCTGTCATCATTGTAAGCCACGATAGATATTTCATCGACAAAATCACAAACAAGCTCTGGGCGTTTGAAAAGGGCAAAATCGAGCAGATTTACATACCATACAGCGAGTATTTGGAGTATGAAGACGAGATAAAAGACCTTGAAATTTATGAAAGTGAGGTCGCTTCTAGCGTGGGGGATACTGCGCCCGAAATCAAAGAAAATAAAAAAGAAAAAACCGCCACGACTAAACTTAGCTACAAACAAAACAAAATTTTAGAAGAATATCCAGCCAAAATCGAAGAGATAGAAAATAGAATAAAAGAGCTAAATCACGCTCTTTCAACCCCTGAAATTTACCAACAAATCGGGCTTCAACCGCTTTTTGAAGAGCTCGAAGAGAAAAAGGGTGCATTAAATCAAATGGAAAACGAATATTTCGAGGTGCTCTCGCTGGCTGAAAATTTAAAATAGGAAAATTTATGCTTTATTTTTTGATAATCATTTATATAATTTACACGATTTATAAAATTTCACTAGCCCTTTTACAGCTAAATTTTATCAAGGAAAACGCCAAAAAACCAGCCGTGATTTTAAGCGAAGCAGACTATCAAAAGGCTGGAATTGTCAGCATTACGAATTTGAAATTTGAAATTTTTAGCCTTGCGTTTGGGCTTTTGGTCGCGATTTTTTGGATTTGTTATGGTGCGGGTGCGTTGCAGGAATTTATCTACGCCAAATTTGGAGGGGGCGGCGCAAATTTGGAGGGCGGCGCGAGTATCTTTATCCAAAGCATTTTTGTTTTGGCTTTTATCATACTTGGCGGGGTGATTGATTTGCCGTTTGAAATTTATGCTACTTTTGTCAAAGACAAAAAACTAGGATTTTCTACAATCACGCCTAAAATTTTTATCGCTGATAAGCTAAAAGCCCTAGCACTTACGCTAATTTTTGGCTTTTTGGTGGTTTTTGCGCTAGTTTTTTGCGTGCAAAATTTGGGGCAGTTTTGGTGGGTGTATGGATTTGGCTTTTCGTTTGGGCTGATTTTGCTGATAAATTTGATTTATCCCACACTAATCGCGCCGCTGTTTAACAAAATGTCGCCACTAGCTGAGGGCGAGTTAAAATCGCAAATTGAGATTTTGCTGGGCAAATGTGGCTTTAAAAGTAGTGGCGTTTTCGTCATCGACGCAGGCAAGCGCGATAATCGCTTAAATGCGTATTTTGGCGGACTTGGGGCGAGTAAAAAGGTCGTGCTTTTTGATACGCTGATAAAAAAGCTAAGCCAGAGCGAAATTTTGGCAGTTTTGGGGCATGAACTAGGGCATTTCAAACACGGCGACATACTCAAAAATATCGCGCTTGGGGCGTTTATGCTGATTGTGATTTTTGGCGTGTTTGGAAATCTGGCTACAAAGGGGGTTTTTGACGCGCTAAATTTGGTGCGCGATGGCGGTGCAACGCTGATTTTTATCATGCTGTTTTTGCCGATTTTGCAGAGTTTTTTAGAGCCTGTAATGTCGAAATTTAGCCGTATGCACGAGTTTGGCGCGGACAGGTTCGGCGCAGATAATGCGAGTAAAAATGATATGATTAGCGCACTTAAAAAACTTGGTAGCGAAAACAAAACTTTTCCGATTTCTCACCCGCTTTACAGCGCGATTTACCACTCGCACCCGAGCCTGTATGAGCGTATCAAGGAGCTAGAATGAAAATTTTCGAGGCGTTAAAATGGGCGCACGGCAGGACAAATTCTAGGTATGTTTCAAGGGAGCTTTTGAAATTTAGCGAAAATTTAAGCAACGAAGAGTTTGTAATGCTCTTTAACCACGCTATGCGAAACGAGGAAAAATTTCGCCAAAGTGTCGAAATTTACGCTTCTGGCGTGCCACTTGAATACATCACAAACAAGTGCAAATTTTTCGATTTTGAGTTTTTCGTCGATGAGCGGGTGCTAATACCGCGCTTTGAGACTGAAATTTTGGTCGATAAAGCATTTAGCGTGGCTCATCTTTTCAAAACTCCGCGCATTTGCGAGGTCGGCACTGGAAGCGGGATAATCTCGATTTGCCTTAAAAAATTTTTCCCAGATGCGCAAATTACCGCCACTGATATCAGCGAAAGTGCGCTTGAAGTAGCGCGCAAAAACGCCAAAAATTTGGGCGTGGATATTGAATTTGTGCATTGTGAATACCTAAGCGGGGTGCAGGGGGATTTCGATATCGTAGTATCAAATCCGCCATATATCGCCTCCTCGTATAAGCTCGATGAGAGAGTGCTAAAAGAGCCAAATTTGGCGCTAATTGGCGGCGAGAAGGGCGATGAGAAGCTAAAAAAACTAATCTTTTTAAGCGAAAATCGCACGAAATACCTGCTTTGCGAAATGGGGTATGACCAAAAGCAAAGCATGCAAGAAACGCTAAGCGAGCATGGATTTGCCTTTGAATTTTACAAAGATTTAGCTGGGTTTGATCGCGGATTTGTCGCAAGGAAAATGAATTAATGCAGGGCTCGAAACTTCATAGGTTGCTTTGCTACAAGGCGTTTGGTTACAGGTATATCGACGCTGGAATCCTTGCTAGTGGCGAGAGATTTTTT
The DNA here is from genome assembly GCF_027737365.1 of Campylobacter sp. JMF_01 NE2. Classification (NCBI taxonomy): domain Bacteria; kingdom Pseudomonadati; phylum Campylobacterota; class Epsilonproteobacteria; order Campylobacterales; family Campylobacteraceae; genus Campylobacter; species Campylobacter sp. JMF_01 NE2. The sequence goes on along the minus strand of NZ_JAOVTR010000002.1, from coordinate 449,990 downwards.
AGCGATATTGATAGCCTTTCGCATAGCGTGCAAAACTGCGCGCTGTGCGAACTATCCAAAACACGCACCCACGCTATGGTGCCTTATGGCGATAAGAACGCCAAAATAATGGTAATCTCTCAGTGCCCAACGCACGCAGAAGATGAGAGCGGTGAGCCATTTAGCGGGAATTTGGGCGAGAAATTTAGGGTTAGTTTGAAGGAGCTTTGTGGTTTGGAAATCGGCGAAATTTACGCGTCGTATCTGATAAAATGCGCCCTAAATTTAAATAAAAAACTCACCTCTGAAATCATACTCAAATGCGCTCCCTACGCTATCGACGAGATTAAAATAATCCGCCCCAAAGTCGTGCTTTGCCTTGGCGAGCTGTGCGCTAAAATTTTGCTTAAAAACAACAACCTCCCAGATATAAGGCTGATTCACGGCACGCCATTTCGTGAGGGCGGGATTACCTTTATACCGACATTTGATCTAAATTTCCTAAGCCAAAACCCAAGCCAAATTCCACTTTTTCACGATGATTTGCGCAAGATAAAGGAATTTTTGTGAGAGCGATTATTGCGCTTTTAATCGCTGTTTTTTGCTTGGCGCACGATGACGAAAATATTTCGCTAAAAGATTTAAATTTTACGATAAGCGATGATGAAAATTCTAGCACCCAGATTTTGTTTGAGGGCGAGGATTTTATCCAAAAAAGCCTAGATGAGGGATATACGCTATGGGATCCAGACAGCGAGAAAGGCGAGGTGTATAATCTCGTGGCAAATGCGATGAGTGCGACGATTGAAAACTCGCAAAATTCGGGCTTTAAAGTGGGTGTTTTAATGGCGCAAAATATCCTTGGCTCGCGCGCCGATAGCATTGCAAATGCGCTTTTGGCCTTTGTGAGCGAGAGAAATTTGCAGGCGAATTTGCGCTTTTATTACATAGGAAATGAGAGCGAGGAGGGCATTATAGCGGCACTTGAAGCTATGGAGCGCGATAATGTCGCCCTCATAATCGCTCCATTAAATAGATCTGGCGTGGATATAGTAGATGAAAACTCGCAGTATAGTAGTATGGTTTTTGTGCCGACGCTAAATCAAAATTTAAGCGGGTTTGTGTCGAATAATATATATTTTGGCGGTATTGATTATAGCGAGCAAATGCAGTATCTGCTGGGGCGTTTCGCTGAGAATTTATACGCTATCGGCGATGAGAGCGCGCTGTCGCAGGTGCTAAACGATATGGCGTTTGATAGTCGCAATATCGAGGAGTTTTACACGATTAAAAGCAATCGAAATGCGGTTTTTGATTTTGAGGGCGAACTGCCACAAAATGCAAATTTTATCCTAAATTTGCCAAGCTCTAAAATACTCTCCGTAATCGGCGAAATTTCGCACAAAAAGCTAAACACGCAAAACCTGCTTGCCACGCAAGTGGGCTTTGACGGCGAGATTATCGGTGCGCTTCCAAGCGCGATTGGCGGGAAATTTTACCTTGCAAACTCCATTTCGCCGGTTTCAAACTCACTGCTTCATCGCGCGCTTAGCCTTGGCGTGGATTTGCGCTACGAGTGGATTGCATACAGCGCGCTTAGCGGGTTTGACTATTTTTATTCAAATTTTGCATTAAACCGCTACGAACGGGCATTTAGCGAGGAATTTTATGATAACGGCCTTAGGTTTGATACCAAAATTTACGAGGTCGGCGAGGGTAAATTTCAAAAATTAAATTAAAATTTCAAATTTTTTTAGAAAGGAATTGCATGAAAAAGTATTTCAAAACACTTTTTTTAGGGCTTTCGTTTTTTGTTTTTGCTCGCTGGTTGTGCGAGTAATCAACACGGGTTAAACCAACCTACGCTAGATCAAATCAAATCTCGCGGAACTATCCTAGTGGGGGCTACTGGGGATTATAAACCGCTAAGTGTGCGCGAGCAAAACGGCACGCTATGGGGATTTGACATCGATATCGCAAGGGCAATCGCCGAGCGTCTTGGCGTGGAGCCCGAGTTCGTCGCCACTAGCTGGCCAAGTCTGAGCGATGATACTATGGCAGAGCGCTTCGATATCGCTACTACCGGCATTACGATTAACGAAACACGCAAAAAAACTATGCTAATGAGCGATGGTTACCTTGCTAGCGGTAAGACGATTTTGTGCCGAAAAGGCGACGCTGCGAAATTCACAAGCTTAGAGAGTATCGATAAAAAGGGCGTTCGCGTGATGATAAATCCGGGCGGAACGAACGAGAAATTCGCGCGGGCAAATTTTAAAAACGCTAAAATCATCGTCCATAAGAAAAACGCCGAGATCCCAGCGCAAATCGCAAAAGGCGCAGCCGATGTGATGATCACAGAGACTACTGAGGCGCCGTATTATGTGGCAAACAACCCTAAACTAGCCGCTCCGCTGCTAGAAAGTCCATTTACGCGCGATGAAATCGGTGCTTTGATGTCGCAAAACAATGGCGATTTGCAAAGCTTCGTAAATAAAGTAATCGCTGAAATGAAGGCAAACGGCGAGTTGAAAAAAATCACTGAAAAATACGGATTAGTTTATTCGTATTAAAATTTTAAAATTTCGGTTGCGAGGACTGCTTTTGGTTTTCGCAACCACTTTTAAAATTTTATCTATGGAGGAAGAATAATGAAAAAAATTTTTGCATTTTGCGTGGTTATTTCTAGTTTGTTTGGGCGAGATATTTGCAATGAGGAATTTATGATAGAAGCCGTAAATGATATAAACTCACAAGTCCCATATAATGTAGATAAAAGCACTATTCTTAGAAATACAGCTTGTATAAAAGATACATTTGTATATTCTATGGTAGTAACTAATACCGATGAAACAGATTGGAGTTCATTAGATGAGCTTGAACTAAGAAAAATTAAGTATGTAATGGGAGTAATGACAGAAAATAACTATTGCACAAATCCGAATATGAGGTTTTTTAGAGAACTTCGAGTGCCCTTACAATACGATTATGCTCTATTTAATGGAAAATTTTTATTTAGCATACACATAAAACCTAATCAATGTGACAATTTTTAGATTTAAGTAATTATGATAAAATTTTGTGAAATTTGGCCCTGCCAAACCTCACAACCCCTTGAAAAACTCCACGATTTCGTCGCCAAATTTCACCGGTTTGCCGTTTTGCAGGTATGCGACTCTGACATCTTGGGCGAAGATTAGCTCGTCAAATTCGCGCCCATTTATATCTTTTAGCTTGTAGATTTTTTGTGTCAGCACCGCGCTTGCGTTTTTTAGCTCTTTGAGCGTGGTTTTGATTTCTAGCTCGTCGCCCAGCACCGCAGAGCGCAGGAATTTCGCCTGCAAATCGCTCACCACGAAATGCGAGTGCTCGCCAAAAAACCTCACGCCTGCACGCATTAGCGCCTCGCTTCTAGCCCGCTCGCAAAATTTTATGTAGTTTGCGTGATAGACGATGCCCTGCGCGTCGGTATCGTCGTAATAAATCCTAAATTTCATCGCCTCTGCCTATGCGTAAGTTTGGCACCATTTTTAGGAAAAACAGCACCGTTTGCGCGATTATCATTAGTTTGGCGCACCACTCGCTGGCTTTGTGGATTTGGGCGAATTCGGCTGTTTGCGTGCCTGCTTCGCCTAGCTTTTGCGCGTCAAGGATAAATTCCGTGAAATACAGCACGAAAAGTGTCGCTAAAATGAGGTTTATGAGCGCTAACATAAGGGTTGAAAATTTGAGATTAAACGGCTGGGATTTGTTGTTGTTGAAATTCACCATTTCAAAAATGAGGCAAATTATCGAAAACGGCATTAAAATGGCGTTGTATTTGACAAAAATCGCGCTCATCATCTGACCGCTTTGGAAGTGGTTAAGCACGCCCTCACCAATGAGGCTTTGCGGGTAAAAAATCGTCGGAGCCACAAGCGCGCCAAGGCTAAGCTCGATACCGATGAGCGCGCCAAGAGCGAGGATATAAATCGAAAAAATCGCTTTCATAAAAATCCTTAAATTTGTAAATTTCGTAAATTTTGTAATTTTGCGCCATTATACCCTAAAATTTGTCTTTATTTGGAAATTTTGTGTAAATTTGGCTGGAATTTAGCCGAATTTCTCAAATTTTATCATTATTTAAGCAATGTTTAAATAAAATAATTTTTCTTTTTTCGTGGTTGGATAGCTCAGTCGGTAGAGCAGCAGACTGAAAATCTGCGTGTCGGCAGTTCGATTCTGCCTCTAACCACCACTTTTATTCAAATTTAAATCCCAAAATCAGTGAAATTTAAGGCGCGCAATGGCTAGGATTTTTATCACGGGCGATACTCACGGCGGATACAAAAGTGGCGGTGCTAAGCTCAAAAAATTCGCCCAAAACCACAGATTTAAAGACGATGATTATCTCATAATCGCTGGGGATTTTGGCTTTATTTGGGAAAACGAGCCAGACGAAAAGGAAAAGCAGTGGTTAAGCTGGTTCGATGCGCAGAAATTCACAACCCTTTTTATCGACGGAAATCACGAGAATTTTAACAGACTAAAATCTTATAAAACGAGCTTTCAATTCGGTGGCGTGGTGCAAAAAATCAGCCAAAAAGTTATTCATTTAATGTGTGGCGAGATTTACGAAATAGCCGGTTTTACGCTGTTTGCTATGGGTGGCGCGCTAAGCGTGGATAAGTGTATGAGGCGCGAAAACATCTCGTGGTGGAGCGCGGAGGCTATCACGCAAGACGAGGTTAGCACAGCGTGGGCAAATCTAGCTAGCGTGGGTCGTGAGATCGATATCGTCATCACGCACACTTGCCCGAGAAATCTCGCTTGCGGGCTTATTTCTGCGCGCAATCATAAAAAATCGCAAGATATAAATATGGATATTTTGCAAGGTTTGTGCGAGGGTATGAAATTTAGAAAGTGGTATTTCGGACACTTTCACACAAATCGCAAGATAAACCAAAAATTTAGCTGTTTTTATAATAAAATCGAAAAGATAAATTTGAAGCCAAAGGCGAATTTTGCGCCGAAATTTGCGAATTTGCCAGACAGGGTTACAGAGGCGATAGCGAAATTTTATGATGAGCCAAAATTTGCGGGTGAGTTTTTGCAAATTTTAGATAACGCCTGCAAAAACGGCGAAATTTCACGCGCGTGCAAAGATGAAATTTATCGTAGATTTTTAGCCGAGGAATTTTAGGCTAAATTTGAAAATTTGGGAAAAATTTGCAAAAATGCTTATATAAGGATTAAAAAATAATGGAATTTGATAAATTTATAAAATTCGGTTGGCAAGGATACCCACCTTACGGAGCTACCCAAACAAGGATAAATAATGAAAAAAGTAATTTTTATTTTATTTGTTTTAATCGTATTGTTTTTTATATTTTTTAATGGCAGGATAGACAATGAACAAAGTGTTTTGTTGGGTTGTGCTATAAATACGCCAGACACAAAAAATGGTGGCAGTTGTGCAAAAACACTTAAAAAAGATTATGGATTTTACGAAAAATTAAATTCTAACAAAATAGATGAAATTTTACTTGGCGATAACAAAGATGAGTTGCTAATTATTGGATACAATCAACATATAGAGTTGCTAAAATTTATAAAATGCAATTTTTTAAAAAACAACAACCACCTATGTCATGAATTTTGGCATAAAAGTAATGGAAAAATCAAATTAATACAATATGATGATTTTGAAAAATTATCAAAACGAAATTTGAAAATTATAGTTATTGAAAGAAAAAAATAATTGAGTTTCGTAGGATGGCGTCCTCGCCCACAACAAAGGTTAAGCAAAGGATTAAAATGATTAAATTTGATAAATTTATAAAATTCGGTGGGCAAGGATGCCCACCCTATGGGGCTGTCTTTATAATAAAATCGAAAAGATAAATTTGAAGCCAAGGGCGAATTTTGCGCCGAAATTTGCGAATTTGCCAGGCAGGATTACAGAGGCGATAGCGAAATTTTATGACGATCCAAAATTTGCGGGTGAGTTCTTGCAAATTTTAGATAACGCCTGCAAAAACGGCGAAATTTCACGCGCGTGCAAAGATGAAATTTATCATAGATTTTTAGCCGAGAATTTTTAGGCTAAATTTAAAAATTTGGGAAAATTAATGCAAATTTCATGCAAAATTTACGCTAAATTTTAAACTAAATTTGCCAAATTTAACTCCAAAATTCACGCTAAATTTCCCCAAATTCACCCGAATTTTACCCAGCAAATTCCTCGTTTAAAAACTCCCCGGTATATGAGTGCGTTTTTTTGTAGTTTTTCGCCAGCTGTTTTGGTGTGCCTTGCGCTACGATTTTTCCGCCACCATCGCCACCCTCTGGCCCCATATCTATGAGATAGTCGCAGTTTTTGATGATGTCCATATTATGCTCGATGACAAAGACCGAATTGCCCAAATCCACGAGGTGATGAAGCACCTGCACCAGCCTATCGACATCGGCGAAGTGCAGACCTGTGGTCGGCTCATCGAGGATATAAAGTGTATTGCCGGTATCCGTGCGACTAAGCTCTTTCGCGAGTTTGACGCGCTGAGCCTCGCCCCCGCTTAGCGTGGTTGCAGGCTGACCTAGCGCGATATAGCCAAGGCCGACATCTTGGAGGGTTTTGAGTTTTTGATAAATTTTTGGCACAGCTTTGAAAAATTCCAAAGCCTCGTCGATACTCATCGCCAAAACTTCGGCGATATTTTTGTTTTTGTAGTAAATTTCAAGCGTCTGGGCGTTGTAGCGCGAACCACCGCATGCGTCGCAAACTACGCTGATATCGGGCAAAAAGTGCATTTCGATTTTGATTTCGCCCTCTCCTGCGCATTTTTCGCAACGCCCACCCTTGACATTGAAGCTAAATCGCCCGATTTTATACCCCCTCATCATCGCCTCTTTTGTCTGCGCAAAGAGCGCGCGGATCTCGTCCATGACGCCAGTGTAAGTGGCTGGATTGGAGCGTGGGGTGCGACCGATTGGGCTTTGGTCTAGGTATATGACCTTGTCTAAATTTTGCAGGCCTGAAATTTTGGCATTTTTTAGAATTTTAACATTTCTGGCGCGGTTAAGTTCCTCCAATGCCGCCGGCAGGATTGTTTGAAGCACGAGCGAGCTTTTGCCACTGCCACTAACTCCGGTAATTCCGACTAAATTTCGCAAAGGAAATTTTGCGCTTAGGCCGTGGATATTGTTGATTTCGACATTTTTTATGCTTAACCACTCTTTTTGCGGGCGGTTTTTTTGGTAATCAATCGTTTTGTGATTGTTCATATATAGCGCAGTTTGCGTGTCGCTTTTAAGCAAATTTTCCACGCTTCCGCTAAATACGACCTCGCCGCCGTATTTACCAGCCCCAGGTCCGATATCTACGACGAAATCCGCTTGTTGTATGGTTTTTTTGTCGTGTTCGACGACGATTACGGAATTTCCCTTTTGTTGTAAATTTCTAAGTGTATTGATTAACTTTTGTGTATCGCGCTCGTGAAGCCCGATACTAGGCTCATCTAGGACATACATTACTCCACTTAGTCCGCTTCCAATCTGGCTAGCTATTCGGATTCGTTGCGCTTCGCCACCGCTGATTGTGCGTGCATCGCGCCCAAGGGTCAGGTATCCAAGACCAACATCGTTTAAGAAAAATAGCCTTTCGTTGATTTCTTTTAAAATCGGTGCTGCGATTTGCGCCTCTTGCGGGCTAAAATGAGCGAAATTTTTCTCATCGCCAAAGAATTTGACATTTTCTTCTATGCTTGTCTTCACCACTTCGCCAAGCCCCTTGCTAGCGACTTTTACAGCTAAGCTTTGAGGTTTTAGACGCAGTCCGCCACAAGCAGAGCAGGTTTTTTCGCTCATATATTCGTCTAAATCGTTTTCGTTTTTTAGCAAATCATAGGCGTATTTTATCGCGCCCTCGAATTTACGCATTAGTTTGTGTGATTTCCAATAAAACGGCACCTCTTTCGCGCTTCCGTATAAAATGAGCTGTTTTTGTGCCTCGTCAAGCTCGGCGTATGGGACATCTGTGGGGATATCGTTTGCCGCGCAAAATCCGAGCAAAAATTTATAATAATAGCTTTTGTTAAACCCCGACATTACCTTAATCGCGCCATTTTCGATAGAATTTGCCTCGTTTATGATTTTAGCTAAATCTAGGCTAAATTTAATCCCAAGCCCGTCGCACTCCTCGCACGCACCTTTGGGGCTGTTGAAGCTAAAAGTCAGCGGTTCAAGCGGTGTAAATGAAATTTTGCAATCAAAGCACGCCATGTGTTCGCTGTAATGGATATGATCGTGCGCAAGCCCGAATTCATCGGCATTTGCGATATCTATTTCGACCTCGCCAAAGCTAAGTTTTAAGGAATTTTCGATGTCGCTTGCGATTCTAGTGGCGTTTTCTTCGCTGATACTGACGCGGTCGATGACGACTTTGATTGTGTGTTTTTTGGTTTTGGCTAGTTCTATTTCCTCATCAAGGCGCACCAAAACGCCGTCAATCTGGGCTCTGACATAGCCTTTGTTTCGCATATCTTCGATCAAATCAGCAAAAGTGCCCTTTTTTTCGCGCACAAGCGGGGCAGAAATTGAAATTTTCGCGCCATTTGGGAGTTTCATAACCTCGGCAATGATATCAGATGAGCTCATTTTTGAGATTGGTTTGCCGCATTGGTGGCAGTGTTGCACGCCCGTTCTAGCGTAAAGCAAGCGCAAATAATCGTAAATTTCAGTTATCGTGCCAACAGTCGAGCGCGGGTTTTTGGAGGTGGTTTTTTGATCTATCGCGATTGCTGGGGTTAGGCCGTCGATTTTGTCGATATCTGGCTTGCCCACGCGGTCTAAAAACTGCCTAGCATACGCCGAAAGGCTCTCTACATAGCGTCTTTGCCCCTCGGCATAGAGTGTATCAAAGGCCAGCGTGGATTTGCCAGAGCCCGAAAGGCCGGTAAAAACGACTAATTTATTTTTTGGAATTTTCAAATTTATATTTTTTAGGTTGTGTTCTCTTGCGCCGATAATTGTGATTTTATCGTTCATTTTAGCCTCTTTTTTGTGAAAATTAACCTTTAATTATATCTTAAAATTCTTTGAAAGAGTTTGCAAAAACGCTTAAATTTCAGCCATGTTTGATATAATTTTGAAAAATCAAAATTTAATGGATAAAAATGAAAAGAGTTTTAATCATAGCAAGTGGCGATTTCGCGCGCCATTTTTTAAATAGAATTTACAAATCCAAAGATGTTATCCACGAATACTTCATCATCGCAAAAGACAGCTCCTGCGTGCCTGAGGGGATTTTGGGTATGCAAAATTTCAGCGTGGAGATTTTCGATCCTACAAGCATAGAAAGGCTAAAATTAGTAGTAAATCAGGGCGAATTCGATAGGTGTATAATGATAATGGACATTGAATTTGACGCTAGGGTGAGCCTGAATAATCTCAAAGAAATTGCGCCAAATTTGGAAATTTATCTCGCTGATTTTTGGGATTTGGTGCAAGAGTATAAAGAAGAAAAGCATATTAAAATTTTAAATGTTTTATCGCTAAATTCATCTCGTTTTATGGGTTGCTTGCCAGATAGTCCGGTTTTTGCGCAGTATGTGGGGCTTGGTAGAGGCGAGATAATGGAGGTAAAAATCCCTGTGGGAAGCTCATTTGCGTATCGCAAGGTAGGCACTCTAAGCTCGAAGCGATACAAAATCCCGATGATTTATCGCCACAACACATACATAATCACCACGAAAAGCACGGTGATTTATCCAAACGATACGATTTTGGTCGTGGGCGAGCCAAGTGCCTTGCGCGCGGTATTTGCGCAGGTCAAACAGCAAAACGGCCAGTTTCCATCGCCATTTGGGATAAATATTTATGCGCTAATTGATATGAAGGAAATGAGCGAGAGCTCGATTTATAAGACGCTAAGAGCGGTGGAGTATCTAGATAGTAGGCTTCAAAATCACAAAATTTGCATTAGGGTAGTAAATCCTAAAATTTCGCCTAGTTTCGAGGAGATTAAGGCCAAAAGTGATGACGAAAAATTTGAAATTTTAATTGATTATAAAGAGAAAAATATATCGAATTTAAACGGCGATGTGAGCGAAAATAAGGCTGGTTTGGTCGTGTGCGTGAGAGAGATTTTCGAAAAAAATAAAGCCTATTTGCAAAGTCTTGGTGTGCCGATTTTAAGCCTAGGGCAGAGCGAGTTAGAGGCGATAAAACGCAGTGTGGTGGTAAATGGCGGAGCGAATATGGACGAGGAATCAAGCGTGGTTTTTGATATCAGCTCGCAGCTTGGTATGAATATTCACCTGTATATTTTTAACGAAAACGGCGGCAAAGGTGGCGAGTTTGTGCAAAATTATCTAAATTTGTCAAAGCTTTTCTCAAAAGAGCTCATAATTCACGATGATATGAGTAAAAACCCATTAATCGAGCTTAGCGGAGAGAGTGATTTCTTGCAGTTTGTGCCATTTAGCGATAAAATTTTAGCCCCGAAATCGACAGCAATTTTCAAAAAAGACCTTGACAAAATGTATTTCAAACTAAGCCACAATCACCAAATTTTTCTTCCATGCGATATGGGGTAAAAAAATGCAAAATTTATGCTACAATAAGGCAAATAAAGGGGTTAGAATATGAAAATTGATATTGATTTGAAAGAGAAAAGTTACAGCGTTTTTATCGACGAATTAGCCAAAATTTCACTTCCTGGCAAGGTCGCAATCATCACAAACCCCAATGTTAGCGGGCTTTGGCTCTCGTATTTGTTGGAGAGATTGGAGTGTGGGCAGAAATTTATCATCACAATTCCTGATGGCGAAGAGTATAAAAATCTATCCAGCGTCGAGCAAATTTTAGAGCAACTTTTTAGCTCCAAACTAGATCGCAAAAGCACGCTAATAGCACTTGGCGGTGGCGTGATTAGCGATATTACGGGATTTTGCGCGAGTATTTATGAAAGAGGGATAAATTTTATAAATATCCCAACCACGCTTTTAGCCCAAGTAGATGCTAGCGTGGGCGGGAAAACAGGCGTGAATAACCGCTTCGGCAAAAATTTAATCGGCTCATTTTATCAACCACGCGCCGTGTATTGTGAGAGTAAATTTCTCTCAACCCTGCCAGCGCGCGAATTTGGCGCAGGTGTGGCGGAAGCTGTGAAAATGGCGGTTACATTTGATAAAGAGCTATTTGAGTATTTTTGCGAGCATGATTTGAAGAGTGATAGCGAAGTAGCCCATATCATCGCAAAATGCGTGGAAATAAAAGCCAGTGTCGTGGCGAGAGATGAGCGCGAAAATGGCGTGAGAGCGGTGCTAAACTACGGACACACATTCGCGCATGTGATTGAGAATTTGACGAATTATTCTGTGTATTTGCACGGCGAGGCTGTGGCGATTGGCATGGTTATGGCAAATGATTTGGCTGTAAGACTTGGCAAACTAAGCGCAAACGAGGCGGAAAAAATTCGCGCGTTGCTCGCTAAATTCGGACTTCCGCTAAGTTATAAAATCCAAAGCGTAGATAAATTTTACGAAATGTTTTATCTGGATAAAAAAAGTGCCTCAGGCAAGATAAAATTTATCATGCCAAAGGGAATTGGTGATTTTTTCGTATCTGATGATATCGATGAAAATCTCGTAAAATCGACATTAAGAGCGTTTCAATGAATAAAATTTTAACTCTTTTTTTATTTTTTATTTTTGCTTTTGGTGAGGGAAATTTAAGCGAAAATTTAGCAGAGCAAAATTTAAGCTTATCAGAGCAAAACAGCTCAGCCACTAGATTAAATAAAGAATATGTCAATTCGAGCGAAAGTGCCGATGTAGCGATGATTGCTCCGCTTAGTGAGCAGATTAGGGCGATTGATGAGGAGATTAAAAACAATCTTTGGGTTAGCAGATTTGCGAATTTCATCGGTTACCAAGAGCTTTTAAAACAGCAAAAAATCCTGCAAGATGAGCAAAAATCCCTAAGCGACGCGGACGAGATCAATGAAATAGGCAAAAAACTTCGCGCCGTAAATGAGCAACTCTCGCTTTTAAAAGAGTATGAAAAAAGCCCATTTTTAGACATTGTCGCTATGCCAGAGACCCCAGAACCAGAGCGTGTGAGCAATCCCTTTTCGATAATTACGGGCTTTTCGACGATTCGAAATTTACAAGAGCAAAAATTGGAGCAAAAACGAAAAATCGAAAATTTAAAGGTTTTGATAGAAAAACTCGAAACCAAAGCCGAATTATACGCCAAAGTGGAGAAAATTTCCCCAGATGATAAACTCATCAAAGATTACGAAAATTTAAAATATGAAATCGGTGAATTTAGCTCTGCTTACGAGCTTGCAGGCACTACTTATGATGTGTATGAGAAAAAAATCAACTCCCAAATCACCGCGCTAACTGCCGATATCACGGCGCAAATCAAGCGCGCTGGAAATATCCTTATATGGATTGGTATAGTTTTGGCGTTGGCGTTTTTAGCCAAATTTATCGCCAAACGATATGTCATAAATGACGAAAATTTCTACCTTGTAAATAAAATCATAAATGTCATAAATTTCACCATTATCGTGCTGATTTTGCTATTTTCGTATATTGATAATATGACGCATTTTGTTACCGTGCTGGGCTTTGCTTCGGCTGGTTTGGCGATTGCGATGAAGGATATGTTTATGAGCTCGCTTGGCTGGCTTGTAATCGTATTTGGCGGCACATTTAGGGTAGGGGATCGCGTCAAAGTCTGCAAAAATGGCGTCGTGTATGTGGGCGATATCATCGATATTTCCGTGCTTAGAATGACAATTTTCGAAGATGTTACGATGACTACATGGCGAGAAAACAAGCGCGCCGGCAGGGTTGTATTTATACCGAATAACTACATTTTTACAGATTTGCTGGCTAATTATACGCACTCTGGGTTAAAGACCGTTTGGGACGGCATTGATATCTTACTCACATTTGATAGCAATCATAAAAAAGCTATGTATATCATCAAAAACATAGTCAGGAAGTATTCGAAAGGCTACACCGATATCGCTAAAAAGCAAATGTCAAAACTCCGCTCTCAATACAGCATAAAAAACCCAAATGTCGAGCCTAGAATTTTTAGCTTTTTCGAGCCTTATGGTATACAAATTTCGGTTTGGTATATGACAAATTCATACGCTACTTTGGGACTTAGAAGCAATATTTCAAGTGAAATTTTAGAAAGCTTGCAAAAAGAAGATGATATCAAAATCGCTTACCCAGCTTACACGCTTTACAACGGCAAAACTTATGGCGCAAACAAAGCGCCAAATTTCGAGCCAAATGAGCCACCTATGGGAGAAGTATAGGTGAGGGTGTATTTTAAGACCTTTGGGTGTCGCACGAACATTTACGATACTGAATTAATCAAAAAAATGGTGCAAAACGCGCAGATTGCGGGCAATGAGAGCGAAGCAGATATCATTGTGGTAAATTCATGCACCGTTACAAACGGCGCAGATAGCGATGCTAGAAACTATATCTCGCGTATGAATAGGGCTGGAAAAAGGGTGATTTTAACAGGCTGTGGAGCGAAATCTCAGGGGCAAAATTTGCTAGCAAAAAATCAAATTTTTGGCGTTTTTGGTATGAGCCAAAAGGCCAAAATCGATGAGTATTTGCGCGCAGATACGAAATTTTACGATATCGGAGATTTGGAGTATAAAGAAAGTAGTGTGCTCGGCGATTTTGAGAATCACACGAAAGCCTTTATCAAAATCCAAGAGGGTTGCGATTTTTCGTGTGCTTACTGCATAATCCCCTCTGTAAGGGGGCGCGCGCGCTCTATTGATGAGAATTTGATTATAAATGAGGCGCGAAATTTAGCCCAAAATGGTTTTAGCGAAATCGTCCTAACTGGCACGAATATCGGTAGCTATGGCAAAGATAGCGCCACATCTCTTGGGGCTTTGTTGCAAAGGCTTGGCAGCCTTTCAGGCATAAAGCGCATTAGGCTGGGTTCAATCGAGCCAAGTCAGATTGATGAGAGTTTTCGCGAAATTTTGGGCGAAAGCTTTTTGGAGCGACATTTGCATATCGCTTTGCAGCACACTTCGCAGACTATGCTTAGCATTATGCGTCGCAGAAACACGGCATTTAGGGATTTGGAGCTGTTTTTGGAGCTGGGCGAGAGAGGCTTTGCGCTAGGCACTGATTTCATCGTCGCTCACCCAGGAGAGAGCGAGGAAGTCTGGGGCGAGGCGGTTGAGAATTTCAAAAAATTCCCGCTTACGCACCTGCACGCCTTTATTTTCTCTCCACGCTGGGGCACAGCTTCTGCTTCGATGAGCGGGAGGATTAATGGCGAAGTGGCGAAAGCTAGGCTTAAAATGCTTAAAAATATCGTAGCGTTAAATAATTTCGAGTTTCGCAAAGCTCACAAATCGCCACTTTCGGTGCTAGTAGAGCGCAAAAATGGCGAATTTTTTGAAGGATACGATGAGTTTTATAATAAAATTTTGATAAAAAGCGAAAAAGATTTATCTAAAAAATGGGTAAGGATAGAAGATTATGAAGTCAAATTTGAGTCAAATGTGGCAGAAATTTAAGGCAAACAAGCTAAATTTAATCCTTGTGTTTTTGGGATTGCTTATCGTTTTGCTTAGTATTGTGTATTTCAAAGATGACGCGCAATACATCAGCGAACGCGAATTTAGCGAGCTTATGCAAAGGGATTTGATCAAGCGAGCCCATATCGAGGACGGCGCGCTAAATTTCATTTACGAGGGCAAAAGATACCGCATTTTAGCCGATATCGTCGATCTCAAAGAGTTAGCAAATCACGCAGTTATCAGCAAATCGCACGGCAATAGTGGCGAAATGACAATCAGCGCGATTTTGGTGATTTTCACTTTTGCATTTTTTCTTTTTGTCTATTATTTTGAAACCGTGCTTTCACGCCGTAAAAAAGGGCAAAATTTAGCTTCGCAAGCTCAAAATACTGCGCCGCAAAATTTCGCACCAAACTCATTTGAACCAGTTAAAAGCGATGTGAAATTTAGCGATATCGCAGGCATTAGCGAGGTTAAAGATGAGCTAATACAAATCGTAGATTTTCTAAAAAATCCGCTCAAATACCAAAAATTTGGCATAAAACTCCCAAAAGGCGTTTTGATGATTGGGGCTCCTGGTGTGGGAAAAACGCTAATTGCAAAGGCCGTAGCTGGCGAGGCTGGCGTGCCGTTTTTTTACCAAAGCGGGGCGAGTTTTGCTGAGATGTTTGTCGGAGTGGGCGCAAAGCGCGTCAGGGAGCTCTTTGCCAAGGCAAAATCCTGCGCACCTGCGATTATTTTCATCGACGAAATCGACGCTGTGGGCGGTAAAAGGGGCGTTGGGCGAAATGACGAGAGAGAGGCTACGCTCAATCAGCTTCTAACAGAAATGGACGGATTTGAAGAAAATAGCGGTGTAATGGTCATTGCCGCTACGAATAAAATTGATTTGATCGACGAGGCTCTGCTTCGCTCTGGCAGGTTTGATAGGCGCATTTTTATCTCACTACCAAATTACAAAGACAGGATTGAAATTTTAAAAATTTACCTTGCGGATAAAAAATTTGATTTAAATATAACCAAAGTAAGTCGCCTTTGCGTGGGATTTAGTGGGGCAGGCGTGGCGACATTTGTCAATGAAGCTGCTATGAAGGCATTAGAGAGGGGAAGCGATAAAATCGAGCTAATAGACTTCGAAAATGTGCGCACAAAGGTATTTTATGGTGTGCAAAAAAGCCAAATTTTAACAGAAAACGAAAAAGAAATCCAAGCCTTTTATCAGGCTGCAAAGGCTCTGATTGCGTATTGGTATTCGATGAATTTCGATAAAATCGAGCTTTTAAACGATAAATTTTTAAACGATGATTTTGAAATCCGCTCCAAAACCCAAATGCTAAATCAAATCAAGGTCCTATTAAGCGGCACCGCAGCCCTTGCGATACACAAAAATGACGCCTTTACAAACGGCTCAAACGATGTCAAAGAGGCCACCGAGCTGGCGCAAAAAATGGTTTATGAATACGCTATGGGGGATAGTTTCGTGCCAAATCCAGCCAGCGTCAATGAGATATTAAATTCGTGTTTTGAGGATGTGGGCGAGACGCTTCGCACTATGCAAGAGGCGCTAAATTTGATAGCGAAGCAAATTTTTGTTTATGAGTATATCACTCACTCTGGCGTGCGCTCGATCTTGCAGCCAGAGCTTGATGAGGACGAGGAAAATTTGGGCGAAGAGCAGGGCGAAGAGCAGAGCGAAATTCAGAGTGAAACACCTGCGCCTAGAAGTGATAGATTAAATTTCGATGATTAGGAAAAATATGCAAAAAAAGGTAAAAATAGGAATTTTAACCATTAGCGACCGCGCTTCAAGCGGGGTTTATGAAGACCTTGGTGGCCCAGAGATAAAGCGCATAATGAGCGAGTGGATAGAGGGCGAGGTGGAATTTGACTACCGCATAATCGCCGATGAGCGTGCGCTAATCGAGGGTGGTTTGCGAGAAATGTGTGGTAACGGGTGCGACGCTGTATTTACCACAGGTGGCACAGGTCCAGCCCTACGCGATGTTACGCCAGAAGCTACCGAGGCAGTGTGCGAAAAAATGCTACCTGGTTTTGGCGAGTTAATGCGCGCTGTGAGTCTAAAATATGTCCCAACCGCCATTTTATCGAGGCAAACGGCCGGTATTTACAAAAACTCTCTTATTGTAAATTTGCCGGGCAATCCAAAGGCGATTTTGCAGTGTTTAGAGCCGATTTTCCCGGCGATTCCATACTGCATAGATTTAATTGGTGGCGCTTATATCGAGGTAAGCGATAAAATCACGGCCTTTCGCCCAAAAAAGAAGTAAAAATGCAAATTGAGAAAAACGATATTTTAAATTTCGCCAAATATTT
Source organism: Campylobacter sp. JMF_01 NE2 (assembly GCF_027737365.1). Lineage (NCBI taxonomy): Bacteria > Pseudomonadati > Campylobacterota > Epsilonproteobacteria > Campylobacterales > Campylobacteraceae > Campylobacter > Campylobacter sp. JMF_01 NE2. The sequence continues at coordinate 433,114 of NZ_JAOVTR010000002.1, read as the reverse complement.
CACCAAAATCGCCCACACAAGGGGGCGTTTGCGAATTCGTGTAAGCCCCAAGATTAGGGAGATTAGTGGGGTTAGCGAGGCGGAATTGAAGGCGAAAATCGCTAGTATTAGCGGGATAAAAGAGTATAAATTTAACCCGCTAATTGGCTCTTTGACGATTTTTTACGACAGCGAAATTTTTAAGCCCCAGCTGTGGGAGGAGTTTTTATCTGGGCAGATTTCGACTGAGTTAATTTCGCTTGTAAATTCTACGGCTAATGATATTTGCTCTTAAAATTTTCATAATTAAATGAAAATCGTTTTTATAAATTCAGCTAATTTTATACAAAAATATTCTATTATTTCACACTAAAAATTTGATAAATTTATCGTTTAAAATGCCTTGAAATTTTGATTTTAAGGCATTTTTGCGTAAAATCAAATTTTATTTTTTATAATTATGATAGCAAAAATCATAAGTATGTAAATTTCAAAATTTTAAAAGGAGAAATTATGCCGATTAGATTTTTTTTAGGTTTAGTTTTTGGCGGGGCTGGTGTCTATGCGCTCACAAATCGCAAAAAAATCGCACAAGGTCTTAGCGAGCTTGCCAAAAGCGAGGGCGCAAAAAAGCTAAAAGATAAGGTAAAAAGTGCGAGCGAGGGCGTCAAAACCACGCTAAATAAGGCAGGCGATGAGATTAGCGAGAAATTTAAAAACGCAAAAGGCGAGCCAGAAAAAACTGCTGGTGAGTCAAAAAAATCCGCGAGTAAAAAAAGCACCGAAAAACCAGCGAAAAAACCGCGCGCGAAAAAATCAACCACCCCTAAACCACGCGCCAAACGCGCAGATACCGCGACTGAGACGCAAATTTAAGGCTAGGGTATGAATACAAAACTAACTTTGTCGCGCTCGCCAATCGATAATGCCCTAAGCGGCGCGCTAGCTGGGGCGATTGCTGGGGCTGCGAGCGAGATTGCAAATGTCAAAAAAGGCAAAAACAAAAAGCAGGCCATGCGCGACGGGCTAAATTCGGCGCTTCGTGGAGGCATCATCGCAGGTGGGGCGATTTATAGCGCAAACAAACTAGTCCAGGGCGAGTATTTGGGGGCGCTTGTGGGTGCAGTTTTGGCGACATGCGCGCTAGAAATGAGCGAAAATTTAATCACAAAGGAAGCAAAATGAGCAAAAAAAAGATTTCTAAAAAAGAGTTAAAACAAATTTTAAAATATTGCGAAAGTAGCGCAAACGGCGAGCTTGGCGAGCTATCAAAATGGATAAATAATGCACTTGGTGGCAAAAAATCCAAAAACCTTTCAAATTTTGTCGGGCTAAATCAATTAGGCAAAAGCAAATTTTTTAAGAAAAATTCATTTCTAAATGGCGCAATTTTGGGCGCTGCGGTTGTGTATTTTTTCACTAACGAAAATGCGCAAACAAACCTTTTTAAATTTATCGCAAAGGGCTCAGAGCTCTTTGAAATGGGGATTGAGGAGATGAAGGAGCGTTTTTTGGACGCAAAAGCGCAAATGAGCGAAAATGAAATTTGAGATAAAACACGAGTGTGCGGGGCGAATCAGGCTTAAAATTTGCGCTTTTAAAAATTTAAATGAGGGCGAATTTTTAAAAGAAATTTCAAAATTTGGCGGTGTTAAAGAGTGCAGATTTAACGCTAAAATCGGCGCTTTAATTATAAATTATGACAAAAATTTTGCTAGTTTAGCTTTCAAAAATACTGCCCGCGAAGGCAAGGGCGAGAGTGATGGCTCCCGCAATAGCGCAAACTCCCGCAAGAGCGCAAATACTAGCACTCGCGACGAGTTGATAAAGCACCTAGCAAATTTAGACTTAGCCAAATTTAAGCGCGCCAAAAAGCGCGAACGCTCACATGCCCCTAGCAAAAACGCTTTGATTGTCTCAGCAGCTGCGCTTGGAGCGAATTTTTTCTTTCGAAATTCGGCGTTTGTGCGACTTTTTAGCTTGATTGCTTGTTTGCCGCTGCTTAAAGAGGGGGCAAAAGAGAGCCTAGCGCACGGACTTACTTCTAAAACGCTTGAAGCTTTGGCTGTGGGGATTTCCTTTGGCAGGGCTGATACTTTCGCGGCAAATAGCACAAATACAATGCTAGCCCTTGGCGAGTATATGGAAGAAAGCACCGTTTATAAAAGCGATGATTTGATAAAAGAGCTAGCCAAACCTGATATTAGCGAGGCGTGGGTTGAGGTAGAGCAAAACGGCGAAAAAATCGAGATGAAAATCCCAGCCAGCAAGCTTAAAACAGGCGATATCGTCGTGGTAAGATCTGGCGATATCATCGGTGTAGATGGCCATATTTTAAGCGGAGAAGCACTCATCAATCAATCCTCCATGACAGGCGAAGCCTTGCCAGCGCGCAAAAGTAGGGGTGATAGTGTGCTATCTGGCACGATTGTCGCAGAGGGTAAAATTCGAATTTGGGCTGAGAGCGTGGGTGATGAAACATCTGCGCACAGTATCAAAAAATACATCGCAAACGCACTCAAAGAGCGTTCGCAAATCGGCGCGCGTGCGATGAGACTGGGCGATAAGCTAGTGCCTATTACCTTTGGGCTAGCTGGGGTTTCGTATCTGATAAATCGAAATTTCACTAGCGTTGCCTCTGTTTTGCAGGCTGATTATTCCTGTGCGCTCAAACTCCCAACGCCAGTTGCCTTTAAATCGAGTATTTCAAAGGCTGGCAAGGCTGGAATTCTCATAAAAGGGGCGAAAGCCTTAGAGAGCCTTGGAGCTAGCGATACTTTTGTCTTCGATAAAACAGGCACGCTTACACACGGGAATTTAGAGGTCGTAAAAATCATATCCTTTGATAAAAATTTCAGCAATAAAGACATTTTAAATTTAACAGCGAGCGCGGAGGAGCATTATTTCCACCCAGTCGCCCAGGCTATCGTAGAAGCAGCCAAAAAGCGTGGATTTATCCATGTCAGCCACGATGAGGTCGAATTTGTCGTAGCGCACGGGGTGAAGACAAACATAGAGGGCAAAATTTTAATCATTGGCTCGAAGCATTTTTTACAAGATGATGAGATGATAGATTTTTCGCCGTTTAAAAAACGGATTGAAAATTTAGAAAATCGCGGTCTTTCGCTACTTTTCATCGCATTTGACGGCAAACTTTTGGGCGTGATTGGACTGCGCGATAGACTTCGTGATAATGCTAAATTTGTGATTTCCCAGCTTCGCAAAATAGGGGTCAAACAAATCATAATGCTAAGTGGCGATGTGAAGCAAAAAGCCGATGAAGTGGCGCGCGAGTTGGGGCTTGACGCGGCGTATGGGGAGCTTTTGCCGACGCAAAAAACCGAGATTATCAAAGATTTGCAATCGCGCGGGCATAAGGTTACATTTATCGGAGACGGCATAAACGACGCTCCTAGCCTAATGGCGGCAGATGTGGGGATAGGTATGCCAAGTTCCGCGCACATCGCAAAGGCAAGCGCGCAAATTTTGCTTTTGAAAAACGATATCGAGGGCGTGGCGAAAATCAAAGCCGCAGCAGATGATACACTAAGGCTGATTAGGCGGAATTTTAACGCTACCGTTGGGATAAATTCAGCGATTTTGCTTTTGGCTACGCTTGGGATTTTAAGCCCGATATCCACGGCGATTTTGCATAACGGCACGACGATTGCTCTGCTTTTAAATTCGATAAAAGGGGCTAAATTTGAAAAGTAAGGATAAAATTTTGGATTTGCAATTTCAGCGAAAACTAGCCAAAAACAGCCTTGCAGTGAGTATGGGAATCTGCGCGTTTAGCGGGTTTAAAAAGGGCAAGGCGTGGCGTAAAATCCACAAAATAAGCGGAATTAGCATGCTTGGCTTTGCGATTTGGCACGCAAGTCTGTATGGCACGAGATACAGCGAGTATTTAAGCGGACGCAAAAATTTCAAAAACTCTAAAAAAGGCAAAAACTTTGGTAAAATAGCGCAAAATTTACCAAAGGAAAGTAATGAAATTTAAAATAGACACAAAAGACGGCGCAGCGCGCGCCTGCACCCTAGAAATGGCGCACGGCGTGGTGCAAACGCCGATTTTTATGCCTGTTGGCACGGTGGGTGCTATCAAAGGCCTAGACGCGCATGATGCGAGCGAAATACTAGGCGCAAAGATAATCCTAGCAAACACATATCACATGTATCTGCGCCCAGGAGCTAGCGTGGTGGAGGAGTTTGGCGGACTTCATGGATTTAGCAAATTTGGGGGAAATTTTCTAACAGATAGCGGTGGGTTTCAGGCGTTTTCACTACGGGCAAACACCAAAAACGACGAAAACGGCATAAAATTTAAAAGCCATATTGACGGAAGCACACATTATTTCACACCCCGCTCTGTCATAGAGACGCAATACGCGCTAAATTCGGATATTATGATGATTTTAGATGATTTGGTTGATTTGCCACGCAATCCAAATGAACTCGATAGCGACGCAAAATTTCGCCTAAAAAAGCGCATTGATTTGAGCGTGAAACGCACGATAAAATGGGCAAAGGAAGCGGTAGAATTTCACAGCGAAAATAAATCGCGTGGATCTCACACTCACCAAAATATCTTTGGCATTATCCAAGGCGGCACGGATTATGAAGCGCGAAAAGAGTGCGCGCTCGCACTTTGTGAAATGGGCTTTGACGGGCTTGCAATCGGCGGATTGAGCGTAGGCGAGACAAACGAGCTAATGTATGATACGGTCGAGGGGGTCATGCCTTTCATTGATGAGGCTCGCCCAAGGTATCTAATGGGCGTGGGCACGCCAGAGGATTTGGTCGAAAATGTCGCGCGTGGCGTGGATATGTTTGATTGCGTAATGCCTACGCGAAATGCGCGTAATGGCACAATATTTACAAGCAGGGGCAAATTTAGCATTAAAAACGCCTGTTTCGTCCATGACCATGGACCGCTTGATGATGAGTGCGATTGCTACACTTGCAAAAACTTTTCGCGCGGGTATTTAAACCACCTATTTCGTGCGCACGAGCTGACATTTTACCGCCTAGCAAGTATTCATAATCTGCATTATTATCTAAATTTAGTAAAACAAATGCGTGAAGCGATAATGCGGGGCGAATTTGCTAAATTTAGGCTAAATTTTTACGCCAAAAGAGCCAAATAAAACGCCTAAACAAGGCGTTTTATCAGCAAAAATGAAAGTATATAAAGTGGCGCGATAACCGCACAGATTGCGACATGTTGCCACCAAATCAAATCAGGGTCAATAAAGCCAAAAAATCTGTTTAGCACATTTGCGCTAAATACAGCCACGAAATCCACAATCAGGGCTAAAATAAAGAGTTTGACCCCTGTTTTTTTGCTGAGATAAAAAAATGCCTTGGCTTTGTAAAAATATCCGCAAAAGCTTAGCACACCTAGCGCGCATAGCACGCCAAGGCCGTATTTTTGCAGCCCAAAGAAATTATTCATTTCTGCTAGTGCGACAATCAAAGTTAGGATAAAAAATAGATTAAATGAGTTGATTTGGCGTTTGGCGTATAGATCGTGCGTGGCGACTGCAAGGCCGTTAAATGCGAAATTTAGTGGGATTAGATAGGCTAGAAGCCAGATAAAAACTATGGCTAACTCTACGCAAATCCCAAGCGAAGCTGAATTTGCAAAGCCCAAATTTGCGCTATTAGCGAGCAAAAACGAGATTATTTCGCCTTTGAAAAACATTAATCCCCCAGCGAAAATCAGTGGCAAAATGCACGAGAGAATTCCGTGTTTGCGTATGAAATTTGAATAAATTTTGCTCTCTAAATTTTCGTTTTGTTTAGGCTCGATTTCGACGAATTCGAAATTTACCTCTTTTTTGAGAAACGAAGTCTCGTCCTGTGGCTCTGGGCTTACGCCGTCTTTTATGTATTTGATAAAAACTGCTTTGTCTTTTTCGGCGATGAAGCTTACAAAATCGCCGATTTTTAAATTTTCGTCGTGGAAATCAAAGGTAGAGTAGCTGTATCTTTTGCCGTCATCACCCAAGATTACAGATTTGTTTAGAATTTGTCCTGCAAGTTTCATAAAAACCCCGTGAAAGTGAAATTTCACGGAATTTTATAAATTTAAAGTAAATAAATATTTAAAATTTATTCTACGGTTACACTTTTTGCTAAATTTCGAGGCATATCCACATCGTTGCCAAGGCGCACAGAAATTTCAAGGGCTAGAAGTTGTAAGATTATCATCATTTCGAAAAATTCAGCCATCGGGCTGGTTTGGTCGCTGGTTTTGATAAAATCATCTGCTAGGTCAAATTCCTTTGGACTAATCGCCAAAATATACGAATCCCTAGCGGCAAGTTCTTCGACATTGCTTTTGGTTTTCTCATATAGCAGAGATTGTGGCATTAGCGCGATTGTGAAAAGGTGCTCGTCAGCCAGCGCGATTGGGCCGTGTTTCATCTCGCCACTTGGATAGCCCTCTGCGTGGAGATATGAAATTTCTTTTAGTTTGAGTGCGCCTTCAAGTGCAAGCGGATAGAAAATATCCCGCCCGATAAAGAAAAATCCATGTCCGTGCAAATAGTGCTTGCTAAGGCGGTAAATTCGCTCTTGCAGGCGCGGATTTATTTTTAAAATTTGCGGAATTTTAAGCATTGTTGAAATTTGCTCGTTTTGCTCGTCTGTGCCGATAGTTTTGCGCAACCTTGCAGCATAGACGCTTAGCATCCATAGCACCATGACCTGCGTAGCAAAGGCCTTTGTGCTAGCCACGCCCTTTTCGATACCGGCGCGAGTTAGGATTACACTGCCTGCTAAGCGCACGATTGAGCTGTTATCGACATTGCAGATTGCTAGGGTTTTTAATCCTGCTTCTTTGGCGATTTTTAGGGCTTCTAGGGTGTCGGCTGTCTCGCCACTTTGGCTAATTACGATAAAAAGCGCGTTTGGGTTTAAAAACGGCTCTTTGTAGCGAAATTCGCTAGCGATTTCGATTTTGGTGCGAATTTTGGCTAGTCTTTCGAAAAGATACGCGCTAACTAGCGCAGCATGGTAGCTCGTGCCACACGCACAAATCATAATCTCATCTACACCCTTAAACAAATCAGGCGAAATTTCATCAAATTTAATATCCCCAGCCTTTATCACGCGCCCCATCATGGTCTCTGTGATGACTTGGGATTGTTCGTAAATCTCTTTTTCCATGAAAAATCTATAACCCTCTTTTTGCGCGTAGCCCTTGTCTTTCGGAAGTTCGCCGTAGTTTGGAGAGATTTTTTTGCCGTTTTGATATACACTGATTTCATCGCTATTAGCCACGCCATACACGCCGTCATCTAGGTAGGTAACCTTGCTAGCTAGTCCGATTAATGGCGCGTCTGATGAGCTAAACAAAACCTCGCCACTCTCGCCAAATCCCACGATTAGTGGAGCTGCGTTTTTGGCGAAAAATATCTTCCCAGGCGCTGCTTTTGTGATTAAAAGCGTAGCGTAAGCCCCGTGCAAGCGCGCAATCGTAGCCTCGTAAGCCTTAAATGCGTCAGCGTGAATTTTATAGTATTTTTCAAACAAATGCACGATGACCTCAGTGTCTGTTTGGCTTAAAAACACCACGCCCTCGCTACTAAGCTCATCTTTTAGCTCTTGGTAATTCTCGATAATTCCATTATGCACCACAAAGCTAAATTCGCCAAAATGCGGGTGAGCGTTTAGCTCGGTCGGTTTGCCATGAGTCGCCCACCTAGTATGCCCAATCGATACTCCAAAACACTCGCTGCTAAAATCAGCCATTTTTTCATCTAAATTTTTTAGTTTTCCAACAGCCTTAAAATATGTAATATTCGCATTTTCCATGCCCTCCATAATAGCGATTCCAGCGCTATCATAGCCTCTGTATTCAAGCTCTCTTAGACCATTTAGGACGATATTTTTTTTCTCTTTATTTCCGATATATCCTACGATTCCGCACATTTTTAAATTTTATTCCTTTCAGTAAAATTCGCAAAATTATAGTAATTTTTCGTAAATCGTTAGAAAATTTTTAAAAAATTAGCTAGATTAAATTTTAAAACTATATAATTACGATTTAAATTTTAGGAAGTTTTATGGAAATATTAAAAAAATTAGAAAATAATGAAAGATTAAATTTCGATGAAGCGACCAAATTGTGGGACTTAGACCTTTTCGACCTAGCTAAATTTGCAAACGCAATCCGCGAGCAAAAAAACGGCAAAAAGGTGTTTTTCAACTCAAATCGTCATATAAATCCTTCAAATTTGTGCGCTGATACCTGTAAATTTTGCGCTTTTTCGGCTCATCGCAAAAACGAGAAGCAATCTTACACAATGAGCAAAGATGAAATTTTGGGCATTGTGGCTGATACTGTGGAGAGAGGCACCAAAGAGGTGCATATCGTAAGCTCGCATAATCCAAATTTAAAGCCTGAGTGGTTTTTCGATTTATTTAGCACTATAAAATCTAAATTTCCAAATTTGCATATCAAAGCAATGACCGCAGCCGAGGTGGATTTTTTCAAGCGAAAATGGAAAATGCCTTACGAAGAAACGCTAAAAAATATGATTGCTAGTGGCGTAGATAGTATGCCTGGTGGCGGGGCTGAGATATTTGATGAGGGCGTGAGGGAGCAGATTTGCAAAGGAAAGGTAAGCTCGGCAGATTGGCTAGAAATACATAAAATTTGGCATAGGCTTGGTCGCCAAAGCAACGCAACTATGCTTTTTGGCCATATTGAAAATTTCGCTCACCGCACAGATCACATTTTGCGAATTCGCGATCTTCAAGATGAAGCTCTTAAAAACGGCAATGGCGGCGGATTTAACGCATTTATCCCGCTTGTGTATCAAAGAGAAAATAACTATTTGCAGACGCCTAAGGCTATGGGTTCGGCTGAGGTTTTAAAAACAATCGCAATCGCTCGAATTTTGCTAGATAATGTCGCGCATATCAAGGCGTATTGGGCGACTTCGACGCTAAATTTAGCCTTAGTGGCGCAAGAATTTGGCGCAGATGATATCGACGGCACGATTGAGAACGAAAGTATCCAAAGTAGCGCAGGCGCGCAGAGCAAAAAGGGTGTGAATAAAAAAGATTTTATCGATTTAATTCAAACTGCCGGATTAATCCCAGTCGAGCGCGATAGTTTGTATAACGAACTTCAAATTTATGCGAGTTAAAAATGGAAATTTTACTAAGTAGCCTGAATTTATATATCATCGGTATCGGTGTTATACTCTTTATCAGTGTTTATGCTAGTAAAATTTCCGAAAAAATCGGGCTTCCGCTTTTGCTTGTGTTTTTAGGTTTTGGTATGCTGCTTGGTAGTGAGGGCATTGTGGGGATTGAATTTGACAATCCGCATTTAGCACAAGCTGTGGGGACAATCGCCCTTGTTTTCATACTTTATAGTGGCGGATTAAATACCAAATTCGAACACATTAAAAGCGTTATGGTAAGCGGGGTTTTGCTTGCGACCATTGGTGTTTTGCTGACTGCTTTGATAATGGCGGTTTTTATACATTTGGTTTTGGGTTTTGCGCCACTTCACGCACTTTTACTTGGCTCGATTATATCTTCGACAGACGCTGCGGCTGTGTTTATGATTTTGCGAAGCCAAAAAATCAAGCTCAAAAATGGCTTAAATGAACTTTTGGAGCTAGAAAGCGGTAGCAACGACCCTATGGCGATTTTTTTGACAATCGCTATTTTAAATTTGATAGTTTTAGCCCAAGATACAACGATAGAAAAAATGATAATGCATTTTTTCTTGCAGTTTGCAGTGGGCGGAGTTTTGGGCATTGCGTTTGGGTATTTGTTCCCTAGAATTTGCATAAATTTACGCCTTATGCAAACAGGACTTTACCCGCTAATTAGCATTGCGTGGCTACTTATAATGTTTGGGCTAAGCTCGCATTTGGGTGGTAATGGATATTTAAGCGTCTATATGGCTGGGGTTTTGGCGAACAAATACGCATTTCCAAACAAAGAAAATATCATAGCATTTCACGAAGTGATTGCGTGGATGATGCAAATCGTCGTATTTTTGACCCTTGGGCTTTTGGTTTTTCCATCAGACCTGCCTCAAATCGCGCACAATGCGATTATTTTGTCGCTGGTTTTGATTTTTATAGCTAGGCCAGCTAGCGTTTTTATCTCACTTATCAAAAGCAAATATTCCAAATTTGAAAAATTTTATATTTCGTGGGTAGGGCTAAGGGGTGCAGTTCCTATCATACTTGCGACATATCCTTATGTTTATCATTTAGAGGAATCTCATATTATTTTTAATATCGTTTTCTTTATGGTTTTAATCTCGGTTTTAATCCAAGGAACGACTATAAATTTTGCAGCAAAAAAACTAAATATCACTGAAAAGGACGGCGATGACTTCGTTATTTAAGTTAGAAGAGAACAAAACTTCTATCAAGCAAGAGTTGAATGCGGGAATTACCACATTTTTGGCTATGATTTACATAGTGCCTGTAAATGCTATCATTATGAGCCAAACAGGCATGCCATACGAGGCGCTAGTTACTGCAACTGCGCTAATTACGATATTGGCGACGCTTTTTAATGGCTTTTTTGCAAATACGCCTGTTGCACTTAGTGTGGGTATGGGCTTAAATGCGTATTTTACATTTGGGCTTTGTATGGGGGCGCAAATTCCATGGCAAACAGCCCTTGGAATCGTGTTTTTGAGCGGATTTTTATTTACTGTTCTTTCATTTACAAATTTCCGAATTTGGGTTATCAAATCAATTCCGCTTGATTTGCGTCGCGCGATAAGTGCCGGTATTGGCGCATTTATCTGCTTTATCGGGCTTAAACAAATGGGCATTATCGTAGCCGATCAAGCTACCCTTGTCGCTCTTGGCAATTTGCGCGATCCGCTTGTTTTGCTTGGTCTTGGCGGACTTACTATCATGATTTTGCTTTTTGTTTTGCAGGTAAAAGCTTCGTTTATTTTGGCGATTTTGATTACCTCTGTGATTGCGTGGGTGTTTGGGATTTCGCCTAAACCAGAGGGTATCATCTCGCTTCCTGCTTCAATCTCGCCGATTTTTGGACAGCTTGATATCATGGGCGCGCTAAAACTCGCGTTTTTGCCATTTATCATCACATTTTTTGTAACTCACCTTTTCGATAGTATTGGCACGCTAACTGGTGTCGGAAATAGGGCGAAAATTTTTAGCGACGAAGATCCAGAGGGTATGAAAAAACTAGCGCGAAATTTAACTGCCGACGCTGTTGGCTCAGTAGGTGGCGCGATAGTGGGCACTAGCACGGTTACGGCATTTGCAGAAAGCGCAAGTGGTGTCGAGGCTGGCGGTCGCACTGGTCTAACTGCTGTGTTTGCGGCGGTTTGCTTTATTTTGACGCTATTTATGCTTCCGCTTTTTAAAGCGATTCCAAGCAACGCGATTTATCCAGTTTTGGTAATGGTTGGAATTTTGATGTTTAGCGAGCTTGGCAAGCTTGATTACAGCGATATTGGAATTTTAATTCCAGCGTTTTTTATCGTTATGCTTATGCCTTTTACATATTCGATTACAAATGGTCTAAGCTTCGGATTTATCAGCTATTTGCTTGTGCGCTTGGTGCAAAGAAGGTTTAGCGATATAAATTTGGGCGTTTTGGTGCTAGCTGGAATTAGTGCGCTGGTATTTATTTTACATTAATAAGGAGAAAATATGAAATTTTACAGCTTTGAAGAACTTGATAAAGATAGTAGAATCATTGCCAAGCAGGTGCGCGATAGCTTCGCGCCTGACGCGATTGTAGCGATTGCGCGTGGCGGGCTGACATTTGGTCATGCGCTAGCAAACGCACTTGATATGAGGACGATTTTTTCAATCAACTCAATCCACTACGCAGATACGCAAAAGCTCGATACAATCGATGTTTTCAATATCCCTGATTTGGAACTTTATAAAAGAATTTTGCTAGTCGATGATATTATCGATAGTGGCGATAGTATGGTCGAAATCAAGCGCGTTTTAGAGGAAAAATACCCTAATGCTGAGATTAAAACAGCGGTGATTTTTTACAAAAGCAAGGCGCTAATCCAGCCTGATTTTAAAATCAAAGAGACCGATGAGTGGATTAACTTTTTCTGGGAAAATTACAAAATAGAAGAGTAAATTTTAAAATTTAGAAGTGGGCTGTGAAGAATTTTAATTTTTTGATTTTATATTTTTGTGCGGTTTTAGCAATGTGCATTATGTATGCGCCACAGCCCTTGCAACCGCATTTCGAGCAAATTTTGGAAATTTCAAAATTTAAAGCATCGCTTTTTACCACTGCGATTTTAGCCCCGCTTGCATTTGCTTCGATAATTTATGGCTATATTTTAGAAAAAGTTTCGATTAAAAATGTCCTAGTGGGGGTGTTTTTTGTATTTGGTGCGAGCGAAATTTGCTTCGCTTTGGCGGATAGTTATGAAATTTTGCTTACTATTCGCATAATCCAAGGCTTCATCGTCCCAGCGGCCCTGACTGGGATAATGAGCTACATCTCCCAAAGTGCAAACAAACAAAACCTAGCCAGCGCAATCGGCGCGTATGTGGGTATGACGATAGCTGGGGGATTTATCGGGCGATTTTTGAGCGGATTTTTTACCGATTTGTTTGGGTGGAGATTTTTCTTTTTTGTGCTTGGGGTGCTTGCATTTGGCGTGAGCGCGTTGCTTTATAAAATTTTGCCTGTGATTAAAATCAGCCTTGTAAAGCCTAAAATTCGCAACATAGCCCAAATTTTATCAATTCCGCGAAATATCTATATTTTTTGCGCGATTTTTGGTATGTGCTTTGTCTTTCAAGCTACGCTAAATGTTTTGCCATTTGAGCTAAAAAGACTTCTTGGCGAATTTAACGGCTCGAAAATCGGCTTTATGTATTTTGGCTATATCGTGGGAGTTTTTATTTCCTTTAATGTCGCGCGAATTGCAAATTTTTGCAAGGGTCCGACAAACGCGATTATGATAGGGTTTTTGATATATTTCATCGCGCTTTTGCTTTTGCATGTGGAGAGCTTCGGGGTGATTTTTGGCTCGATGATAGTGTTTTATTTCGGCTCGTTTATGGCGCACTCGGTCGCCACTGCGCATGTCAATAAAAAGGCCACCGCTCACAAGGGCATTACAAACGGACTTTACATTAGCTTTTATTATTGTGGTGGGGCTTTGGGGAGTTTTGTGCCTGGATTTTTGTATGATAGCTTTGGCTGGGGAGCCTTTTTAAGCGCGCTTTGCGTGGTGGTTATGGCGTCGATATTTTTTATATGGAAACTAAAACGATATGAGCTTAGAAAAATTCATTAAAAACGAAATTTTAATCCTAGCGATTTTGTTTTGTGCTGACGCGTTTTTTTTGATTTACGCCATATCAAATTTAAGCATAAGCTACTACGAGGCTGAAATTTTTTATAACCAAAACAGCCTAACTTCGCTCATAGCAAATGTTTCGTGCAAAATTTTTTCTCAAAATGATTACGCGCTAAGGGCGCCTTTTTTGATTTTGCATTTCATAAACTGCGCCTTGATTTATAAAATTTCAAAATTTACCCTAAAACGCAGATTTGATAGACTTGTCGCAACTGCGCTATTTATGGGGCTTCCTGCCTCGATGAGTAGCGCGATTTTGCTAAATCCAGCCGGCATTATTATCTTTGCTACGCTTTTGGCATACTATTTTGCCAAAACCAAAAACTGGGGTGCGTTAATTGCTATTTTGGTGCTTAGCGCCTTTATTGATAGGGCGTTTTTTATGCTTTATATCGGTTTTGGAATTTGGGCTTTGAGATCTGGGAAGCGAGAAATTTTCGTGCTAAATTTGGCTCTTTTTGTATTTAGCATAGTCTTTTATGATATCGGCACACAGGGCAAACCGCGCGGGTATTTCCTAGACGCTCTTGGCGTATTTGCGGGGGCGTTTTCGCCTTTTGTTTTTTTGTTTTTTGTCTATGCGATTTATCGAATTTGGATTAAAGAAAACAAAGATTTGCTCTGGTATATCGCTACTAGCGCGTTTTGTTTGGCACTAATTTTTTCGCTTAGACAGCGTGTGGCTATGGAGATGATGCTACCATACTGCGTGATTGCGACGCCATTAATCGTGCGGGTCGTGTTTAATTCATACAGGGTGAGGCTCCCTAGATTTCGCTCTTTTCACAAATTTGCGCTTGGTCTTAGCCTTTTTAGCTTAGTTTTTAGCTATTTTTCTGTGATTTTTAGCGACGCGATGTATGTGGTGTTTTTCCAAAATCGCCCTAGCAAACATTTCATTTATAAATTTGATGTGGCAAAAAATTTAGCTAATGAGTTAAAAAAGCGCGGGGTTGCAAGCGTGCTTTGCGATGATGAGCAAATGCAGCTACGGCTTAAATTTTATGGTATAAACAAAGGTTTTGACGCCATAATAGAGGAAAAAAATGAAAGAAATTTCGATCAAAGTATTGATATTTATAAACTAGGCGTTCAAATTGCGAAATTTTATGTTAAAATATAGCGAATTTTTATGAAAGGTAAAAATTATGAGAAAAGGTTTCACATTAATTGAACTTGTTTTTATTGTAGTTATAGTTGGGATACTTGCAGCGGTTGCAGTTCCCCAAACAGAGCGAAATGCCCTAGTCGAAGCGAGTGATCAGCTCGTATCACACATACGCTATACACAACAATTAGCGATGTATGATAATAAATTTGACGCAAATGATCCTAATTGGTATAAGAAAATGTGGAGGATTCAATTCCACAACCATAACACCGCTACTTCTGCGAGAGGATGGAGATATACTATCTATGAGGATACTACCGCAAGTGGTAATCCAAACAGCGAAAAGGAAATCGCCAGAGATCCGCAAAATCCAGCCAGACTTTTAACATCTGGTTTTGCAAGCCAAGGTTTTAATAAAAAAGGCGAGTTGATGAATAATAAGCTAAATTTACAGGGCAAATACGGCATTACAAATATCGCTTTTGCTGGTTGTGGCGAAAATGGCAATCAAACTATTTCATTTGATCATATCGGACGCCCAATGGGGCAAGTAAGTAGTTCTAAGACGCCTTATGATAAGGTGTTTGTCGAGGATTGTAATGTAACGCTTACAAATGACGCTGGTGATAGCTCTGTTATTACCATACGCCCTGAAACTGGCTATGTTTCATACAGGCTAAGTGGCGCAGATATCAGCCAATAATATAATTTTAACCCAAGGAAAAAGATGAAAAAATACATACTAACGCCTATTTATTATGTCAATGATGTCCCGCATATCGGGCATGCTTATACTACGATTATCTGCGATACTATGGCTAGATTTTATCGTTTGCAAGGGCATGAGGTTATCTTTAAAACCGGCACTGACGAACATGGACAAAAAATCGAAGAAGCCGCTGCTAAACGAGGCAAAACACCGCAACAATACGCAGATGAAATCAGTGCGAAATTCAAAGAATTATGGGATAAATTCGAAATTTCTTACGATATGTATTCAAGAACGACAGATAAAAATCACGAAATAGGCGTGCAAAATGTATTTCGCAAAATGTATGAAAACGGCGATATTTACAAGGGCGAATACGAGGGGAATTACTGCGTTAGTTGCGAGAGTTTTTTCCCGTCAAATCAGCTAATAGACGGCGAATACTGCCCTGATTGTGGCAAAAAAACTAGAATTTTAAAAGAAGAAAGCTATTTTTTCAAACTCAGCGCTTATGGCGATAGGCTCTTAAAATGGTATGAGAGCGATAAGTGCATTTTGCCTTTGGGTAAGAAAAATGAGGTTATAAGCTTTGTAAAAAGTGGCTTAAAAGACCTTTCTATCACACGCACAGGCTTTGATTGGGGTATTAAAATTCCAAGCGAACTAAAAGACGATAAACATGTGATTTATGTTTGGTTGGACGCGTTGATGGATTATCTCACTTCCATAGGTTATGGTGTAGATGACGCTAAAATGGACTTTTGGGGCGACACGCTTCATATAGTCGGCAAGGATATTTTGAGATTTCACGCTGTGTATTGGCCGGCGTTTTTGATGAGCTTAAATTTGCCTATGCCACGCACTATCGCAGCGCACGGCTGGTGGACTAGGGACGGACGCAAAATGAGCAAAAGCTTAGGCAATGTCGTAAATCCTGCCGAAGTGGCCGAGGCTTATGGTTTGGAGCAGTTTAGATACTTTTTGCTCCGTGAGGTGCCGTTTGGTCAAGACGGCGATTTTTCGCAAAAAGCTATCATTAGTCGCATAAATTCAGAACTTGCAAACGAACTTGGAAATTTATTAAACCGCATTATCGGTATGAGCGCGAAGTATTCGGCAAATATCATAAACTCCAAAGATATCTTAAAATACTACACAGACGAGATAAATGAGGCAAATGCTTTGATAAGCTCGGCGATTGCTCAACTTGAAGAAGTCGCGACAAATCGCTATTTAGAGGAGCTTTGGAAGGCTCTTGCGCTGGCAAATGGCGCGATTGCAAAATACGAGCCGTGGAATTTGATAAAAAATGGCGAGAGCGAAAAGGCAAATGCGCTTGTGGCGCTTGTAGCCAATATTTTGGCCAAAGTTGCTGTGCTTTTAAGCCCTGCAATGCCAAAAACTGCGGATAAAATCGCCTCTGCGCTGGGATTTAAAATTTCAACTGAAATTTACGAAAAACTCTGTCTTCGTGGCGAGTTATTGGATTATAGCGCGAGTGCGTGCGAGCCGCTGTTTGCGAAGGTAGAAAGTGAGCTTATGAGCAGACCAGAGGCAAGTGTCGAGCCTAAAAAAAATGAAAACGCTGAGGCGCAGATTAAAATCGATGATTTTGCAAAATGCGTGATTAAAGTAGGCAAGGTCTTGGAGTGCGAAAATATCGAGGGTAGCGATAAATTGCTAAGATTTATGATTGATTTAGGCGAGGAAGCTCCACGCCAAATCATCAGCGGTATCGCTAAATTTTATAGTCCAAAAGAACTAATTGGCAAACAAGTCTGCGTCCTAGCAAACCTAAAACCAGCCAAAATTTTCGGCCACATTAGCCAAGGTATGATTTTAAGCGCAGAAGACGGCAAACTTACGCTTCTTGGCACACAAAGCGAAGTAAAAAACGGCGCGCGAGTAGGGTAGGTTTGTGCTGTTTATCTCCCAAATTTCGGCACAAATTTTGCTAAAATTTAGCGCGAATTTACGCATTTTGGCGATTAAACAATGACAAATTTAGCCAATCTAGTCCGCATTGTAAATGGAAAAATGCTAAACCGCCCGAGTGTTTCGGCGGTGGAGAGTTTTTCTATTTGTGCGCATAAAATTCACAAAAAAGCAGCCTTCATAGCGGTAAATGCGAGCGCAAAAGATGTCGAGACGGCTATTGCAAACGGCGCTTATGCCGTGATTTTTGATAGTTATTTTAAGGTTAGCAACGACGAGGTCGCCTTTATCAAGGTCGAAAATTTAAATGTTGCCTTGCTTAGAATGATTAAATTTTTAGGCGATATTTGGCGTCATCAATTCGTGCTAATTGATGAAATCCAAGCCTCGATTTTGCGCTTCATCAGCGTGCCAAAAAACCTGATTTTTGCCCCAAACACGCTTCACGAGCTTTTTATTCATCTAATCAGCCACGAGCAAAAGCACATTTATTTCACCAAAAATAGGGAATTTTTACAGCTTTTAGAGATTAGCTATCAAAAAATCGAAAAAGATGAAAATTTAAGCGAAACTTATAGCGGATCGATATTTTATTCGAGTTTTATTTATGATGAAATTTATTATTCAAATTTAGTTTTTCCGCAAATTTTCCTGCCAGATTTGTGTGGAATTTTGAAATTTTTGGGGCGCAAAAATATCGAATTTAGACTTCAAAATTTCAGTGCTCTAAGCCATTTCGAGCCGATTTTCGTGGATAAATTTTTAAATATCACCCCTTTTGGCGAGAGTTATCGCGCCTTTATCATCGAAAGTGATAAAGAGCTTTTTGTGCGCGCGGCGCAGTATTTGCGGGCAAAATTTAGGGATAAAATTTTAATTTGCGCGAGCTGGGACGATGAGTTTGGCGAAACCGCAATCGATTTTAGATTTTCAAAACTCGAAATGCTAAAAACAATCCCAGAGTTTCACTATGCCCTGATTTACGGCAACCGCGCCGATATAGTGAGTTTTTTGAGCCAAAAACCGCGCGAGAAAAATCTGTTTTTTTAAATTTAGGAGGCGTGAATGAAAAGTGTAGAAAATATAGAAAATCTCATTACAAGCAATCATTGGATTCACAAACTCCACAAGGCTGGGCTTTTGCGCATTATCGCTGAGCCTTGCGATATAGATTTACAAATCGCTCATATCAGCTATATCGAGGTGAAAAAGCCAAATTCGCAAGCTCTGCTTTTTTTAAATCCGACAAATTCATCTGGGGCGAAATTTGCGCCGGTGCTGACAAATGTTTTTGGAAGTTTCGAGGCGCTAAATTTGATTTTAGGCCGTGAAGTAGAGGAAATCGCAGGCGAAATCGAAGCGCTTTTAAAGCCAAAAAAACCAAAGAATTTTAAAGAAAAAATCGATTTTCTCTCGTATTTAGTATCGCTTCGCAAGGTTTTTACGAAAAGAAAAAAAGTGCAAGGCGAGTGTCAGCAGGTCGTGCATACTGGCGCGGATGTCGATTTGGGCGCGCTTCCTATTCTAAAAACTTGGAAAAATGACGGCGGAGCGTTTATCACTATGGGGCAGGTTTATACGAAAGATTTAAACGGCGATACCCAAAATTTGGGCATGTATCGCTTGCAAGTCTATGATAAAAACCGCCTTGGCATGCATTGGCAAATTCACAAGGACGGCGCGCATTTATATCACGAATACGCGCGCGCTGGGCGCAAAATGCCAGTATCAGTGGCGATCGGTGGCGATCCGCTGTATATCTGGTGCGGTCAAGCGCCCCTACCAAAGGGTGTTTTCGAGCTTTTACTCTATGGTTTTATCCGCAAAGAGCCAGCCTGCCTAGTCAAATCTATCACAAACGATATTTATGTTCCGCATGACGCGGATTTCGTGATAGAAGGCTTCGTCGAGCCTGGCGAGATGTGCGATGAGGGGCCATTTGGCGATCATACGGGCTTTTATACGCCGATTTTGCCGTTTCCGGTGATGAGAGTGGAGGCTATCACACACAAGACAAATCCGATTTTTGCCGCCACGGTCGTGGGCAAACCGCCACTAGAAGATAAATTTATGGGATACGCCACGGAGCGCATTTTCTTGCCGCTTTTTCGCACGAGCGCGCCTGATTTGATTGATTATCGTATGCCTGAAAATGGGGTTTTCCATAACCTGATTTTGGCTAAATTTAGCTCTCGCTACCCAGCACACGCACAGCAGTTAATGCACGCATTTTGGGGTGTGGGGCAGATGAGCTTCGTAAAACACGCTATTTTTGTGGGTGAAGATGCGCCAAATTTGGGTGATTACAGGGCGCTAGCAAAATTTATTCTTGATAGGATTTCGCCTAGATCGCTCACATTTAGCGAGGGTGTGTGCGACCAGCTAGATCACGCTAGCCCAAATGCGTGCTTTGGCGGTAAGCTTGGTATCGATGTTTCGCAGCCTAGCGCGAGTCCTGCGCCACAGGTGCTTAGCGATGAGGATTTGTTGGAGAGCTTTCATAATATCAAAAAAGATGTAGTCTCCTTAGCGCAGCACTTTACCGAGTGCAAAAATCCCTTTGTGCTTGTGAATTTGAAAAAATCTTCGAGCGTGAGGGAGACCTTTGAACTGCTTTGCAAGGAAGCTGGGGCGAATTTTAAAATTTTGATTTTCACAGATGAGAAAAACGACCCAAACAACCTGTATATGAGCCTTTGGCGTGTGGTGAATAATATCGACGCTCTGCGCGATGTTTTTATAAATGGCGAGCATATCGGAATCGACGCTACTAGCAAGGGCGCGCAGGACGGGTATGATAGACAGTGGCCAGGCGAGACGCTGTGTTCGCGCGAAGTGCTAGAAACTCTGGTAGCTAGGGGGCTTATCGAGCGCGACGAAGAGTTTTGGCATAAATTTGAAATAGTTTAAATTTGGAGATTGGAAATGTTTGAGAGCATACAGGGATTTTTTAATTCACAGATTACTTCGCTTTTGTTAGAAGCGACGCGAGATACGCTATATATGACCTTCGTATCTACATTTTTGGCGTTTTTGCTAGGTAGTGTGCTAGCTATCGTGCTGGTGCTCACGCGCGCTGGCGGGCTATACGAAAACCGCTCGCTATACGCTGTGCTTGATATCGTGGTGAATATCTTGCGAAGTTTCCCGTTTATTATCCTGCTAATCGTGCTGTTTCCATTTACGAAAATGCTCGTAGGCACGAGTATCGGCACCACGGCGGCGATTGTGCCTCTAACAATCGGCTCTGCGCCATTTATCGCGCGTCTAATCGAAAGTGCGCTAGTCGAGGTCGATCCCGGTGTAATCGAGGCTGCGAAGAGCTTCGGGGCGAGTAAGTCGCAGATAATCTTCCGCGTGATGTTCGTCGAGGCGTTGCCTGCGATAATAAACGCGATTACGCTTACTTTGATTGTGATTATCGGATTTACGGCTATGGCTGGCACGGTCGGTGGCGGCGGACTGGGTGATGTGGCGATTAGGTATGGATTTCAGCGTTTTCGCCCTGATATTATGGCTTATACGGTCGTGATTTTGATAGTAGTCGTGCAGATTATCCAAAGCGTGGGAAATCTGCTATATAAAATCACGAAAAAATAGGGAAAATGCGTTAAGTTTGCTTGTAGAATTTGAGTGAATTTGAATTTGTGAATTTAATAAATTCAGTATCACCGATACTGACGAGATTTAAATTTGCTGTAATTTATTAATATATTAAATTAGTAAATTATATAAATCTTAAATAATCGAATATATATATAACTTCAAAGTTGTTAAAGGATTGGACTTATGAGCTATTATTTACAATGCGATTGTGGCAGAAAATTAACGAAAAAGCCTATGAAAACGCTAGTTTGTCCAAAATGTCATAATGTCTATAAGAAGTCTAATAAATTCATATACTCGTTATATATTTGTGTTGCAATTTTTGTTATTGTAGTATCAGTATTAACTGGTGATAATTTGTTTGTATCTATCGGATATGGATTGGTTATAAATCTATTTTTATGGGTTTTTTTAATCTATTACTTAAATATAGATATTTTAGATTTAATTATTTTAACCATCGGGTTATTTCTATTTTTTTATTTTTATAAAAGATATGATAGCACAATACTTGGTTTGGTTGTAGCTGTGGTGTTCTGCTGGGTTAGCGCAGAATTTTTTATTAGAATTTTTCCATACGAAAAGCAAAATTCTAAGAAAGGATAGATAATATGGAAGAAACAAGTTTATTGGATTTGGTAAAAAATATCAAAGATTTTGGTAACGGTGTGCTTGATACGACTTTTAAAGTTCTGTATAGCATTGGAGATTTAAATTTTAGCTATTAACTTAAAATTTGAAATTTAGCGCAAATTTGCTTTCAATTTTATCTTAAATTTATAATCCTTTGGGTAAAATCATATCTCTTATTTTTTGTGGCCCATTCGTCTAGCGGTTAGGACACTGGCCTCTCACGCCGGTAACAGGAGTTCGAGTCTCCTATGGGTCACCAGTTTAATTTTTAATCATTTCTTCATATTTATGATTAGTTCCTAAACAATGATATTCATGCACTTGTTCTTTTTGCTTTTATATTATAATCATTTTGTTAATTTACAAATTTAAATTTACTTGTTACATAGGTTTAAATTTGATATTTTAAAATATTGGGCAAAGAGAGATGCTTGATTATTTGGGTATAAATTTAGTTTGAAAGTAGTAGTATTTCAAATATTGATAAGGACAACTGTTTTGAAAAAACTAGATAATGAAAAAAATAATATCAGAGGCAAGTTTTTGATTAACTTTTTACTTGCTCATCCGGTGATTTCTGCAATGGTATTTTTTCTACCAAGCGATATTTTAAGTAAAAGTGAATTATGCGCTAATTTTGTGAGTTTTATGAAGCATATTTTTCCGAATATAGAAATATTTGCAAATGTTAGCAAAATGCCACAAGTTACAGAATTTTATGTAAGTGCATTATGGATATGGATAATTGTATTGTCGATTTATTTATGTTCTATATTTTTTTCTATTAATTTAAAATCAGAGCGCATATCAAGCATGATTGAGCCAAAGGATATTTTTATTGTTTTAATAGGCTTAATTTTTGGTTATATGCTACTAAATATTTATTTTACGGCATGGGTTGCACAGGAGCCATTTGGAGTGAGAGATTATGTGTTGCAACTAAATTCTAAATTGAGTAACTATTTTTGGATAATGATTTTTTCGCTGTTTTTTCCTATTGGAATATTTTGTATTTTTATTGGTTTGTTTATGGGAATAATAATTCTATTAAATTTTAAAAATAGTAAAAATTTTAAGAAGTAGAGTATTGGCTATGGTTGTGTTGAAATCATTTCAAATTCACCCATTAACAAAATTAAACAAAAATCACATAAAAATCACATTTTTTCCAAATTTTAAGCAATATTATTTGTAAATATTACATAAATTCAAATTAAATTTATGTAACATTATATACAATTTTACAAACAATTTTTTTTGTTTTGAATTCTTTTTTGAGGAGGCAAAAATGCTTTGGTTTTTCTTTTGTGTAGCGCTTCTGATTGGAGCGTTTTTTACATACGGAAAATTCGTAGAAAGTGTTTTTGGTGCCAGTGCTGAGCGCAAAACTCCTGTGCATGACATGGCCGATGGCGTGGATTATGTCAAAATGTCAGATTGGAAAATCTATCTGATCCAAATCCTAAACATCGCCGGTCTTGGACCTGTATTTGGTCCGATTATGGGTGCGCTTTATGGTCCTGTGGCTATGCTATGGATCGTCATCGGAACGATTGTAGCAGGTGCTGTGCATGACTACTTTTCTGGTATGTTGAGCGTGCGCGCAAACGGTGCTTCTATCCCTACCGTCGTAGGTGTGCAGTTAGGAAACTGGGCGAAACATTTTATGAATATTTTCGCTCTTGTATTGCTCGTGCTCGTTGGTGTTGTTTTCACAACTGGTCCTGCTGGCCTTCTTAAAGGCATTACAGGTATGGAAGCTGGTATTTGGGTAATCATCATTTTTGCTTACTACTTTATCGCGACACTATTTTCAATCGATAAAATCATCGGTAGATTTTATCCGATATTCGGTGCTTTGCTGATTTTCATGTCAGTTGGTCTTACTGTCGGATTTATCGTCAGCGGTAGAAGCTTCTATCCAGAGGGTCTAAATTTCTTCGTAAATATGGATCCAAAAGACCTTCCACTATGGCCATTGCTTTTCGTTACTATTAGTTGTGGTGCGCTTTCAGGCTTCCACGCTACACAATCACCGCTTATGGCTAGATGTATCCAAAACGAAAAATCAGGTAGAATGGTTTTCTACGGCGCAATGATTGGCGAGGGTATTATTGGTCTTATTTGGTGCACACTTGGTCTAAGCTTCTATGAGACCAGAGAGGCTCTTGCAGCAGCTGGTAACCCAGCACAAGTAGTCCATGAGATCTCAAAAACACTTCTTGGACCTGTTGGTGGTATCATTGCGGTTCTTGGTGTTGTTATTTTGCCTATCACATCTGGTGATACTGCGTTCCGTGCGGCTCGTTTGATTATCGCTGATTTTTTCAAAATGCCACAAAGAGATATCGTAAAACGACTTTTCATTGCCGTTCCGTTATTTGCTATCGGTATCGGTCTATCTCAAATCGACTTTGGTATCATTTGGAGATATTTTGGTTGGGCGAACCAAACAACTGCGACTATCATGCTATGGGCAGCGTCAGCCTACCTATACCGCAGAGGTAAATTCTTCTGGGTTACTTTGATCCCAGCAATCTTTATGTCAAATGTCGTAATCGCTTACCTTGTAAATGCGAAAATCGGCTTTAACATGCCTATGACTATTGCGACAGCGGCTGGTATCATCGGCACTATCGTTATCTTGCTACTATTTTTCAGACTTAAAAAAGTTAGCGAAGAATAATCCATAAGGGGCAAATTTTGCCCCTTTTTTAAATTTTGATCCATTTTATGACACAATCTGACATAAAATTTCTCTATTATATTAAAAAAAATTAATGGAGTTCATAGATGAAAAAAATGTTTGTTTTGCTTTCGCATACGCTTAGTGATACACAAATCGCCGAGGCTAGGGCTAAATTTGGTGTTTTGGAGTTTGCAAAATTGCCTGCGAATTTACAAGAAGCGTTTTCGTCTGTTCCGCCTGATTTAGACGATTTGAGCGATTTTGCGCGTCCTTTTATGGAATTTTTGTCGAAAAATGCTAAAAATGGCGATTTGGCTGTGATTCAGGGCGATTTCGGACTTACATATATTTTGGTCGGCTTTTGCAAAAAAATTGGCATAAAGGCGCTTTATGCTACGACTAAACGCGTTGTCTCTGAGCGTAACGAAAATGGAAAAATAAGCAAAATATCGACCTTTGAACATATAAATTTTAGGGAATATAAATGTTAGATTTGATAAATTTTTGCATTTTATTTAAAGGTAGCTTGTGAAATACACTAAAATTTCGCTTATTATGCGTGAAGCTCCCCCTTATTTCATCGGTTCGCAGATTCGTGGTGGTCTTGGTGTCGCACTTAGACGGGTGAGCTGTATCAATCCAAAGCAAATTTGCGATGGTTGTTTTGGGGCGCAAAACTGCGTTTATTATGATTTTTTTGAGCGTAAAAACACCTATCACGATTTTAGACTTGATTTTGAGCTTGGAAAAAATTTTTACGATTTTAGTATTTTATTGTTTGAAAAATCTTGCGAAAAAGCCCCATATATAATATCGGCTTTGCATTTGTTACTCAGTAAAATTGGGCTTGGAAAAGATAAAAAAACTTTCGCTAAATTCGACATTTTTGTAAATGAAACTTCTTGCTTTGATGGCGAAAATATTAAACTTCCGCCAAATTTAACCCAAAATATAATTATAGATGAATTTAAAAATAAGCTAAATTTAAAGCTTATAACTCCGCTTCGCATAAAAAAAGAAAATAAATTTATCCGCGATGATAGTGTAGAGCTAAACGATATTATAAACTCTATTTATATGCGACAAATGCGAATTTTAGGCAAAGAATTTAAGAATTTCCCTTACGAAATACAAGGTGAAATTGTAGAAAAAAATCTGAAATTTATCGAATTAACCAGATATTCAAATCGCCAAAAAACCAAAATGCAACTTGGCGGAATAATCGGCGAAATGAAAATCACAAATTTAAATAAAGAGTGTTATGAAGTTTTGAAATTAGGCGAGATTTTAGGCGTGGGGAAATCCTGCGCCTTTGGGCTCGGAAAGATAGTTGTGGAGAGTTATGATGAATAAATTTGATGAATATTTTAATGTGCCGAAGTTGGCAAATTTTGAATTTAAAAAACCTCAGCCAAAAAAATTGCCATTTTCAGATGGTGATATGTGGCTTATAAGTGGCGATTTTTATGGAATTCAAAAGTTTATTTTCGAAGGACTTGGCACAAAAAATGCCGCCAAAGTCTTGCGTGCAAAATCGGCTTTTATACAGCTTTTTAGCGAATTTATCGCCAAATATATTTGCGAAAAATTAGGAATTTCGGATGATAAAATGGATGATAAAATAATCTCGCTAAGTGCTGGAAAATTTGAAATTCTAAGCGATAAAGAACCAAATTTAAGCGAGATTAAAACTAAAATAAACGAGTATTTCATTAAAAATTTTTACGGACTAAGTGGCGCTAGCATCGTGGCTGTAAAGTGTGAAAAAGAGGATTTTGCAAATTCGGAAAGATATAAAAAGCTACGCAAAGAAGTCGCCGATGAAATAGAAAAAGTAAAATTTAACAAATTCAACCTGCAAAATTTCGATAATTTTGTGATGAATTACGATGAAAATATCACAAATCAGACTTTATGTAAAATTTGCAATATACGCAAAGACTCAGGCGAAAACTGTGAAATTTGCGATATTTGCGACCATTTTATCGCTCTTGGGCAAAAGCTTGTCTCAGGTAAAAACGAGAAAATTTCTATCGAAAATTTAGGCATTAAATTTGACGATTTTAAAACCGATTTAACCTTTGATGATGGCATAAAATCCTATGTTTTTAAGGAAGGTGGCGAGATTTGCGAATTTGAAAGATTGGCAGAGCTTTCGTGTAAAGATAGCGACAAAGGCGTCGAAGCCATAGCTGTTTTAAAAGCCGATGTCGATGGTATGGGGAATTTCATCAAAAACAGCGATGTAACGGCTAGCTATGAAAATTTCTCCGTTTTTTCAAACGGCATAAACGATTTTTTTTCACTTTTTGTGCCAGCTTTGATGAGGGCGAAATTTCCACACACTTACACGATTTTTGGCGGTGGCGATGATTTGCTGCTAGTGGGAGCTTGGGACGAGATAATCGCACTTTCGCGCGAGATAAGAGATGAATTTGAAAAATTTGTAGAGCCATTAAATAAATTAGGCTACGGCAAACTAACCATTTCTTTTGGCATAGTTATTTCTAAGCCTAACACGCCGATTAGTTATCTAGCTGAAATTAGCGAGAGCTTGCTAGAAAAATCAAAGCAGCACATCGATGATGAAAATAAGGAAAATGATAGTAAAGAAAATTTTGTGAAAAAGAACGCTATAACGCTTTTTGGCGAAAGTGCAAACTGGGGTAAGTATTTGGGCGTGTATAAGGAGCTAATGCCAAAATTTGAAAAATTCGCAAACGACGATAGCCTAAATACAGCCTTTTTGTATCGTTTGCTAGAATTTTGCGAAATGAGTAAAAAGGTGAAATTCCAAAGCGACCATATAGCCACAATGTGGAAATCAAAGCTAAATTATGCAATCTCACGCAACCAAAGCCAAAATTTACAAAATGAGCTTTACGCCATGCTTGATGAAAAAATAGAAAACAATCCAAAGGAGACTAAAATGGTAATTTCAGAATTTATTTATAAAAGGAGAAAAAGATAATGGCTTGGGATAAGAATTATTCGCAAAAACCGCAAAATAGGCAAAATTCGCAAAATACAGCACCGCAAATAAATTTGCCAGAAATCAAACTTGATTATAAAGAAAATCCTAGTTTGTTTGACACTACTGCAAAGCAAACAGCAAAAATAGTCAATACTTCGCAAAACCAAATGCGAAATTTTTACGATTATCTTCTCAAATATTACGAAAAATCACAAAACAGCGACGATTTTAGCGAAATTTTGCCATTTGTAAAAATGCTAAATTCAAAAGTAGCTTATGCAAATAGCAGAAAACACGCAACTAATGAATTTAAAGAAATGATTGAAAGATGCGTAGCTCAGGTAAATGATAAAAAGAGCTTAGAGTGCTTTAAGCTATTTTTTGAAGCAGTTTTAGGTTTTAGTAAAAAATAAAGGGGGTAAAAAATGAAAATCATAGAATTAAAAGGAAAAATTGAAGTTATAAGCGGACTTCATATCGGTGGTGGTGATGATACTATGAAAATCGGTGGAATTGATAACGCTGTAATCAAAAACACAAAGGGCGAGCCTTATATCCCGGGAAGCTCGCTAAAAGGCAAAATGCGAAGCCTTTTGGAGTGGGATTTGGGGCTTGTGGGATATGCGATTAAAAAAGACGATAGAGGAAAAGAAATTGCAAATCCACTAAATTCAAAAGATATAAAAAATGCAGAGCCACAAGCTAAGAAAAATGGCGAGATTTTTCTTAAACTTTTCGGCGATAGTGAGAAAAATTTTGGTATTACTCGCATTAGCGTAGGAGATTGCGAAGTTAGCGATGAAAGCAAAAAGCTAAAACTTAGCGAAGCAAAATTCGAAAATGTAATCGATAGAAAAAGCGGCACCGCCCAACATCCGCGTCAAAGTGAGCGTGTGCCAAGCGGAGTAATTTTTGATTTTTCAATCAGAGTTAAAATTTTGCCAAATGATAACGAAGCCGAATTTAAAGAGATGATCGAGCGTGGGCTTAATTTGATAGAAAAAGATTATCTAGGCGGTAGTGGCTCTCGCGGATATGGAAGAGTGAAATTTGACAAAAAAAAGTGGGAAGAACTAGCTTAAAAAGGAGAAACTATGAAGCTTTTTAAAGCCATAATTTCGCCAAAATCTAGCTTTTTAACCCCGCTTAAAGGCGATACGCTTTTTGGGCAAATTTGCTGGGCTATTAATTATAAATTTGGCGAAAAATTTTTAAACAATTTGCTTGATAGTTACGATACTGCGCCGTTTTTAGTGGTTTCTGATGCGTTTGCAAGTGGATTTGTGCCAAAGCCAAATTTGCCGTTGAAATTTTTATTAAACGATGAAAAAGCAGACGAAAAGAAAAAAGAAATTCGAAAGAAAATTTGGCTGAGCGTTGAAAATTTAATAAACGGCGAATTTGACAAAGCAAAAACTAATGCCGAAGTGGTGCAAAATTCTGAAAATTCTGAAAAATCTGAAAATTTGGCAAATTCGCAACACCCCCAAATCATAGTGCGAAATACCATAAATCGCCTTAGCTTCACCACGGGCGAGAGTGATGAGTTTGCGCCGTTTAGTTTGCAAGAATTTACCATTAGCGAACGCGATATTTATTTTCTTTTAGACGAGGCGAAATTTAGCAAAGATGATTTACAAAAAACGCTTGAATTTATCGGCAAAATGGGCTATGGCAAAAAATCCACAATTGGCAAAGGTCGCTTTGAGATTTGCGAATTTATCGAGCTTAGCACTCTACAAAGCAGTGCTAAAAGCTTTATGACACTCTCGCCTGTGGTGCTAAACTGCGACGCGGTCAAAAACGCCAAAGAGTGCTATTATGAGCCGTTTGTGAGATTTGGCAAACACGGCGGAGATCTGGCAAATTCTAGCCCGTTTAAAAAGCCGATTTTACTAGCAGATACAGGCGCAGTAGTGGAGTATGAGAGCGAAAAAGAGCTTAAATTTATCGGTCGTGCGGTGCGTGGTATCTCGGCGCATGAGAGCACACTTCATCAAGGCTATGCCATAGTTTTGCAGGTAAGGATAAAAAATGAAAAAGCGATATAAGCTAAATTTAAAACTTCTAAGCCCTGTTCATATTGGCACCGGTGAAGTTTATGAGCCGATGAATTATATCATTAGCACAGATGAAAACGGCAAAAATTATATGTATGTTTTCGATGAATTTGAGTTTTATCGAAATTTAGGAAATGATGATAAAAAACAATTTATGAATTTGGTTGAAAAAACAGGTGTTGAAGCTATTTTGGGAATTCATAAATTTATAAAAGAAAGAGAAGGCATTATCGCAAATATTTCATATAAGAAAATAATTGCTTTAAATAGTGTAGTTGAAGAATATAATAAAAAACTGGCAACAATTGTTCAAGCTAGCCAAAATACTATAAATAAACTTGAAATTTACAAAACTTACACTTCGCCGAATTCAAATAAAGCCTTGATTTTAGGAAGCAGTTTAAAAGGTGCGATTTTGACGGCTTATCAAAAATTTAATCCTAACGCAAATTTAAAAGAAGTTTTTAAAAATTTAATTATCAGCGATAGTAATGGTTGTAGCACATTTGTAGGCACAAGCCAAATCGTAAAGCGTCATATCGCAACGAATATTGCAAAAAAAGAAAACTTGCCAAAACAAAATTTGCAATTATCTTGTAAAGATATGCTTGAAGCAAAAATGCAAAATCAATCACAAAAAAGTCAAAAGCCAAACGAAAATGAGATAAAACCTATTTACGAAGCGATTGCACCATGTCAAACTTTAACAGAAATTATTATAAAAGATGATTTAATTTTGGATATTTCAAATTTAGCTAAATGTTGCAATAACCACTATTTGCCGATATTTCAAACGATTTTTAGCGATAAAAATTCAAGCACTAAAATAAGTTCTGTTTTTAAAGAAAAATATCAAAATTTAAAATTAAGTGAAAATCAATTTTTACTTCGAGTCGGCAAACACAGCGGAAAAAGGGCGGTTACTGCTATAAATGGCAAAGAAGAGACCGCGACTTGGCTTATAAATTCGCTCCCGTTTGGTTGGGTTTTATGCGAATATAGTGAAATTTAAAATTTTAAAAAGGATAAAAAATGAGTGAAACAAAAAAAGACAAAAAGGCTGTGATTACGATTTTGGGCATTGCTGGTGGCGACGATAAAGCAAAAAAGGCTAGTTATTATTTGGAAAATATGGAGTTGAATACACACTTTGAGTATTTTAATACTTTTCCGTTTTTATGTGATACTTTTGGTCATAATTATAATTATGATATTGTGGCGGTTTTTACACAAAGCGCAAAGCAAAATAACCATAAAGTGATTGAAAAAACCGATTTTAAAAAAGAAAATTCAAGGCAAATTGCCTTAAATTCACTACAAAACGGTTGCGAGATAGACGACACAGACTATGATAAAATTTTTCAAAAAATAAATGAAATTTTAAATGATGAAAAATATGGTGAATTTATTATAGATATTACACATGGATTTCGTCACTTGCCGATTTTGACGATGGTTGCGATGATGATAGCAAATTTTAAAGATACAAAAAAAATAAAGCACATATTTTTTGCAAAAGAGATAAAAGCAAAAGAAAAGTATGAGATTATCGATTTAAAAATTTATTTAGATATTGCAAATATTTCATTTATTTTGACAGCTTTTAGTGATAACTATACTATATCAAACCACATAAAATCGGCTAAATTTGAAAAACTGCTTAAAGCACTAAATAGTTTTTCAAACGATATTATGGCTTTAAATATCTCAAATTTACAAAATTCGCAAGAAAAATTAGTCAGCGAATTAGATAAGATAGATAATGAAGCAGTAAAAGACCAAGCACAAAATTTAAAAACTAAAATTCAAAATTTAGCCGATTTTGTTAATGATAAACGAAGCGAGATTTTATATAAACTTGCCCTTGATTTGTTTGATAAAAATTATCTGTTTTTATCGCTTGCTTCGCTGTTTGAGAGCACTAGAAGTTTTATGGTAGAGTTGATTAACGATAATAATCCTGGCGCCATTGAAAAGGTAAGAAATTTCCATAAAAATCAGATTAAAAAAAAGCGCGAAAAAAATCCTTATTTTACCGGAGATTTGGGATATAGGGTCGATGATTTTTGTGTGAGAGTATTTAAATTCAAACTTGACAAAATAGCGACTGAGGATAAATATGAAGCGTTTTTAAAATTTATAAATACGAAAAATAATAATGAA
Organism: Campylobacter sp. JMF_01 NE2; assembly: GCF_027737365.1. NCBI lineage: Bacteria > Pseudomonadati > Campylobacterota > Epsilonproteobacteria > Campylobacterales > Campylobacteraceae > Campylobacter > Campylobacter sp. JMF_01 NE2. The sequence continues at coordinate 401,889 of NZ_JAOVTR010000002.1, read as the reverse complement.
AAAATCGAACTAAATAATGATGAAATCGACGCTCTTATCCAAACTCCGCTTAAAGTCGAAAAAATAGACAAGATAGCTGAATTTTACGCTGACTTAGATGTCAAACGCAATGACCTAGCTCACGCAAATTCAAGTGGCAAGGCTTTTGATGATATTAAAAATGAAGTTAAAGACTTTTTGGAAAAGTATGAAAATCTAGTATCTTGCCAAAACAAATAACTACCCCATAGCGCAAAATTCCCAAAATTTTGCGCTAAATTCTCAAATTTTATTTATTTTATGACATATTGTGTCATCAGCTTCCTGTATAATCTGCTCATAAGAATTAAAAATCTCAAAACAAGGAGGCCATCATGGCAACAAAAACTATCTTCACAAACCACGCTTACAACTGCTCTTTAGATACTTATGCTAACGCTAATATGCGTAAGTGGCGCTTCCCTAGTCAAACAGCTCTCGACGATAACGATTATGCTGATGCGGATGATATGGTTACTGCTCTAAAAGCAGTTAAGAGCGATTTTTGCTTCGTTCATTTGACCGCTTACTCTAACCTTGATTCTATCGAGAGCGAAGGGGCAATATATAGCTTAGAAAAGCTTCGAAATAAGGGCATAGAGCCAAAATTTCTTTCAAATGATGATTCTCGATCTTTGGACGCAAGCAAAGACTTGCAAGACTTCGTCAGATTATCCCTTACGCCAAATATGGCTACATACAGGCGCTTTTACGAAAGGGCAAACGAATTTGCCATGCTTTTCATAAGACCAGAGATATTATATTATCGACGCTTCTGGGTTACCCCTGTAAATGCGACACAAAATGGCGTAACGATAAAAGCCTTCTACAAATTAAAAGATAGCTTAGATTTAGCCAAAATCATAAACCTATCTTATATTCCACGCTATGGCGATGAAAATTACAAGCGAAGCCAAGCTGAGGTCTTGATTGACGGTGATATTCCGCTGGAATTCGTCGAGAAAATCATCAGAATCACAAAATAACTGTGTGGAGCGTGGTTTATAATCACGCCTACGGTAGATTAAAATCTGCGTCACGAATTCATCAAAAAATAGATATAATTACAAAATAAAGGAGCAAAAAATGGCAAGAGCAATCAGACCATGCTTTTATGCAACCAGTGAAATTCCATACATCAAATCCAAAAATGTGGAATTTGAGTATTTTTCAGGCTTTGCAAGATCTCAAAAAGAAAAATCTATAAAAAGCTTTTTAAATTCTGCAAAAATTAGTCTTAAAAGCGATAAAGTTTTAGAGATTTCCAAGGCATCGCCTATGAATTTGGGGCGAAATTTAAGTGCTTTTAATCTAAACTTAACTCTTATAAATGACCGTGGCGAGGCGATTAGTGCGAGTGTAGAGCGGTTTTTTCAAGGTTCTAAGGTTTTCGAACACGGCGGACCATACCATGAGATTATCTACGACCGCTCAATCCACCCTAAGAAATACCATAAGCTTAAATCCAGTGGAAATTTCGTTGGTTTCGAGCTTTTTGGCAAAGCTTATGCTACCGAGCCTAAGACATATTTCTACGATTGGCTTTATTTAAATGCACTCTTACAAAACCAATTTTTGGGCGAGCAAGTGGTTGAATTTGAATATTTTAGCGATATTGAATTTAACCCAAAAAAGTCCTTCTCATCGCAATCCAAGAGTGTTGCGTTATATTCTGCGATGAAAAAATATGGCTTATTTGAGGAAAATTTCAAAAGCCCCGAGGCGTTTTTGAAATTTATGCGTAAAATTCATGGTGTAAATTCGCTTTTTGGTTGAAAATTTAGTTAAAATTCGACTAACTTTGACTTGGCTAAATTTTAATCCCGCCTACGCGAAGTCCGAAATACTGTGTCGAAATCAATTAAATTTTGGCAATCTAAGAGCTTAAAATTCAAGTCGCTAAATTTTGCCCAAAAGCCCAAAATATAGTGAATTTAACCAAGTTTTTAGCTAAATTTTACTACAATGCTACCTTGTTTTTTAACTTAACATTTGTTGAATTTAAAGATGAAAGTTTCGTTTAAGTTTTAGATTTTCCATTTTGCGAGGTTTGAGCGATGTTTTTGCTTAAAAATAGCTTGTTTTCGAGTTATAAGTTTTGTTTAAGAATTCAAAACATCGATTTTACCGCATTTGGGAGCTATTACATACTGACCCGAATTTAAGGGGATTGAAACTCTGTTTGACAAGCAGCAATTTTTAATCTAATTTGTATTACATACTGACCCGAATTTAAGGGGATTGAAACTTTTATTTTTGTTGTTGTTCATCAATAAATTCTATTACATACTGACCCGAATTTAAGGGGATTGAAACATAAAGTTGATGCTTCTTGCACCATAGCTATTCGTATTACATACTGACCCGAATTTAAGGGGATTGAAACATCTAATGCTTTTAGAAATTCAATAGTTGCAATTATTACATACTGACCCGAATTTAAGGGGATTGAAACGGATTACCAGCACCTATTCTAGCTATCTTATGGATTACATACTGACCCGAATTTAAGGGGATTGACATAGAAAAACAAACGCTATTTATACAAATGCGAATTTTGCGATGAAAATTGCGGCGAGTCCGTTGCTATCCCGCGACACAATCCTATAAAATTCCCATATAAGAGTAAATGTGCTAATCAAAGATAATTTATTAAAATCAGTGGAAAAAATAACAAAAAACCGCTCGGCTTTTTTCAATAGTGCTGTTGATTATGTTATCAAAAACAAAATAGCTCTTGGGGCGTAAAAAGCCAAAGTAGTTGATATAGCGTAGATGAGTATTGATTTAAATTTTATATTCGCGCTAAATTTTCAAATTTTATTTATTTTCTGACACATTGTGTCATATTTGCTTGGTATAATCCACTCACAAAAAATTAAAAATCTCAATATGCGGAAGCTGTGGGATTGAAACAGAGTAAAATAACTCTTGTAAGTAATTATTAGAAAGGTGGAACAATGGGAAAGTAAAGATTTAACTAGCTTAGATGAAGTTAGTAGCGGTAAGTGATTGTTGTCTCTTGATGAGATTAGTTTAAAGTTTAATTTTTTAGGAGTTTAAAATGGCAGTGATTTATGGAGAAGGTCAATTATTTTTTGATATTCGTAAAAAGAGTTTTTGTGAGCAATTAAATGCTTTGGATAAAAAAGGCAGACAAAAAGTATTGGAAGAATATGCTGATTGGAAAGATTTAAGCGATGAAGAAAAACAGTATTTTCTTAATTCAGAGATTAAGGTTAAAACTGAATCCTTATTGAATGAAGATGATATTTTAGATGAACCTACAACAATGTTGGAAATTAGTATAAGACCAAAAACCGCTGAAGATGAGTATTATGAATCTGATAGATATTTTGAAGATAATAAGTTAACTGATGAAGAATTAGAAGAACTTAGAATAGAGTATGAAAAAGCAATCGAAGAGTATGAACGAAAAGAAGCTGAAACTCGTCAAATGCTAATGACAAATAAATAAATGAGTTTGTTGATTTTCAAAATCTATGGATAAAACACATAGAGGAAAATTAAAAATTTGTATGAAAATGCCAAATCTTTATGAAATGATTTGGCTCATACAAATTTTGGCTGTGAAAATTTAGAGGATACTAAAAATAAATTATTACTTATGATAAATGAATATGATGAGTTATGTAATAAAAACACTTTTATAAAAAATATTTCATAAATCGTAAAAGTTCGGTTTTATCGTAAATTTTTCATATAAATTTTAAAAGTTTTTGCCATATAAAAGGCTTAAATTTATTACCAAAAATTTAGAAATTCTGCTAAAATTCGTAAAAATTTTAAAAGCAAAAGGTGTGAAAATGCAAAATAACGATGATTATTTTATAGCGAATAGTGGCAATAGTTATTACGATGTTCTTTATGTCTTAAAACAACTCAACGATAATGGACAAATCCATATAGAGAATGTCAAAGAATACTTAGGCAAAGACGAGCGCACCATAGCGCGCTATATCAAGGCTATCAACGATGTCGTTGGTGAAGGTAGAAAAATATGTCGCAAAGAGGGCGAGTGTTATGTCGCTAAGACTAAGAAATTATTAGAATTTGACCCTGCGATTTTTACCGCTTTGGCGTTGATTTGCAATATGCTAGATGATAAGCAGCGCAAATTTATCTTCAAAAACATCGACGAAAAAATCCTTACCGCCATAAAATCCGAGATGAACGAACTGCAAAAAAACTATAAATTTCTCTCTAAGCCCTTCGAGAAAGTGAGCCTAAAAACCCTAGAAGAGCTTAAATTTCCGCTTGAAGAATCGCGCAGAATTTCGCTTGATTATCTTGGTGAAAAATTTACATTCAAGCCTTATAAAATCGTATTTATTGATGAAAATTTTTATCTTGCCGGACTTGATGAGAGCGATAAATTCAAAATGCTTAGAATTTCAAATATCAAAAATATACAACTTAAAAATAAATTTAACAAAGACGACAAAAGCAGTGTTATAAGCTTCATTGATAGGCACATGCAGACCTCTTGGACGGATTTTACTAAATTTGAAATGGGCGAATTTATAGATATAAAATTGTGTGTAAATTCTAGCGTGGCTAGATATTTTACCGACAAAAAACCATTTTTAAAATCGCAAAAAATCGAGTGCGAGTGCGAAAACGGCGATAAAATCGTCAGTTATCGTGTAACGCAGTTTATGGAGATCAAACCATTTATCAAAAAATGGCTTCCAAGTATTGAAGTCATCGAACCAGTGCAGTTGCGAGATGAGATTTTGGGCGAATTGCGAGAGTATTTAGCGAAAAAAGATTAAAAGTAATCCGCAGATTGCTTTGATGCTCGCGCTAATACATAATCTAAAATTTCAAAATTTCAGACACATTATGTCATAGGCAAACAATATAATTTGCTCAAATAAAATCAAATTTCAAAGGAGCAAAAATGCCTATATTCTTATCGCCATTTGCAAAAGAGCTTATTGTTGCCGTTGCTTGTGCTGTTGCGACTGTCATAGCCAAAGAGCCATCGCAAGAGCTCAAAAAAATGCCAAAGCGATGAAAAACTATCTCATCTGCTACGATATTAACGATAAAAAACGCCTTGTCAAGGTGGCAAGATATTTGGAAAAAATCGCTCTTAGGGTGCAGTGTAGCGTATTTTTGTGGATAAATCCGAGTGAGTTTGAATTTGAAGTTGTAGTGGGTGCTTTGCGAAATTTAATCGACAAAGATAGCGATGATTTGCGCATTTATAGGGTAAAAGACGCTGGCGTGCGCATGGGTGCGGGGTTAGATTTGCGCGAGCCATTGGTTTTGTAAATTTTTAAAATTTTATGACAAATCGTGTCAGTAATGGTGGGTAACATACACTCAAATCAAATGTCATTGCGAGGAGCCATTGGGCGACGAAGCAATCCAGAGAAATTTAAACAACTTTATAATTTTCCTGGATTGCTTCGAAATACTTCGTATTTCTCGCAATGACAAATTTGGCAAATTTTAATTTGCAAGTTTTTTAAAATTTATGACAAATGGCGTCAGCGGGATTTGTTAAATTCTTTTCATAAAACTTGGAATTTGAAAAGAAAATTTTCTAAATTTTCTGACAAATGGTGTCAGCGGCTGTGGGTATAATATACCTAAATTAAAAAAATCTCAAACAAAGGAGGTCACCATGGCTTATCGTTCATCTTACTCATCTAGTCGCGGTTCTTACCGCTCATCTTCTAGTTCTCGCGGTTCTAGCCATAGTTATTCTAGTGGTGGCAGATTATACAGCTCGGCATACGCTCATCAACATGTGGGGGAGAGCTTTGGTGGCTACACCAAAGTGCGCACCAGCAGAGGTGATTTCCGCATGCGCACTACTAGCAAAAGCTAGGGGGCTAGCCATGAAAAAGCAAAGCGTGAAAAATCACGCCGTAAAAAAGCGTGATAAAAACATAGTTTTGGCTGCTACGGGGCAGATTAGTCTTGGCGTGCGTGTAGTAAAATCAAAAAAGCTTTATGATAGAAAAGCGCAAAAAATGGCGCTAAAAAGCATAAAAGCTAGATTTTACTAGTGTAAATTTTAGTGAAATTTACCATTTATGAAAATTCTTAAATTTTAAAATTTTCACAAGTGGTAGTTTAAACCACTTGGGCGCGGTCTTTTTCCTTCTAGCTCGTAAAACTCGCTTTTATGAGGCTGTGAAGATGTAAGGCCGCGTCGCTAAACCTATCCCTATAAGCGTGTAAATATTTTTAGGCAATTCACTATGAACACTGCTTGTGGATAGGTTTAGCTAAATTTACAAATTTAGCCTATCTAAATTTTTTCCAAATTTTAGATAATCCATAATTAATTTATCAAATTTATCCCTTGTTGTTTTTGGCGAAAGTATTACAAAATCAGGAAACCAGCGCCTTGCTAGTGGCATTAGCATATCATCGCTACTTAGGGTAAATTCAACCACTCTCCATGAATTTTCTAAAATTTCATCGGTGATTTTTTGTGAAGCAAAAAATGTCTTTTTCTCGAAAAATTTAACCACTTTTGGCGAGATAGCCACTCGTGCCAAAAACGGCTCGGCTCTGTATCCGTCAAAAAATGTTTCTAAATTTTGTATAAAATTTTCTGTGTATTTGTCGGTATAAAAAGTGTTTTTAAGCAACCTAATCTCATCTATAAAATTTACTCTTAAAACCTCGAAACCGCTGTTTTTATCGCAATCCCTGAGCGTTGCGACAGACCAATTTCCCTTTGAATAAATAAGCTTTAAAATTTTTACATTTTTTAAAATTTCATTATCGTATTTTAAATTTGTATATTTTTTAAATTTAATCGCTTGTTGAAGTTTGGCAAAAATATCTAAATTCGGCGTTTTTTCGTGTGGTGAGCCTTTTATTAAAAAAATTTCGCTTAGCTCTTTTTCTAGTTTTTCATCGACTTTTTTGTGCGCAGAAGGCAAAAATTTACTAAATCCGGGATTTATGATATGGAGCAAATCGATGAGTTTTTCGCTTTCGTTTTGGTATTTGTTGGGGCTGATAAAGGTTTTGAAAAATTCTGTATTTTTGCAGATATAGCTTCCTTTGGCGAGTTTTGCGATAAATTCTTCGCCAAAAATCTCTCGCAGATCTTTTACATATCTTCTGGCTGTGCGGGTTGAAATGCCTGTTTGTAGGGCATAATCTTCGATGATTATCTCTTTTCCGCTAACGAAATCTTTAAGCAATTCCAAAATTTCAAAAACTTTTTTATTTGCCATGAAAAATCCAAATTTAAAAATCAAAAAGAGCGGAAAAATCCGCTCTTTTATTTTACCATAAACCTAGAACTTTCCACCAAATTCCGCCTATAATCGTCCAAATAAACAGATTTATTAGAGTTGTGATAAAGCCTAGCCTCCACCACTCGTTTTGGGTGTTGTAACCTGCACCAAAGATTATCGGCCCAGGAGCACCGCCGTAGTGAGTGATTGGCATCATGAGATTGCTTGCATAAGCAAACACGAGCGCTACGAAAACAGCAGGAGCTCCCGCTGCGATAGCAACTGCACCAAAAGCCGCATACATCGCAGTAATGTGTGCTGTTAAACTAGCAAATAAATAGTGCGAATAAACATAGATTAAAAGCAAAATTCCCATTATCAAAATCCAGTTTATATCGCCCATACCGCCTGCGACGGTGTCTGAAAACCACTTGATAAAGCCAAGTTTATTTAAACCGCCTGCAAGTGCGATTAGCGCACCCATCCACATTAGCGTATCCCATGCGCCTTTTTCGCCGATGACATCGTTCCACTCTAAAATTTTTAAAGCAACCATAACGCAAACCGCTATCATACCGACATTGGTCGCATTTATGCCTGTTAGAGTGCCGGTTGCCCATAAAAGCAATGAGCCGATAAAAACGCCTAGCATACATTTTTCACTTTTTTGCATAGGTCCGATCTTTGCAAGTTCGGCTTTTGCGATTTCCTTACCTTGCGGAAACGCCTTTATTTCGGGCGGATAAATTTTATAAAGCACAAATGGAATTATTATAAGCGAACAAATCGCAGGAACTATCGCACCAAGCGCCCACAATGTCCAGCTAATCTCCACACCAAATGAGCTTAACGCTAAGCTTGCAATCAGCGGGTTTCCTGCCATAGAGGTTAGAAACATACCATTTGTGATAGTGTTTCCTTGCCAAAGCGTTTGCATAAAATATGCTCCTGCCTTTTTTCTGCTTCCCTCATCAGGCTCAGAACCTAACGCCTTAGCTAACGAATTTACGATAGGAAATAAAATTCCACCAGCCCTAGCACCACTACTTGGCATAGCAGGGCTGATAACCGCATCGCTTATGACGATGGAGTAACCTAGCTTTAAGGTGCTATCTCCCAAAAGCGAGATGATTTTATAAGCAATGCGCCTACCAAGCCCTGTTTTGATAAATCCGCGCGCTATCATATATGCGCTTACGATTAACCAAATAGTCGAATTCCCAAAACCAGCTAATGCTTCTGCTGGTTTCATTGTTTTGGTTAAAATCGTAACCGTAACGCCGATAAACGCAACCGCTCCTATTGGAAGTGGTTGCAAGATAAGACCTAAAATCGTAGCAAAAACTATGGCAAAAAGATGCCACGCTTGATCGCTTACAGCCTCAGGGTGCGGACAAAACCATATAAGTATTCCGACGACAATGACTAGAATTCCTTTTGTAAGCTTATTCATAGCTTATCCTTTTTAAATTTATCCGAAGTATTTTTTACTATCTTCGATAACTCTATCTACAAAAGTAGCACTCAATCCGACATATTTTTCAGGTTGCATGATTTCTTCTAAATCTGCTATTGTGAAATACTTACTAACCTCTTCGCGCTCTAAAAGATCGTCGATTACTGGTTTGCCGTCTGTGAAGGCTTTCATACAAACTTCATAAACGATTTCGTGCGCGCTTAGGCGACCAAGCTTTTCGCCTAGGTGTAGCATTACGGCTTCGCTTAGCATTGCGCCTTTTAGTGCATTAAGATTTCTTTTCATATTTTGTGGATAAACAAGTAAATTTTCTAAAATATCGTTGATTTTTTCAAGCGCACCTGCGATTAAAATAGAGCTTTTTGGAATTGCGTCCCACTCGACTGCCTCGCAACCCCAGTCGCGCTCGTTTTCGCACTCCATAGCCTCTACCATTAAAGGAGCTTGTGCGCGGACAATTTTAGTTAGAGCGATTACGCCCTCGCAAACTTGCGGATTTCGTTTGTGTGGCATAGTAGAGCTTCCTACTTTTCCCATGAAAAACGGCTCTTCAACCTCGCAAATTTCAGTTCTTTGAAGACTTAAAATTTCTCTTGCGATGCGTCCGATTGTTCCTGCGATTATCGCTAGCGTAGATACATACTCAGCCATGTGATCTCTGCTTGGGTGCCATGAAATCACAGGGATATTTAAGCCCAAATCCTCCATCATAAGTTTTTGCATTTCTAAGCCTTTGCCCTCTTGGCTCGCCATAGTGCCGACCGCACCGCTTAATTGACCAACTAAAACTCTTGGAGTAATCTCTTTTAATCTATCAAGGCTTCTGCGAATTTCTTGCGCCCACATTGCAGTTTTAAAACCAAATGTAATAGGCAAAGCGTGTATTACATGTGTGCGTCCAGCCATAACGGTGTTTTTGTGCTCGGCTGAAATTCTCAATGCCTCTTTGTAGGTTTTTTCTAAAAGTTTTTTGATAAGCGGTAAGGCTTCTTTGATTTGCAAAACCATACCATTATCCATAATATCTTGGCTTGTTGCACCCCAATGCACAAATTCGCCACTATCATCGTCAAAAACTTTTTTAAATTCTTTTAGCAAAGGAACGATTGTGATAGAGCTTTTGTAGTTTTCACCTATCGCGTCTAAATCTAAAAGCTCGGCTTTGGCAAATTTTGTGATTTGCTCGGCGCGTCTTGGCTCGATAATGCCTAGTTTTGCTTGCGCTCTTGCAAGAGCAGCTTCGGTATCTAGCCATTTTTGCGCTTTGTTTTCGTCGCTGAAAATCTTTCTCATCTCTTCGCTGACGAACATAACTCTAAAAACTCTACTATCTACTACACCTGATGCCATTTCGCACTCCTTAAAAAGAAATTTGTTTTTCTAATTTTCTTGGCAAAATTTTACTGAATAAAAATGTCAGAAATTGTCTGTTTGGATTTAAAAAAATTTGGGTTAGTGAAATTTTGATTTAAAAAAGTGCGTTGTTTTGGGAATTTGCTGAAATTTGGCTAAATTTGATTTATTTAAATTTAAGCCCAAATTTAGGGAATAATTTTAAAAATAGTGTCAAAATTTGTCCGTTTAAATTTAAAAAAGGCAAATTTTTATTTGGCTAAATTTTAGCGAATTTTACCAGCTTTGGATTTGCGATTTTTTGGTAATCTTTCGCGTCTAAAATCACCGAGTGATCGAGCAAGCCTGCGTTAAATGCGATTTCGTCATATCGCTCAAAAAGCGCAGGGTCGCAGACCAAAACTAGCTTTTCATGGAAGCTAAACGGCGGCACAGAGCCAAAAACGCAATCACTTAGCTCCAACCCCTCAGCCGGAGAGACTAGGCTGGCGCGATTTCGCTCAAACGCCTTTGCTAGAGCGCTAAGATCTGCTTGCATATCGGCTGGAAGCACGGCTAGGGCATAGATTTTTTCTCCGCCACCTTTTAGGGTGCAAATTAGAGCTTTTGCGCCCTGTCCAAGCTCGGTGCCTCTTGCTTTGGCAACCTCTGCGCTAGTGCCTACGCTATCGTGAGTTACGACGCGAAATTTTGCCCCATTAGCCTCTAAAATTTCAACGATTTTATTAAAAATTTTCTCGCTCATTTTCAATCCTTTTTAAATTTTAAAAGCTCAATTTTACCAAAATTTCATAGAGTTTTTGATACTATCGCACGCAAAATTTTAAAGGAAAAATATGAATTATGATGTGATAGTTATAGGCGGCGGACACGCTGGAATCGAGGCTGCGCTAGCAAGCGCGAAAATGGGCGTGCGCACACTTTTGATTACGATTTTAGTTGAGCAATTAGGCGCTGCAAGCTGTAATCCAGCAATCGGAGGCCTAGCTAAGGGGCATTTGGTCAAAGAACTCGACGCTCTTGGTGGGCAAATGGGGCGCACCACAGATGAGTGTGGGATTCAGTTTCGAGTGCTAAACGAGAGCAAAGGTCCAGCCGTGCGAGGAAGTAGGGCGCAAATTGACATGGATAAATACCGCATTTATATGCGAAATTTGCTTTTAAACACGCCAAATTTGGAGCTCACACAAGAGATCGCAACCGAAATTTTAAGCGAAAATCGTGATGATGAAATCATCGTGCGAGGCGTGAAAACCAACCTTGGCAACGAATACACCGCCAAAAAGGTCGTCATCACCACTGGCACATTTTTAAACGGCCTTGTGCATGTGGGCGAAAGCACCATAGAAGCGGGGCGCGTTGGCGAATTGCCATCGAAAAATCTCTCAAATTCGCTCAAATCTTTCGGGCTAAAAATGGGCAGGCTCAAAACCGGCACCTGCCCTAGAATTGACGCAAAAACAATTGATTTTAGTGTCTTGGAGCGTCAAGACGGCGACGAAAATCCAAAGCCATTTAGCTTCCGCACCGAAAATTTCGCGCCAAATCAGCTTCCATGCTACATTGCTTACACAAACGAAAAAACCCACGAGATAATCAGCTCAAATTTCGCCCGTGCGCCGATGTTTACTGGGCAAATTTCAAGCACAGGACCAAGGTATTGCCCTAGCATAGAAACTAAAATTTACGAATTCCCAGATAGAGAGCGCCACCATGTATTCGTCGAGCCCCAGACTGCGCAGGCTAGCGAGTATTATGTCAATGGACTTTCAACTTCGCTGCCTTACGATGTGCAAGTTAGCTTTATCCGCTCAATTAAGGGCTTTGAAAACGCCAAAATCGTGCGCCCAGGATACGCTATCGAATACGATTATGTCGATCCAACTGAGCTCAAACACTCTTTGGAGTGCAAAAAGGTCTCGGGGCTGTATCTTGGCGGACAGATTAATGGCACCACAGGCTACGAGGAGGCTGGGGCGCAGGGGCTTATGGCGGGCATTAATGCAGGTTTGGCCGTACGCGCCAAAGAGCCACTAATCTTGCGCCGTGATGAGGCTTATATCGGCGTGCTAATCGATGATTTGGTCACCAAAGGCACGAAAGAGCCATATCGCATGTTTACTTCGCGCGCCGAGTTTAGGCTACTTTTGCGCGAGGATAACGCGATTTTGCGCCTTGGCAAATACGGCCACGAAATAGGGCTGATTGATGATGAAATTTATAGCAAAATTTGCAAGATTGAGGGCGAGACGAGGGCTGGCGTGGAGCTTTTAGAGGCCAAAGAGCTCACGCCAAACAAGGCAAATTTGGCGTTTTTAGCAGAACTTGGCGAGGAGGCGATAAGCCAAAATGTAAGCCTACAAAAAATCGTAGCCAGAAAGAGCTTTACAAAAGAGAAATTAAAGTCGCTTGATCCGATTTTTGCGGGATTTTGCGATGAGAGTTTGGAGCAAATTTTAGTCGAGTGCAAATACAAACACTACATCGCCGAACAGCGCGCCAGTATCGATAAAATGAAGGATATGCTAAGTGTGAAAATCCCTGAGGATTTCGATTTTCGCGCGGTTAGCGGGCTTAGCAATGAAGTGGTCGAAAAGCTAGAAAAATTTGCCCCGCCGACGCTGTTTGCTGCAAGTGAAATTTCGGGTGTAACACCTGCCGCGATTGATATTTTGCATATTTATATCAAAATGCGCGGAAAAAAATAAAAGAAATGCGAAGCATTTCCGTAAAATAAAACCAGCTAAATTTAGAAAAACGCAGTTTTTCTAAATTTAGCCACCTTGTAAAGCGTCGTCGGGGGTTAGGGGTTGGTAAGGGGGAAGGGGAGCGACCTCGCAATTCAAGCCCCCTTCCCCCTTACAAAAAATTTCTAAATAAATTTTAAAATTTTAAAAATCGTTCAATGTCAAATTTAAGTAGAATTTTGAATTTAAATTTTACTGGATTGCTTCGAAAACTTCGTTTTCTTGCAATGACAGCAAATTTAGCGTAAGGAATTTTAAAGTCGTAGATTGCTTCGCTTTCTGCGAAAGCTCGCAATGACAGATTTAACAAATTTGCCTGCCATTGTCATTGCGAGTAAATTTCGGGGCAGTGTTTGGGGGTTGCGCTAGCGAAATGTGAAATTTTAAAATTTCAAATTTACCAAATTTAAAATTTATAAAATTTTTTGTGCTTAAATTCCGCGATTAAACAAATTTAAGGACAAAATTTTGAAACACTACAAAGGTTTTGGCAAGCAAATTTTGCTAATGATTATCTTTAACGCCGTTTATAGTGGCGCTGGAATCGCGATTTTGGCGTTTATCAACAAATATTTGCTAGGCGAGGGCGAGAAAACGACCTCGCTAATTTTTATGTTTTTTGGGCTTTTGGTGCTGTTTTTGGCTCTCTCGGTCGCTTCGCGCGCCGTGCTTTGCGTGATTGAGAATAACTTCGTCTTCAACCTGCGCTCAAAGGTCATTAAGCAGATAATCGATACGAAATTTGAGCGCATTGAGGCCGCGTCAAAGGCGAATTTGTTAGCGTCGCTGAGCTCTGATATTTCGCGCCTAACTGACGGATTTATGCGCATTAGCGAGCTAATCCAGGGCGGTATGACGGTCGTGTTCGCTGGAATTTACACGCTGTATATTTCGCCGAAAATGTTTTTGTTTTTGTTCGTCTGGATCGGCGCGCTGATGATTTTAAACCAGCTAATCATGCGCAAAGTAATGCAAAATTTCGACGCTTACCGCAAAAACGAGGACGAGCTTTACAAGAACTATTCTAAGGCGATCGAGGGGCACAAGGAGCTTTCGCTAAACATAAAAAAAGCGCGCTATCTTTACGAAAACGAGTTTATACCAAACGCAAACAATCTGCGCCAAACCTCGCTAAAAGCGCAGGTTTATCAGGCGTTTGCGGGGAATTTTATGAGCGTGATGATGCTAGGTGCTGTGGGTGTGGTGCTGTTTTGGGGGCTAAATGGTGGCGCACAGGCCCTCGCAAATGCCGTAACAATCGCGCTTACGATACTATTTTTGCGTGCGCCGTTGATGATGCTTGTTTTCTCTTTCCCAAGCATTTTGCGCGCCAAAATCGCTTACCAAAAAATCGAGGAATTAGGGCTAGATCCGCATGTGGCGGGATTTGAAATAAAAAATTTAGCCCCGTGGGAAAAACTCGAATTAAAAAATGTAAGCTTTACCTATAAAAACGGCAAATTTGGCGTGAAAAACCTAAATTTAGCCATAAATTCGGGCGAGGTCGTGTTTTTAGTCGGCGAAAACGGCAGCGGCAAATCGACGCTGTTTATGATTTTATCTGGGCTTTATGGCGCACAAGCTGGCGAAATACGAGCTGATGGGCGCGCTATATGCGCAGATGAGCTTCGCGCGTATAGCAACAACATAAGCGCGGTTTTTAGCGATTTTTATCTGTTTGATTATATCGTGGGCGATGAAAATACTGCGCGCGAGTGGCTCGAAATCATGGAAATTTCGCAAAAGGTCAGTATCGAAGGGGGCAAATTTAGCACCACAAATCTCTCCGCAGGTCAGCGCAAACGCCTAGCACTCGCGGCTGCGCTAAGCGAGGGGCGCAAATTTATCATGCTCGATGAGTGGGCAGCAGATCAAGACCCGCACTTTCGCGCGCACTTTTACGAGTGCATAATCCCAAAGCTCAAAGAGCGCGGATACACGATATTTGCGATAAGCCACGATGATAAATATTTCGGTGTGGCGGATAAAATTTATAAAATGAGCGGGGGCGAAATTTCGCAAATTCGCTGAAATTTTGGCTTAAATTTTGTTGGATTAATTTTTCTTTGATAAAAATTTAATTTTAATTTACAAAATTTAGATTATACTTCACACGCAATTTAACTGAAAGGATCGAAAATGAAAAAAGTTTTCATCGCATGTGCTGCATTAGCGGCAATTAGTTCAAGTGCTTTTGCTGCTGACGGAGAGGCGCTATTCAAAAAATGCGCAGCATGCCACGGCGCAAACGCTGACAAACCTTACCTAGGCGGTAAAGTTCCAGCGCTAAACACACTTGCAAAAGACGATATTATCGCTAGCGTCAAAGGCTATAAAGAAGGCACTGTCGGCGACGGCGGTAAGGGCAAATACGGCATGGCTGGCGTAATGAAAGGCCAAGTCGCAACACTAGATGACGAGTCAATCGCAGCATTGGCTGATTTCATCGAAAGCAAAAAATAATCCCCCTTTTTAATCAATTCTAGCCTGGCGCGTCCCCCTCGCGTCAGGCTTTTTTAATTTAATCAAATTTATAATCCTTAAAATTTCGAAATTTGGAGCTTTTATGAGCGATTTAAATTTTATAAACGAGATGAAAGACAAGGCTATCGCCGGTGAGAGTTTAAGCAAAAATGAAGCATTAAATTTAGCCAAAACTAGCGATTTAGACGCACTTTTGGGCACGGCAAACGAGATTAGGCAAATTTGCTGTGGCGATGAGTTTAATTTTTGCTCGATTATAAATGCGCGTTCTGGCAAATGCTCGGAAAATTGCAAATATTGCGCCCAGTCTGCGCATTTTAAAACAGGTTGCGAAACTTACTCGCTTTTGGAGGCTGCGCCTGTTTTGCAAATGGCACAGCAAAACCAAAAGGCAAAAGTTCATCGCTTTTCGCTCGTTGCCAGTGGTCGCGGGATAAGCGAAAATGACAAAGATATACCAAAAATCGAGCAAATTTATCGTGCGCTAAGAGAGCAGACGAATCTGCATCTTTGCGCTTCGTTTGGGATCGCTTCAAAAGAAGCCTTGCAAAAGCTTAAAGATAGTGGCGTGAAAACCTATCACCACAATTTAGAGACTTCGCGCAGGTTTTATCCGCGAATTTGCACCACGCACACCTATGATGATAGAGTGCAAACTATCAAAAACTGCCACGCTGTCGGGCTTGATGTGTGTAGCGGCGGGATTTTTGGGCTTGGCGAGAGCGTGGAAGACCGCATAGATATGGCGTTTGAGTTGCGAGAGCTTGGCGTAAGCTCCGTGCCGATAAACATTTTAATGCCGATTTCTGGCACTCCGCTTCAAAACTGCGCTCCGCTTAGCGAAGAAGAAATTTTACGCTCAATCGCCGTGTATCGCTTTATTTTACCGCGCGTTTATCTGCGTTTTGCAGGCGGACGCATAAAGCTAGGTAAAAGTATCGAAAAAGCGCTAAATTCCGGCGTAAATTCGGCGATTACGGGAGATTTTCTTACCACCACCGGAGATAGCATAAGTGGCGATATGGCGCTTGTTTCTGCGCTTGGGTTTAGGATATAAATTTGCGATTTTAAGCTGTTTTTTGTAAAATTTCGCAAAAATTTTGGAGAAAAAATGTTTAACGGACTAATTAGAGAAATCGCCGAAGTTGTGAGTTTTGACGGCAAAAATTTGCGAATTCGCGCTAAATTTCGCCCTGAGCATATCGGCGATAGTATCGCTATAAACGGCGCGTGTCTTAGCGTAACGCAAATTTTATCTGACGGCTTTGTCGTGGAGATTTCGAGCGAAACGGCAGGGCTGATAGCCACGCAAAATTTCAGAGGCAGGGTGCATATCGAACCTGCTATGCGACTTGGAGATCGCATTGACGGGCATTTGGTGCAGGGCCACATCGACGGCGTGGGCGAAATCACAAAAATCACAAAGCTAAAAAGCGGATATGATTTTTTTATAAATTTGCCAAAAAATTTAATGCCGTTTGTCGCAAATAAAGGCTCGGTCGCAATCGACGGCGTTAGCCTAACCATAAACGAAGTCTTGCCTAGCGGAATTCGCCTAACCATAATCCCGCAAACTATGAAAGATACGCTATTTGGTGAGTTTCAAGCAGGGCGAAAGGTAAATGTCGAAACCGATTTGCTCGCAAGATATGCAGCGCGAATTTTGGGCTTTGTGGGCGAGAAAAAAGAGAGTTTGTCGTGGGATCAGGTGAATTTGATTTCAAGCCTTTACTAAATGCCTTTAAATTCGGCTTTACCGATAAATTTGGTTTAGCTAACGCAATTTTTAAGGATACTGTGCCGAAAAATTTGAACGGCGAAAATTTGGGAAAATTTGGCAAATTTAACCTTGCTTTTCATGTTGGCGATGAATTTGAAAATGTGCTAAAAAATCGTTTTAAACTGGCAAATTTGCTGGGTTTAGAGTTGCGAAATTTGATTTTTATGAACCAAATTCATAGCGATAAAATTTGCGTTGTTGATGAAAAATTTATGGTTGAATTTGGGGCGAAATTTGATAAATTTTTTGAATTTGGCAAATTTAAAAGTGAAAATTTGCAAAGCGAATTTGTGAAAATTTTCCCTGAGTGCGACGCAATGGTCACGAATTTGCATGGCGTGGGGCTGTGTGTCATGGTGGCGGATTGTTCGCCTGTTTTGCTACTCGATGAAAAAAGCGGTGCAGTGGGCGTGGCTCATGCTGGGCGAAACGGCGTAATGCAAAAAATCGTAACTAAAACAGCTTTTAAAATGAGCGAGTGTTATGGCTCGAAAATTTGCGATTTAAGCGTAATCGTAGGTGCAAATATCGGGGGCGAGTGCTACGAAGTGGGCGAAATGGACTTGGGCGAATTTAACGCCTTTAAGCGTGGCGATAAATTTGATATGAATTTGGCTTTAAAGTCCGAATTTAGAGAACTTGGCATAAAAAAATTCACATTTAGCGATGAGTGTTCGCACTGCGAAAATTATCTTTACTCATACCGCCGAGACGGCGTAACGGGACGCTTTTGCGGGTTTGTGGTGAAAAATGATTAAAATTAAGGAAAATTATGAGTGAGAAAAAATTAGAAATAGCGTCAATAGAAAAGTTATTTAAAATGTCATTGTTAATTCCAAATTATCAGCGTCCTTATCGTTGGAGCATAGAGAGTGTTTCTATATTATTTAGTGATATTTATGAAGCGATGAATAAAGATATTTTAGAATACAGAATAGGTTCTGTTATTCTTCATAAAAATGGAGAAGAAAAATATGAAATCGTTGATGGACAGCAACGCATTACTACGCTAAGTATTCTTTTGTATTGTTTGGATAAGCATAATACTCTTTTAGAAGAAAAAACTTTTAATGATTTATCAGAAAAAGCGATTATTGAAAACTATCAAATATTAAGACGATATTGTGAAAAAATTGATAAAGAAAAATTTAAAAAGTATTTGCTAGAAAATTGCACTTTTGTAAAAATTATCGTCGATAGCGAACAAGAAGCGTTTCAATTTTTTGATTCGCAAAATTCAAGGGGCAAGGCACTTGCTCCACAAGATTTATTAAAATCTTATCATTTGCGCGAAATGGCAGATAGTGACGAAAATCAAAAAATAAAAATTATTAGCACTTGGGAAAATGAAAACCAAAAAGAATTAGCCAAATTTTTTGAATATCATTTATATCCTTTGGTGCAATGGTGTAAAGGTAAAGATGGGCTTTATTATTCAGATAAAAAAATAAAAGTCTTTAAAGGAATAAAAAAAGAAAATATTTACAATTATTCAATTTATCACAAGGCAGCAAATTTATATATTGAAAATTTTAATTATCAAAATTTATATGAACTAACAAATTCTGAAAAAATTACTCAATTTCAACTAACGCAACCTTTAATTGCAGGAGAACGATTTTTTTATTATACGCATTATTATTTCAATCTTTACAAAAAAATTCTTAAAGAAATCGATAAACGAAAAGTAGAATATGAATTTATCTTTGAAAATGGCACTGGAAATTCTTATGTCAAAAATTTATTTATAAATATCTTAATATTTTTTGTTGATAGGTTTAATATAAAAGAATTAAATGATGAAAGGTTTGAAATTTTATGTGGGTGGGCTTATTCTTTACGGATAGTTATGAGCGCTGTTTATATCGAAACCATAAACAAATATGCACTTGGAAAACACGATAGAATAAACAATGAAAATCTCTTTGAAAAAATTGCTCAAATGCAAAAACCACAAGAACTAGATAATATAATTCTAAACAAACCAGACAGTGTAGAAGAGAAATATGAAAAAATATCGGAAAAATTTTTTGGAGTAAAAAATGGATAAAAATGAAAATCTTGTTAAAGAATTTAATCTAATCGATATATTCAGTAATAATAAATACATTATCCCTATTTATCAAAGAAATTACGCTTGGGAAAAAGACGAAATTGAACAGTTATTGACTGATATTTATGATTCGGACAATAAATATTATCTTGGAAATTTAATTGTAGATGAAGCTAATCCTAATGAATTTTATGTAATTGACGGGCAACAAAGACTAACAACGATATTTTTGCTTTTATCATATTTAGAGTATCCAAATTTATCAAATGCTCTGACATTTGAAGCAAGAGAAAAATCAAATATTACATTACGAGAATTAAGTAAAAATATTACAAAATCTGATTTTTATTCCCAAGAAATTATTGATGGATACAATATAATCGAGAATTTTTTCAAAGAAAAAGAAGAAAAAGAAAGAAATTTTAAAGAAAATTTTGAAAGTAAATTATTGAATATTTCGATAATAAGAACACAAGTACCTAAAAATATAGACTTAAACCATTATTTTGAGATTATGAATACTCGTGGTGAGCAGTTAGAAATTCACGAGATTGCCAAGGGTAGAATTTTAAGTATCATTGATAAAGAAAAACCAGAATACAGAGCCATGGTGGCTTTAATTTGGGATAACTGCGCCAAGATGGATAGTTATATTCAGATGAATTTCGATAAAACAAGCAGAAAAAAACTTTTTGGTGATGAGTGGGGTAGTTTTCTTTGTAAAGATATTAACAAGCTATGTGAAATTTTAGAAAAAGATGAAAATAATGGAAGTAAATTTTCATTATTAGAAAAATTAGAAAATACAACTAGTCAAACAAAGATTGATTTTGATAAAAAAGATGAAGATAAAGAAAATGAACGATTTGAAGCTATTGTTTCTTTTCCGCACTTTCTTCTAATCGTTAATGAAGCAATGCAAAATAATAAAGAAGATGATACATCGCTTGATGATAAAAAATTCATAAAAATACTTGAAACACACTGGAAAAATGCTGAAAATGCTTTAAATTTTATTTTTCATTTATTGAAATTTAGGTTTCTGTTTGATAAATATATTATCAAGCGTGAATTTGCAAAAGAATATAAAGAAGAAGGTAAATGGTCTTTGCAAAAATTGCAAAAGTATTTTGACGAAAAACAAAAGCAAGAAAAGCCGTCTTATGCATTAACTTACCAAAATGATGAAAAAACACAAATTTTAAGAATTTTACAATCCGCATTAAGGGTTACCTATACTTCTCCAAAAACAATGCATTGGATTGCAAAAGCTTTGTTTGAATTAAATGAAAATGAAAGTATAAATTTGACAGAAATTTTAGAAAAATATGCTTGCGAAAAAATAAAACAATCAGATTATAAAGATAAAAGTGGATTTGGATTTGATAGAATTATATTTACATATTTGGATTATGTGCTAATTAGAGATAAAAAAGTTAAAAACATGACCATTGAAAATTTTCAGTTTCAATTTAGAAACTCAATTGAACATTTTTATCCACAAAATCCAACCGAAAAAGATAAATGGGATAATGGTAACTTAAATAGTTTTGGAAATTTAGCCTTAATTACAGTTTCTGGCAATTCAAAATTTTCGAATTTAGACCCACAAGCCAAAGTTGCAACCTATCCAAGTATTATTAAGCAAAGCCCAAAATTGCAATTAATGAGTGAAAAGGCAAATAATTGGATACCAGAAATAGCGCAGGAACATGAAAAAGAAATGTTAGAGTTATTGGAGCAAGAAATTCAAACAAAATTAAAATTCCAATAATTCAACTTAGTGATGATGAAAAATTCTCGCAATGACAATGGAAGTAAATTTAAAATTTCAAAACAATTCAATGTTAAATTTAAACGACAAATGCCGACGATTTTTTGTGCTTACGAGTTTGGACGAGTGAGATAAGCCTGTTTTGGCTATCGAACGAAGTCCAAACGAAGTATCACAAAAAAGCTAGGCTGGGTTCAATTTCCAATTTATATCATAAATTTATCTTAAATTTAGCATACTTTCAGTATAATCCACACTTCATTTCACACGCATTTATCCTTATTTAGTTGCAAATTTGGCAAGTTGTGAAAGCAAATTTCACGCCCAAAAAGCCCTAAATTTGCTAAAAAATGCGGAGGAAGAAACTAAATTTCGGGCTAGTCCCACAAGGAGAAAACTCATGGTTACAATGAGAGATTTATTAGAATGTGGCGTTCATTTTGGTCACCAAACACGCCGCTGGAACCCAAAAATGAAGAAATTCATTTTCGGCGAGAGAAAAGGTATCTATATCATAGATTTGCAAAAAACTATCCGCTACTTCCGCTACACTTACAATGTCGTTCGTGATGCAGCAGCTGAGGGCAAAACTGTGCTATTTGTCGGCACTAAAAAACAAGCAGGTGCGACTTTGCGTGAATATGCTGAAAAATGCGGTATGCCATTTGTAAATCATCGCTGGTTAGGCGGTATGCTAACAAATTTCAGCACTATCAAACAATCAATCCGCAAACTAGAAGTCATCGAAGCTATGGAAGAAGACGGCTCAATCAACCTTCTAACAAAAAAAGAAGCCCTAATGCTACGCCGCAAAAAAGAGAAATTAGAGCAATATCTAGGCGGAATTCGCAATATGAAAAGCTTGCCTGATATGATTTTTGTCATCGATGTAGTTAAAGAAAAAATCGCCGTAGCAGAAGCAAACAGACTAAAAATCCCTGTTGTTGCTCCACTAGATACAAACTGCGACCCTGATGTTGTAGATTTCCCAATTCCGGGTAATGATGACGCTATCAGAAGCGTTCAACTTTTCTGCCAAGAAATGGCTGAGGCTATCAACGAAGGAAAAGCATTGCGCGATCAAGACAGCGTAGAGGGCGAGAGTGGCGAACCAGTTAGCCAAGCAGAAAAAGACGAAATCGTAGAAGAAGCGATGAGCGAAGAAGATTTCGAAACAGCAGAGGACGCAGAATAATGGAAATTTCAGCACAAATGGTAAAAGAACTGCGCGAAAGCACTGGCGCAGGTATGATGGACTGCAAAAAAGCATTAGTTGAAACAAACGGCGATATGGAAAAAGCCGTAGATTTACTACGCGAAAAAGGTCTTGGCAAAGCTGCGAAAAAAGCAGATCGCTTGGCAAGCGAAGGTCTAGTATGTGTTGAAGTAAATGGCAACGCTGCAACTATCAGCGAAGTAAATTCTGAAACTGACTTCGTCGCTAGAAACCAAAATTTCATTGATTTGGTTAAAAATATCACTATTCATGTCCAAAAAAATAGCATTGAAACAGTAGAAGCGCTAAATGAGAGCGTAATCGACGGCGTGAAATTCGAAGATCACCTAAAAACTCAAATCGCAACAATCGGCGAAAATTTGGTTGTCCGCAGATTTGAAACCGTCAAAGCTGGCGCAAATGGCGTAGTCCAAGGATACTTGCACTCAAACAGCCGTGTGGGTGTCATCATCGCAGCAGCTTGCGATAGCGAAAAAACTGCCGAGGGCGCAAAAGATCTAATCCGCAACCTTTGCATGCACGCAGCAGCTATGAAACCAAGCGTGATTAGCTACAAAGATTTGGATAAAGAATTTATCGAAAAAGAATTCGCAGCACTTGTGGGCGAGTTAGAAAAAGACAATGAAGAGAGAGTAAGACTAGGCAAACCTTTGCACAAAATCCCAGTATATGGCTCACGCGCTCAAATCACTGATGAAGTTTTGGCGGCTGAGACTGAGAATTTAAAAGCAGAACTTAAAAAACAAAACAAACCTGAGCAAATTTGGGACAAAATTATCCCGGGTCAAATCGATAGATTTATCGCTGATAACACTCAAATCGATCAAAGACTTACGCTTATGGGACAATTTTTCGTAATGGACGATAAAAAAACTATCGAGCAAGTAGTGGCTGAGACAGCTGAGAAACTCGGTGGCAAAATCGAAATCGTAAAATATGTCCGCTTCGAAGTCGGCGAAGGCTTAGAGAAAAAAGTCGATGACTTCGCAGCAGAAGTCGCAGCACAAATCGGCTAAAAATGACACTTTTAAAGGGCGTTAATCTTACTCATGCGTATGATTATACGCTCTTTAACGATATAAATATCACAATAAATTCAAATTCTACTAGCGCCATTTTGGGCGTGAGTGGTTGCGGTAAATCCACACTTTTGCACATTTTATGCACACTTTTAAAGCCAAATTCGGGCGAAGTTTTTTACAATGACACAAATTTATACTCGCTAAACGCGGACGAACGGCTTAAAATTCGTAGGCATGATTTTGGCATAATTTTTCAATCACACTACCTTTTTAAGGGCTTTTCTGTCAAAGAAAATATCGAACTTGCAGCTAAGCTTACAAACAACAAAATTGATTATGAAATTTTAGAAAAACTAAAAATTACTCAGACTTTGTCCCAAAATATCGGCGAGCTTAGCGGTGGTCAGCAGCAACGCGTCAGTATCGCTAGGGTGCTAAACAAACGCCCACGCATTATTTTTGCCGATGAACCAACTGGAAATTTGGACAAAAACACCGCTAATGAGGTCATGGAGGTGATATTTGATTATATCGCCAAAAATGATGGCGCACTCGTGCTTGTTACCCACGATGAAAGCTTAGCTGGCAAATGTTCGTCAATTTATCGCCTAAATAATCAAAATTTAGCTAAAATATAAGCAATCACTAACCAAAATTATCCTAAAATAGGGAAATTTTTTTTCAAAAAGGCTAAAAATGAAAATTTTACTTGATAGCACAAATGAACAAGTTGCAAAAGTAGTTAATATTTGTTGCGAACGCACACACTCTGATTTAGCGCAATATAGCATGGACGAACAAGATTATGATTTGGTGATAAAAGATTATAGCGAAGAGGATAGCATTTCTCATTTTGATGTCGATAAAACCCTGTTTTTGATCTCCAAAGACGATATTATCGTAGGCGCGACACACACGCTGACTAAGCCATTTGCGCCTGCTGAATTGATTAAATTTATTAGCGGATTTTCATCTGCAAAACCAAATCCTGAGATAAAATCAAAAATGGCACAAGAATTCGCCGATGTCAGCTCGATGATGAAAGAGATCGAGTCAATCGATGAAAAGGGCGATAAGGGCGCTGATATGGGAATCGGCCTAGCGCCAATCAACGATAGCGCAGATGAGGAAACAAAAGCTGAAAACCCTGCACCAAAATCAAAACCAGCCCTAAATATCGATGCTGGCGATACAATCTCTCTTGCTACTAGCGCAGAAGCTAGCGATGAGGCGCAAAACGAAGTAAAATCTGAACCTGCAAAAAATGAGCCTTTTAATATCGAAATTCCTGATAATTTAGATGATTTGGTTTTAGAACTTGCTCCTAGCGAGCCAGAGGCTAAACCAAGTGATGAGAGTGTTAGCGAGCCTGCAAACGAGGCCGAAACTACCACAGAAGCTAGCGTAGAGCCAGTTAGCGAGGTAGCTTCTGAAAGCAGCGAAGCTAGCCAAAATGGGGCTAGCAAGCAAAATTTCGAAAGCCTTTTAGATGATTTTTACAACTCTGACGATGATGTTCCGCTATCTGCATTAGCTGAAAATATCGATGATGATACGCCACTTTCTGCTATGATAGATAGTGTAAATGACGATATCCCGCTATCTGCATTGGCCGAAAATATCGATGATGATACGCCACTAAGTGAAATTTCGTTTGATGACCTTGACGATGATAAACCTTTAAGCGCATTAGCAGATGAAATTTCGCTAGATGATATTGATGATGATATGCCACTAAGTGCTGTTATGGATCAAATTTCAGACGATATGCCACTTAGCGAGATTGCGCAAAATAACGAGCCAGAAGAGGCGCAAGACAAGCAAAAAGAAGAAGTAAAAGAAGAGGCCAAAGAAGAGCCAAAAGAGCAGAGCAAAGATTCATCTGATAGTGATTTTGGGTCGATGTTTTCTTCGATGTTTGATAATTCTAGTGATGATGAGCCAGAGGATAAAGCAGAGAGCGAAAAAGAGAGTGAAGCTCCAATCGCGCTAGCTAGCGACAAAGAAATTCCTTTGGCAAATGTTTCGTTAGAGCCAGCATTTGAGAGTGTAGAGCATGGCAAGGACGAGGCAAAAGCTGAGCCAGAAGCCCAAATTTCACAAGATGAGACTCCAGATGAGGACGATGAGGAAACTGGCGATGATGATTTGCTTTTTGATAATATTTTAGCCCTTGAAAAAGATAAAAAAGTCGCTTCCGAGCCTGTTAAAGCGGCAGCGCAAGATGAGAAAAAAGATGAAAAACCAAATTTTGATGATTTGGATTTACCGCAAGTCGCAAGTGGCGTAGAGCTACCTGATATCAAACCAGCTGTCGATGTCAGTGTCGAGCCGACCGCTCAAAGTGAAGTTCCTGCGCATGTCGCACCAAAAACTCGCGATGAGGTTAATCGAATTTTGGAGCAAGAGCGCAGATTTTTGAGCGTTGATGAGCTAAAAGAGCAGTTACGCTACGATTTAGAGGCAAATATCGCTAGTGTGTTGGAGCAGTTCTCTGGTGAGGAAAACATACAAGAAGCACTTAAAGACCTTAGAATCAATATCAATATCTCATTTGAGGATAAATAATTGCTAGGTAAAATTTTGCTAGTTTCAGGTCCAAGCGGCAGCGGTAAGAGCACCCTTATAAAGAGGCTTATCGCTGAGTTTGGCACAGATGAGATATATTTTTCTATCAGTTCTACCACAAGAGATATGCGAGACGGCGAAAAAGATGGCGTGAATTACCATTTTATCAGCAAAGACGAATTCAAAGCCGGCATAGAAAATGATGAATTTTTAGAGTGGGCGCTCGTGCATGGCAACTACTATGGCACATCGTTAAAAGCCGTGCGAGAGGCGCTAAATTTGGGTAAAATCGTGATTTTTGATATCGATGTGCAAGGTTTCGAAATCGTTCGCCAAAAAATAAGCAAAAACGAGCTTACCACGGTTTTCGTAACCACTCCGAGCCCAGCAGAGCTAGAAAAGCGTCTGCTAGCACGGGCAGATACAACCTCTGGCGATATCGCTACGCGTTTGCAAAACGCAAAAGACGAGATAAAATATCTCGCGCAATACGATTATTTCGTAATCAACGACGAGCTAGAAAGCGCGTATTTAAATTTTAAATCAATCTACAAAACAATCAGATTAGAAACCGCTAGATGCGATATTTCAGCGGTTATGAAATCTTGGAAATAAGGAGAAACAATGGGCGTTAGCGTTCAACAATTGCTAATTATTTTGGCTATTATAGTGTTGCTTTTCGGAGCGAAAAAAATCCCTGAGCTTGCAAAGGGCGTAGGTAAGGGTATCAAGTCATTTAAAAAAGAGATGGAAGACGACCCTAAACTCGAAGAGAGTGTGAAAAAAGAGAGCGAAACTACCAAAGCTGACGAATCTCAAAAGGCTTAGTTTTTGAAAAATTTAGCTATAAACGAAATCTCTCGCGTCCTAGGGCGCGAGGTAATCATCGAAAAACCAAAAGATAAAACCCTAGCTCACTATGCTTCGCCTGTGGCTTTTTCGCTCGCAAAAGAGCTTAGAAAAGCCCCTAAAATCATCGCCCAGGAGCTAGCAGCTAAATTTAGCGATAACGAAATTTTATCGGCAAGTGCGATAAATGGGTATTTGAATTTTCATATAAAACCTAGCGTGCTTGGAAATTTAGCCCAAAATGCGCTAAATTTGGGCGAAAATTTTGCGAAAAATAGCGCAGAGCATAAAGGCGAAAAAATCCTGCTTGAATACATCAGCGCGAACCCAACTGGCCCTCTTCACATAGGCCATGTCAGGGGCGCAGTATATGGCGATACCTTTGCTAAGGTAGGAAACTACCTAGGTAGCGAGGTTTGCACAGAGTATTATATAAACGACGCTGGCAATCAAATCGAATTGCTTGGTATTTCAATGATACTGCGCGCGAAGGAAATTTTCGGGCAGAGTGTCGAGTATCCTGAGAAATACTATCGCGGCGAGTATATCGATGAGCTGGTAAATTTAAGCGTAGAGAAATTTGGCAAAGAGATTTTTTACGATGATGGTAGAATTTTAGAGCTTGCAGAATTCGCCAAAGACGAGGTTTTGAAAATCATCAAAAAAGATTTGGCTGATTGTGGGATTACTATACAAAACTGGGCTAGCGAAAAGAGCCTTTATGGCGAGCTTGACGCGACGATTGCCAAGCTTGAAAAAAGTGGCGAAATGTATAAAGAAGGCGGTAAGGTTTGGATCAAATCTAGTGCCGTGGGCGACGAAAAAGACCGCGTCGTCATTCGCGAGGACGGCCGTCCGACATATCTAGCGGGCGATATTGTATATCACAATAACAAATTTGAGCGCGGATTTGAGCGATATGTCAATGTCTGGGGCGCAGATCACCACGGCTATATCGCGCGCTTAAAGGCGGCAATCCACTTCCTAGGATACGATGAAAATGCCCTAGAAATCGTGCTTATGCAAATGGTAAATTTGCTAAAAAACGGCGAAGCGTTTAAAATGAGCAAACGATCAGGCACCAGCGTGCTAATGAGCGATGTGCTAAGCGCGATTGGCAAGGATAATTTGCGTTTTATGTTTATTAGCAAAAAGGGCGAAACACCGCTAGAATTCGACATTGACGAGCTTGGCAAAGAAGACAGCTCGAACCCGATTTTTTATATCAATTACGCTCACGCTAGAATTTACCAAATTTTTGGCAAAGCTGGCAAAAATATGAGCGATAGTGAGGTTTTGGGCGCAGATTTTAGCACGCTTGACGAAGCTGGGCTAAATTTGGCTTTTGAGGCGATGACGCTAAATGAGGTTTTAAACGAAGCCTTTGCTAGCAGAGGGTTGCAAAAAATCCCTGATTTCCTTAAAATTCTAGCCGCAGATTTTCACAAATACTACAACGAAAACCGCGTGGTTGGCAGCGAAAACGAAAATGCCAAACTCAAACTTTTTGCCCTTGTCGCGCTTAGTATTCGCACGGCGTTTGGCTTAATGGGGCTAAGTGCGAAAGAGCGCATGTAAATTTTGCCGAATTTTCGGCAAAATTTCATTTCAAAATGAAAAATCCTATCAAAACTCTACTTTATAAAATCAAAAAACCACTCCCGCCGGGTGCGCGCAAAATTAGCGGAATTATCAGCGATGTGCGTGCCTGCGAGGTGAGGGAGAATTTTTTTATCGTGATTTTTCATGTAGGAGGGCTTAGGTTTAGCTCGATTTTCGCCAAATGGTGGGCGAAAAACGGCGATTTGATCGATGTGATTTACACCAGAGGCTGGCAGGAGGGCACTTATAGCGCGCTTAGTGTTACTAGCTATTCGACCACGGCTTATTGGGGAAATTGGAACTTGATAAAGCGATTTTGTGGCGTGGTATTTTCGCTACTTTTTGTCGCATTTATGAGCGCGGTTATCGTATCTGGCGTGGAAGAAATCGCGCGGATAGAGTATTTTTACGACAAGCTAGTTTATTTTCTTTTCTTTTGTATTATCGCGATCGTCTATGGCATGGGCGTGGTAAATGCCTATGTCAAATTTAAAGTATTTTTTAGTTTTATCTACTACAAACGCAAATCTGATAAATTTTTAAAAGCCCTAAATTTAAGATTTCCGTTAAAATAAATTTTAAATTTTAGCCCAAATTTTGATTTTTCGCCTTAAAATAGCTTCCAATCTCGCTGATTAGCACACCTGCGATTATCAAAACAGCGCCTAAAATTTGCCAGCGATTTAGGATTTCTCCACCCACGAAAACCCCCATAATACCCGCAGTTACTGGTTCTAGCGTGAAAAACAGAGCGACTTTGATCGGCGTGGTGTAGCGTTGCATCAAAGCCTGCGCAAAAAACCCAAAAACCGTCCCTACAAGGCAGATAAAAATCATTGCGATGAAAAATTTCGTATCCAGCACAGGCGCGACACTCACGCCACTGACAAAGTAGCTAGCCAATGCGCAAAATAGGCTAAGCGAGGCGATTTGGACATAGACCATGCCAAAAATTTCGCATTTGCGCACGAAATTCGCCGTAAGCACGATATGAAACGAATACGCGCTCGCGCAAACGAGTGCCAAAATTTCGCCCGCTCCAAAGCCAAGCTCGGTTTGGCAGATGAGATAAAGCCCCGCCACAGCGAAAGCAACGCCGATATAGGCGTATGAGTAGATTTTGTATCCAAACAAAATACTGGCGATAAATGGCACGAGCACGACATTTAGCCCCACGATAAAGGCCACCGACGAGCTAGCGGCAAATTTCATTGCAAAGGCTTGGCTTACAAACCCTGCGAACAAAAACAGGCTCAAAACCACGCCATAGCGGATTTGCGTGCGCGAGATAGATTTGATTTTGCGCCAAAATAGAGCCGCGATAATCACGCTAGCGATAAAAAATCGCCAAAAAAGCAAGACAAAAACATCGTTGCTCTCAATCGCCCATGCTGTGGGCAAATACCCCAACCCAAAGGCAATCGCCACAAAAATCATACCGATATCTGCTCTAAATTCCATGCTTAAATTTTTCATAAAGACCCTTTTTGTATTTGGCAAAAATTTAGCAAATTTGGCTTAAATTTGGAATTTTAAAATGTAATTAAATTTACAAAATAATCAAGAATTAATTATAAATTTTCCGCTTCGCAAGCCCGCAACCCTGCGCCAGAATTTGAATTTTGTGGTTGAAATTTTAAATTTCGCCAAATTGCAAGTTTTTGTAAAAATACAAATTTGGCGAAATTTTGCAAAAGCCAATTTTAGCCTTTTGCCTTTTCTTCGCAAGCTTTTATCGCTTCGATGATAGCGGTGGCAAAGCCCATTTTTTCGAGTGTTGCGACCATTTCTATGGTGGTGCCTCCCGGCGAGCATACCTCGTCTTTGAGTGCGCGCGGGTGGGCTTTGGTGCGAGCACATAGGCTAGCTGAGCCAAGCACGGCATTAGCGATGATATCGTGCGCCATTTCGCGCGCTATCCCACCGCGCACAGCCCCGTCACTAGCGGCTTCGATTAGGTTAAAAATCATCGCTGGCAAGCTTCCGCTAATGGCTGTGAAAATCGCAAATTTGCTCTCATCAATCTCGTAAGTCTGCCCAAATGCGCTAAAAATTTCCCTGATTTTGGCTTTTTCCTCTTCGCTAACTCCGCTAAAACATAGCGCAGTATTTCCAAGCGAAATTTTAGCAGGAGTATTTGGCATGGCGCGAACGATTTTTTGCGCCCCGCAAAGCTCGCCAATGCGTGATATGGTGAAATTTGGCGCAAGCGAGATTAAAATTTTATTTTCCAAATTATATTTTATTTTTTCTAGGACGCTCTCATAAACGGCAGGTTTGATTGCCAAAATAATAATATCGGCAAAATTTGCAAGCACTGCCTCATTTTTGGCGGATTTTATGCCTAGTTTTGCGCAGAGCTTCTCGCCTTTTTCTCTGCCATAAACGCAAATTTTATCCTTTTCAAATTTCGCCCCCGCAAGCGCCTCTATCATCGCTGTGCCCATATTTCCTGCGCCTATAAATCCTATTTTCATCGCATTTTCCTTATCTGATTTGTCCCTCGCCACGCACGATGTATTTCGTGGTAGTGAGTGCCTCCACGCCCATTGGACCGCGCGCGTGAAGCTTTTGTGTGCTTATGCCGATCTCGCCACCAAATCCAAACTCGCCCCCGTCGCTAAATCTGGTCGAAGCGTTGGCATAGACGACTGCGCTATTGATTTCGTTTAGAAATTTTTCGATATTGGCTGAGTTTTGGCTTAAAATCGCTTCTGAGTGCGCGCTGGAATTTTCGTTGATAAACTCAATCGCTTCGGCGGTGTTTTTTACGATTTTAACAGCCATTATTAGCGATAAAAACTCCGTGCCAAAGTCGCTAGAATCCGCTTTTTTGGTGTTTGCGAAATTTGTAAATTTCGCGTAAATTTTCTCATCTAGGCGAAATTCTACTTCGTTCATTTCCTTTAATAAAATCGGTAAAATTTGCTTTGCGATATTTTCGTGTAAGATTAGGCATTCTAGCGCGTTGCAGACACTTGGGCGTTGGGTTTTTGCATTTTTGATAATCTCTACTGCCTTGCTTAAATTTGCGCTCTCATCGACGAAGGTATGGCACACGCCAGCCCCTGTGATGATGACTGGGATTTGCGCGTTTTGCGTGATGAAGTCTTTGAGATTTTTACCGCCACGAGGGATTAGCACATCGATCCACTCTTTTAGCTGGATTAGTTTTAGCACATCTTCGCGCTCTTTGGATTTTATGAGTGATACTGCGCCGCTAGGCAGGCCAAATTTCTCTCCCACACGGCAAAAAATTTCGCTTAGGCAGATATTTGAGGCAAGAGCGCTAGCTGAGCCTCGCAAGATTATCGCATTACCCGCTTTTAGCGCGAGTGCGGCGGCATCTATGCTGACATTTGGTCTGCTTTCATAAATCATAGCGATTACGCCAAGAGGCACGCGCACTTTGGCGATACTCATGCCGTTTTGGTGTCGCCAGCCTCCCACGATCTGCCCGATTGGATCAGGAAAATTGGCTAACTCTTTTAAGGCCACGCTCATTGCGCTAATCCTGCTATCATTTAGCGTGAGTCTATCAATGAGAGCCTCGGAGATACCTGCCTCGCGCGCGTTTTTTATGTCGATTTGGTTTTGTTCTTTGATAAACTCTTTTTGAGCGATTAGCTCATCAGCCACGCCAAGCAAAATTTGATTTTTTTGCTGGCTACTTAGCTTTGCGACCTCGTTGCTTGCGCGTTTTGCGCGTTTTGCTAATTCTAAAATTTCCATAATCTATCCTAAGACAATATTGTTTGCATGCACGATATAATCATCGCTCACGCTAGGTAAAATTTTCTCATATTCGCTCGATTTTTTCCCCATAATCAGCGAAATTTCAGAGGCGCAGTAGTTTGCGATACCGCGCGCGATACGCTGTGAATCCGCGCCCAGTATTTCGATGACATCGCCCCGCTCAAACTCGCCACTTACACTCACAATCCCCACACCTAGCACGCTTTTGCCGTTTTTTATGGCTTTGTATGCGCCCTCATCAAGGCTGATTGCGCCACGCACATTGGCACCATAAGCGAGCCAGTATTTTTTCGCACTAATGGATTTTTCCTCTTTGCAAAAAATCGTTCCAACCTCCTCGCCAGCGATGATTTTGGCTAAAATTTTGCTCTCTTTTCCATTTGCGATTATCATATTTGCACCGATTTTAGTAGCCATTTTAGCAGCACTAAGCTTTGTTGCCATGCCACCAGTGCCAAATTTCGACCCCACATCGCCTGCCATTTTAAGGGTGTTTTCGTCGATAAAATTTACGATTTTTATCAGTTTTGCGTCAGGGTTCGTGCTAGGGTTTTTATCATAAAGCCCGTCGATATCGCTTAAAAGCACGAGCAAATCAGCGTCGATTAGCCCGGTTACTAGCGCGCTCATTGTGTCGTTATCGCCGATTTTAAGCTCATCGCCACTGACTGGATCGTTTTCGTTGATGATAGGGATAATGCCTTGCGAAAGCAGGGCGGTAGCGACATTTCGCGCACTTAGGTAGCGCGCGCGGTCGCTAAAATCAATGCGCGTCAGCAAAAGTTGCGCGATAATCTCATCATGCGCCCAAAAAAGCCTCTCATACAGGTGCATTAAAGCGACCTGTCCCACGGCGGCTAGGGCTTGTTTGGCGCTTAGCTCTTTTGGTTTTTGCTTGATTTTTAGTATGCCCATACCAGCCCCAACCGCGCCAGAGGTTACTAGCACGACCCCAAAGCCTTGTTTTTTGAGTTCGCAAATTTGAGCCACGAGCGATTTGATAAAGCCCTCATTTAGCGAGCCGTCACTGTGAGTTAGCGTGCTGGTGCCTACTTTGATAACGATTCGTTTGGTGTTTTTTAGTAGATTTTTTCTCATTTTTTGCCTTTTGAAATTTTGGTATTTTACCTAAATTTAGCCATTTTTCGCCAAAAATCGCTCTAAAATTATCATCGCTGCGACGCTATCAAATTTCTCATTTACACCGCCTTTTTTCGTGCTTTTTAGCGCGAATTCCTTCGCCTCGACACTAGAAAAGCTCTCGTCTTGGTAGCAAATTTCGCCATTAAATTCTAAAAGCGAGACAAAATGTTTTATGCGACGCTCCATTTCTTCTTCGCTAGCACCGCCTTTGGGAAGGCCAACGACGAGCTTTTGCGCTCCCCTTTCGCGCAAAAACTCGCTAGCTTCCCTGGCGGCTTGGTTGCGGTTTTTGCGCAAAATAGGCTCGCTAGGAAGGGCAAGTGCGCCATTTGGGCTGATTGCTACGCCGATTCGTTTAAGTCCCACATCGAAAGCTACTATCAAATTTAATCCTTTTTTTGGGTTATGCAAGCGAAATTTTTGTCGCTTCGATTATGATTTTTCCCTCTAATTCGTATTCGTAAATGCGCTCGCCAAATTTCATCAATGCTTCATCTAAGCTCGAATTTAGCGCGACAAAATCCAAAATTTCGTCGCTGTGTGAAAAGAGATTTTTTGGTTTTTCTTTTCCGCTAAATTTAGCCACAAATTTATCCAAATCGCTAATTAGCGTGGCGTCTTTTTTGGCTAAAAGCTCGTTGGTGCCGATACTCTCGTCGATTCTGTGTGGCAGGACAAAGACAGGAATCCCAAGCTCTCTTGCGATACGCGCGCTTTGAAGCGAGCCCGATTTTGGCTCGGCTTGGGCTACGATTAGGGCTTGGCAGAGGGCTACTACTATGCGGTTGCGCTCTAAAAACTGAAAATTTCGCGCAGGCGTGCCGTCTTCGTATTCGCTCAGTGCTAGGGCATTAGCGTAAATTTTGCGTATCATATCCTCGTTTTGTTTGGGATAAATTTCATCTAGCCCGTTTGCAAAAACAGCAATCGTGCGCGAAAATGCGCCCTCATGCGCCGTGATATCGCAGCCAATCGCAGCCCCTGAGACTACGCAAATACCAGCGTTTGAGAGTTTTTGGGCTAATTTTGTGATTAAATTTTTGGTGTAAATGCTCATTTTGCGAGAGCCTACGATTGCGATTTTTGGCATATCTAAAAGCTCTAAATTTCCCTTGTAATACAGGGTTTTAGGCTCTGTTTTGCCAAGGCGAGATAGGGCAGGGATTTTGAAATTTAGCTCATTTGTAGTATTCATAAATTTCGCCTAGATAGATGACTTCGACGCCATTTAAAATATCTGCGCTATTTTCTAGGGCGGTGAAGGTGGATTTTTTGGGGTGGCCGATAGCTATGGCAAAGCCCCTTTTCTGCGCGATTTGCACGGCTTTTTGTAGCATTTGGCGCACAGCTTTTACCTCGTCGGTATTATCAATAAAAACATCTCTATAAACATAGCGTAAATTTTGCTTTTTAAGCTCGTCGGGAGCCTTGGTCTGCGCGCTCGTGCGAGAATCGACGAAATAAAAATCGTATTTTTGCATAGCTTTGATTAAATTTCGCATCGAGGCTGAATTTGCCGTAAATTTCGAGCCTGTGTGGTTGTTGATAAATTTAGCGTGCGGGAAATCAGCTCTGATTTGCGCTAGAAAATTTTCGATTTCTTTGTAGCTATCGCCCACTTTTAGCGCTTTTACATCGTGAGCGAAGACCTCTGCCTCCATTGGCAAATGAATTGCGAAATTTTGCAAATTTTTAGCCAGAGCCGGGGTGTTTTTGTAATTTTTCGCCGGCGGGAAAATCGATGGCGTAACCTTTATCGGTAGAGCCTTGATACGCGCTATTTGCGCGCTTGTGGAAATATCGTCCATTATGATAGCTAGTTTTGGTTTTGAGCCTTTTGGCAGGGTTTTGGCTGGTTTATTGCTAGGGGTTGAAATTTTTGGCTCTGTTTTTTCCTGCGATTTTGGCGTGATTTCGCCTATACTTTGGGCTGCGATTTTGGCTAATTCTTCTTTTATGATTTCTTCTTTTGTTTTTGAAATTTGGGTTAAATTTTGCTCTTTTATCTCAGGCGAAATTTGGGGGGCAGGTTTTGCCACGCTCAAATTTTTATCTTTTTGAATTATGGGTTTTGAAATTTCGCTTTTATTCTCATCGCGCGGGAGTTTAAGCACAATTTTTGGCTCGTCTTTGAAAAATTTATTTAGCACGGCATACGAAAGAGCGGCGCAGGTAAAGCAAAAAATTGCGATTAAAATGTATTTTATGAAATTTGGATTGAAATTTAATAAGGGCGCGTTTTTGCGCCCTTTGGTGCGTTTTTTAGCCAAGATTAGTTTTTATCTTTGTCGATGATTTTGCCGCTTGCGATCCATGGCATCATACCACGAAGTCTTTCGCCTGTTTTGGTGATTAGCGCGTTTGCAGTCATATTGCGCTCTGCGTTCATTTTGACATAGCCAGCTTGGCGCTCTAAAATGAAGTTTTTCGCAAAAGTTCCGTCTTGGATCTCTTTTAGGATTTTTTTCATTTCGGCTTTTGATTGTTCGTTGATGACGCGTGGTCCGCTGACATAATCGCCAAATTCAGCTGTGTTTGAGATAGAGTATCTCATATCAGCCATACCGCCTTGATAGATCAAATCTACGATTAGTTTCATTTCGTGTAAGCACTCGAAATACGCCATTTCTGGGGCATATCCAGCTTCTACTAGGGTCTCAAAACCAGCATTTATTAGCGAGCATAGACCACCGCACAAAACAGCTTGTTCGCCAAATAGGTCTGTTTCGGTCTCGTCTTTAAATGTAGTCTCGATGATACCGCTTCTGCCACCACCAATCGCGCTAGCATAGCTTAGAGCGATCTCTTTTGCCTTGCCAGAAGCGTTTTGCTCTACTGCGATTAGATCTGGGATTCCGCCACCATTTACAAATTCATTGCGCACAGTGTGTCCTGGGGCTTTTGGCGCTATCATAATTACATCTATGTTTTTTGGAGCCTTGATTTGTCCAAAGTGGATATTAAATCCGTGAGCAAACGCGATTGCTGCGCCGTCTTTTAAATTTGGCTCGATTTCGTTTTTGTAAATTTCGGCTTGAAATTCATCTGGGGTTAGTATCATTATGACATCTGCCTCTTTTGTCGCATCAGCTACGCTTAATACTTTAAAACCCTTGTCCTCGGCCTTTTTCCAGCTTGCGCCACCTTTTTTTAGCCCGACTACTACTTCTACGCCACTATCGCGTAAATTTTCAGCGTGAGCGTGACCTTGTGATCCAAAGCCAATCATAGCCACTTTTTTTGAGCGAATTAAATTTAAATCGCAGTCTTTGTCGTAATACACGGTAATTGCCATGAGCCATCCTTTTTTAAAAAAATTTTGCGTGATTTTAGCGCAAAAATGCTTTTATGTAGCTTTTTTGTGATATTATAAACGCAAAATTTATGAACGGAAAATGTAGATATGCAAAGCTTTATTAGCGAAAAAATCGCTTCAATGCCTAAATTTAACGATAAAATTTTAAAAATTTTAAGCTCATTTGACAATGCTAGTAGCGATGATGAGATTATTTTTCAGATTATGAATAACCCAGAATTTGAGAGTAGGATACTAGACTACGCATTTAGCACTTTTGCGCAAATTAGCATGGAAAAAACCCTTTCAAACGCTTTTAAATTTTACGGGCGAGAGGGGGTTAGGGCGCTATTTTTGTTTAGTATTTTTAAGGGTAAATTTGAGCTAAATTTCGAGTGTTATAAGACAGATCGCGCTAAGTTTAATGAAATTTCGCTAAAAAGACATCTGTTTTTAAAAGAGTGGATTAAATTTTATCCAGAGATTTCGCCTGATATCCTATCTAGCGTGATTTTAATGGATTTTGGCAGGGTTTTTATCAGCGAATATATCGCTAAGCACGATAAAAACAGCGAGTTTTATCTGCATATCAAAAACTGCCTTTTCCCGCAGGATTTCACCGATGTGGAAATGCGATTTACTGGTATGAGTAGAGAGAGCGTGGGGGAGGTTTTGTTTAAGCATTTTGGGCTAGAAAAAATCGCCAAAGACATATATTTTTCTGATTTAATAGATGAAGCGCCGTTTGAGAGTGCGAGGCGATACGAAATGCTAAAAGTAGCCAAAACCGTAATGGGGATCTATCACTGCTTCGATGAGCGCAGTATCGACAATACGCTAAATTTGCTAGTAGAGTTTGGCTTGGAGCAAGAGGCGTTTTTCGAAGCTAAAATAAGGGCTGGATTATGAAGGAATTTTTAAGCTCGCTTAGCCTTGGAGTGGTGGAAAAAAATCTAAATTCTGACCAAAAAGAGTTGGTGCGAAATTTGCTAAATTTAGGCGCATTGAGCTCTCACAAAGGCAAAATTTATCTAAATAATAGCTATGTTTTTGGTAGGCTTGATATCGCGCGCGATGGGACTGGGTATTTGCAAAGCTACGATGATAGATACAAAAAAGATTTGATAATCGAAAACAAATACCTAAATGGCGTGCATTTAGGCGATATAATCCTAGCAAAAATCATCAACTCAAAAAAGGCTAGAATTCACGCCAAAGTGCTAATGTGCGTGAAACCTGCCTTTTCATCAAGCGTGGTTTATACGAAGAATTTCGGGCGCGAAATTTTGGGCGTAAATGTTAAAACAGGCCTTGCAAACCCGCTCAAAGCCACGCAAAAATCGCTCAAAATGCTTCCACCTGGCACGCTTTTGAAAATTGATAATTTAAGCAATGAAATTTGCGAAGTTTTAGGGAATTTAGACGATCCGTGGGTCGATGAGAAAATTTCACTTGCGATTTATAACAAAAACGACGAATTTAACGAAGCCTGCAAGGAACAAGCCCTTAGCTTCGGTTCATCGGTCGATCCCACGCTTTACCCAGATCGCGTGGATTTGCAAAATTTGAGCTTTTGCACGATTGATCCAATCGATGCTAAGGACTTTGACGACGCGATTTATTATGATAAAAAAAATCGCATAGTCTATGTCGCAATCGCCGATGTGAGCGAGTATGTCAGCGAATACTCACCGATTGACAAGGAGGCGAAGGTAAGAGGGTTTTCGATATATTTCCCTCATAAATCCGTCCCAATGCTTCCGCGCGAGCTTAGCGAAAATATCTGCTCGCTAATGCCGAATTTACCGCGATTAGCATTTGTTTTTAAAATTTGCCTTGATGAAAATTTGAGCGTGATTAGCGAGGAGCTGTTTTCAGGCATAATCAAATCAAAAAGGCGTTTTAACTACGATGAGGTCGATGAGATTTTGCGCACAAAAAGTGGCTGCCAGAGCGAAATACTAGACTGGCTACTCCCGCTAAATGAGCTTTGCGAAAAACTTAGAGCGCAAAGATTAAAGCACGGATTTGACTTTCGCACAAAAGAACTTCGCATGAGTATCGATGAGGCAGGGCTTTTGAAATCGACTAGATTTGAGAGCGATACGCCCTCACACAAGCTAATCGAAGATTGTATGCTTCTAGCTAACAAAGCCGCTGCAAAGCGCATAGAAACGGGCGTTTTCCGCAATCACGGCGCGGCTGAATTAAAGAAAATTTTCGCTTTATTGGACGATTTGGCGCTGTTTGGAATAGATGCGATTTATAAGCCAAATTTGGCAAAAATGATAGGCGAAATCCAAGCCCAAGCTGACGCGCTTGGCATGCGAGAAGAGGTCGATAAACTCATAATCAAAGCGCAAAAACGCGCTGAATACGGCTCGATTTCACGCGGCCATTTTGGGCTTGGTTTTGATACATACACTCATTTTACAAGTCCGATTAGGCGGTATTCGGATCTGATTTTACACAGGCTTTTAAAGGCGCAAAGCAGGGGCGATGAGAAATTTTATAATTACCTGCTTTTAAACATAGACACGACTTGCGAGAGGCTAAACGAGCTAGAAAGAGAGGCCGATAAGGTCGCATTTGACTTTATGGATCGTAAATTTGCGCGCTGGGCGAGAGAGAATTTGGGGGCTAAATTTCGCTGTTATATCGACGAAAATGCAAATGTCGTAACTGCCAAGCTCGATGATAAATTTAAGGGTGCGAAAATTTTTATTACAAATTTTACTGGTGATATTTTAACGCCAGTTTTGGTCGAAATCACAGACGCAAATATCGCAAGTGGCGTGATTATGGGAAGAGTGGTGAAAAAAATATAATGTATAAAAGAGATTTTGACGCTAGGATTACTTCTGGAAATGTGGCGAATTTTATCTTGCTTCGAGGCGTAGATGACTTTCAAAACGAGCTTTATGCTTGGAGATTAAAGCAAATTTATGGGGCCGAAAATTTTATGAGTTTGTATTTTGGCGAGTATGAATTTAGCGTGGCAAAGAGCTTTTTGGAGCCATCGCTTTTTGGCGAGAGCAACACACTTCATATAAAAACAAACTCTTGCATAAAAAAAGATGAAATTCGCCGTTTGATTGAGTATTGCAAAAACGACGAAAACAACCATTTAATCTACGAATTAAACGAGAGCGAGGGTGCGGCAAGTAGCGATTTTGTGCGGGAGTTTGGCGGAAATGAGGTGAGGTTTTTCCGCCCAAGCAGTATGAAGGAAGCTATGGGATTGCTAGCGCAAAAGTGCGAAATGGTGGGGATTTTCGCAAACAACGCCGCGCTAAATAGAATTTATCAAATTCACAACGAAAATCTAAATTTAAGCGCAGCCGAGATTGAAAAATTCGCAAATTTGGGGATTGAGCTAAATTTGGAAAATGTAAATGATATGGTCTATGGGCTAAGCGAGATAAGCTACGAGGAGCTTTTCGATAAAATTTTTACCCTTAGCGATTTTCGCAAGGATTTTTATAGATTGGCCCAAAATGGCGGATACAACGACATGGAGCTGATAAATCAATTTTACAGATTTTTGCATAGAATTTTTAGGCTTCATATCTCGATAAAAACCGCGAACAATTCCGATTTTAAGGTGATTTTCGGATACACTCCGCCGCCAAATATCGCAAACAAGCTAAAAACATACGCT
Organism: Campylobacter sp. JMF_01 NE2; assembly: GCF_027737365.1. Classification (NCBI taxonomy): domain Bacteria; kingdom Pseudomonadati; phylum Campylobacterota; class Epsilonproteobacteria; order Campylobacterales; family Campylobacteraceae; genus Campylobacter; species Campylobacter sp. JMF_01 NE2. The sequence goes on along the minus strand of NZ_JAOVTR010000002.1, from coordinate 361,835 downwards.
CAAAGTTTAAATGAAAATTTATTTCGCAAAATTTTCATACATTTAAATAAACTCGAATTTGCGCTAAAAAGCGAGAAAAATTTAATCAAAGACGAGTATTTGCTCGCCTCACTTTTGGAATTGCAAAGAATTTTATCAAAGAAAAACTAGGCTAAAAAGCAAAGATTAAGTCAAAATTTTGTAATATACAGGTTGCATTTTTTGCAAAATCCTTGCCCGCAGATTACATTTGCGAGCTAAAAATCCATAAGGAGAATTTATGAGAAATTACGAGGTTTTATTCATTGTCAAGCCTACGCTGACTGATGATGAAGTAAAAACAAAAGTTGATTTCGTTAAAGAAATCATTACAAAAAATGGCGGAAATATCGCTTCTGTCATCGAAATGGGCGCACGCAAACTTGCCTATAAAATCGATAAATATGAGCGCGGTGTTTATTTTGTCATTTACTTTACTGCCGAGCCAAGCTTGATCGCTGAGCTAGTTAGAAATTTGCGTATCACAGAGGATATCATTAGATTTTTGACTGTGAAATACGAGACAAAACGCGAGGTTTTGGCATGGGAAAAATTAAGCAAAGGCATTAAACTTAGCCCAGCTAAAAAAGAGCGCGAACCACGCGTAGCACCTGAGGCAAAAGAACAAGCAGAGCAAACCGCTGAATAAAAGGATTTTAGATGTTTAATAAAGTAGTTTTGGTTGGAAATTTAACTCGCGATATTGAGCTTAGATATTTACAAACTGGCACCGCAATCGGTAAAACTGGCATTGCTGTAACTCGTAAATTTAATAGCGGAAATGGCGAAAAACGCGAAGAGACTTGCTTTATTGACATTGATTTTTGGGGACGCACAGCAGAAATCGCAAATCAATATTTAAGAAAAGGCTCAAAAGTGCTAGTTGAGGGGCGTTTGAAGCTCGATCAATGGCAAGACCAAAATGGTCAAAACCGCTCAAAACACAGCGTAGTGGTAGAGTCTATGGAAATGCTAAGTGCTCCACAAGGTGGAAATGGCGGAAACAATAGCTACGGCGCAAATAGCGGTAATAGTTATGGTGGTGGATACAACCAACACTCAAACTACTCTAACCCAAATCGCCAAAGCTCTGGTGGATATGGTGCGAACCAAACCGCACAAAATCACTATGAAGCACCGAAAAAAGAGAGCTATGAGAGCCAAATTCCAGAATATGATGTTGATTCGGACAAATATGACGAAGGCAACGATACAATTCCATTTTAATTAAGGAAAAACAATGGCAGAAAAAAGAAAATATAGCAGAAAATATTGCAGATTTACAGAGGCTAAAATCGAATTTATCGATTACAAAGACACAGGGTTACTAAAATATTGCCTTTCAGAGCGTTTTAAAATCATGCCAAGACGCCTAACTGGCACTAGCAAAAAATACCAAGAGATGGTTGAGAAAGCAATCAAACGCGCTCGCCAAGCAGCTCTTATCCCTTATGTCGTAGATCACAACGAAGTCGTTACAAACCCATTTGAAAATCTATAATTTTTCTTAGGCTAGGATTTTTCCTAGCCTATTTTTTTCTCTTTTTTACTCTACTTTCAAAAAGTCTTTATCAATTTTAAGCTGTTTTACTAGATCCAAAATAGCGTAAATTTCATCGTGGAAATACGGCATATCTAGTTTGAAAAAGTTAAATTTCAAATCATTTAATGCTTTTTGCGAATTTGCATTTTTGCGTAAAAATACGAAATGTGCCTCTTCCTTGTCGATTAAATTTAAATAAGCAATCGCAGTTGAGTCTGTGCGCAAAATCTCGCTATCAATTAGCACAATATCGGCCTTGTAAATGCGGTCTGCTAGGTGTGTTTTGAGATTTTCCCAGGTGTTGTTTGGCACTACATTACAACCCGTGCTATCTAAAAAATCCTTCAAATCATCGAAAATTTCTTTATCTTTGTGCGCGATTAAAATTTGATAATTGTATTTTTTGCTTCTTAGTCTGTTTTCTTGCTCCAAATACGAGCATTGAGCGTGCAATTTGATATGGGTTCCGCCATTATCGTTGCTTAGCTCCGCGATTTTGCCGACATCGCCTATGCTTTGTTTGGCTTTGGAAATGTATGGGTCGTTTATGACTTTACCGCTTATGAGGGCGGTTTTTAGGTTGTGGATATATGTGGTGCGGATCTCTTTTTTGACGCTGATATCGACTAAGAGTTGCATCCTTGATAGTCCTGGCTTATCATCTCGCACGGAAAATACGATTTTTATAAGGGTAGGGTCTTTGACATTTTGCAAGAAAAATAGGCAGATATGGTAAATCGCATTTGAGAGATTTATCACATATCCGTCATAATATCGTGGCGCGTCTGGCGGGAATTTGATAAAGACCGAGCTATCGTATCTGCTGCACTCTTCGAATAAAATTTCGCTTTGAAATTTAAGCGGTTTTAAGATATCGACTTGATTTATCGGGATAATTTTCTTTTTTACAGGTTTTATTTCGACTGGCTCTTTTTTAGGGAAAATATCGCCCTTATACGCCCTGCGTCTAAGTGCCTTGCGAAATACGATTCTATATACCAAAACTAATGCCAAAAGCCCTAAAATCCCAAGTAACGCGTAATCTTTAATCATAGTATTATCATCCCGTCGCCATAAGAATAAAATCTATACTTTTGCTCCACTGCTTCGCGGTAAATTTCAAGGGTCTTTTCAAGGCCGATGAAGCTAGCAACCAGCATAATTAAAGTAGATTTTGGTAAGTGAAAATTTGTAAGCAGATAATTTTGCCTAATAGGCGGATTATTTGGGTGCAAAAACAGCTCGCAAGCCCCACATTTCGCGCCATTTCGTGCGAAATTTTCCACAGTTCTAGTAACCGTAGTGCCTACACCTAAAATTTTTTTATCGCTTTTTAAAATACCAGCCGTATCTTGCGCAATGCTGTAAAATTCGGAGTGCATTTTATGCTCTCTTAAATCCCTTGCCTCAACCGGCTTAAATGTCCCAGCACCCACATGTAGGGTAATGTAGTAAATCCCGTGATTTGCTCTAAGCGCGCGTAGCATTTCCTCGCTAAAATGCAGGCTTGCAGTCGGAGCCGCCACAGCCCCTGCCTCGCGCGCGAAAATGCTTTGATACCAGCTCTCATCGTCTTTGGTGTCTTCGCGTTTGATATATGGCGGTAGCGGGACATGGCCGATTTCATCGGTGAGAGCGAAAATTTCGTGTGTGCCAAGCGCGCGATTATCACGGCTAAACTCCACCACTCTAAGCCCATCTTCACAGCACTCTACGACCCGTGCGCGCAAATTTTTATCAAAAACTAGCTCGCTACCCACGCTTACTCGCCCTCTGATATATGCGCTAAATTTATTATCATTTAACGGCGAATTTAGCAAAAGTTCAATCTTGCCACCGCTTGATTTAGCCCCGAAAATTCGCGCTTTTATGACCTTAGTATCGTTAAAGATAATCTCGCAAGGTGGCAAAATTTCAGCCAAATCGCCAAATTTAAGGTGTGAAATTTTATTTTTTTCTCTCTCATAAACCAAAAGCCTTGCGCTCTCTTTTGGCATTAGCGGGGCGTTTGCGATTAAATTTGGTGGCAGGTGGTAATCATAGCTATCTACTAAATTTAAATCCATTATGCCTCTTTTACTGCGCCTTGTGCGCTTTTCTCGCTCTCTTCGTCCTCGTCTGCCTCGTCCTCATCATCGTCTGCTTTGTATGGATTTACCATTTTTGCGATGAGGATTGAAAGGGCGTAAAGCACGATTAGCGGGCCAGCTAGCATGAATTGGCTCAAAATATCAGGCGGTGTCATAATCGCCGCAAAAACGAAGATTATAACAATCGCAAAGCGGAAAAAACTAGTCAAGCTTTTGTTTGTGATAAGCCCTAGTTTGGCTAGGAAAAATGTAACTACTGGAAGCTCAAAACTAATGCCAAAAGCCACAACTAATTTTGTGAAAAACCCGACATATTCGCCGATTTTAAGCATGGCAGAGTATGCCTCGCCACCGAAATTTATCAAAAAGTTAAAAGCTACTGGAATTACGAAATAATAACAAAACGCAGCCCCTAAAAAAAACATCACACTAGCGCTTAGCACAAATGGAATTACATATTTTTTTTCGTTATCATACAGCCCTGGGGCGACGAAAAGCCACGCTTGCCAGAAAATTATCGGCATAGAGAGCAAAAGCGAGGTAAAAAACGAAACCTTCATCGCTGTAAAAAAGGTTTCGCCAAGTTGGGTGAATACGACTTTGCCGTCATCTGGAAGGACTTTGACGAGCGGAGCTTTCATAAAATCTAAGATTATTTCCCAATAATTAAAGCATACGACAAACATAAGAATTACCGTGATTACGCAGATAACTAGGCGCTTGCGAAGCTCGGCAAGGTGTGGTTTTAACTCTTCGAACATATTTTACTCTTTTGAATTTTGTGTTGGATTTGAATTTTGCGCCTGCGGGTACGCTTCTGGTTGCGCTTGCGGTTGTTCCTGCGCCGAATTTTGCGTAGAATTTTGCGCTAAATTTTGCGTAGAATTCTGCTTAGAATTTAGCGAATTTTCCGCCTCATTAAGCGTGGTATTAACCGAGCTTTCTATATTGCTTAGCCCTGCATTTAGCGTATCTTTGACCGAATTTAGCCCGCTTTTTATCTCGTCAAGCTCCTCGAAAGTAAGCTTTTTGCGCATGGTTTCTGTGGTTTTGCTAATGCTTTCTTTGTATTTTTTGGCGTCCTCTTTGAGTTCGGCTATGCGGACTTCTTGGTCGAAAGTGGCCTTTGCGTCGTTGATTGATTTTTTGATGACTTTGAAGTATTTTGCAATCTCAACTAGCGCGCTAGGGAGCTTTTCAGGGCCTAGGGCGATGACTGCGACGATTAAAATTATCGTAATTTCAGGGAAACTGATACCAAACATTAAAATTCCTAAACAAAAAGATTGCGTATTTTAGCTAAAACTTCATTAATCTTAAATTTAATGCTCGCTCACAAATAGGGCGATTTCGTCGGCTAGCAAGAAATTTGGATTGTAAAAAACGCCGTTTTTGAAATCTAGTTTGCCCTCTGCGCTTAAAATTTGGGCGTTTTTAAGCTCTCTTTCGCGCAAAATTTCGCCCCTCACACCCAAAAACGAGCGAAATCCAAGGAAAATTTTCTCCAAAATTTTATCCTCTAAGCTTAAATTTTCCACGCTTTTTGCAAGTGGATTTTGTATGTATTCCTCGATACTGCCTGCGCCGCTGTATCGCACAAATCCGCTCGTACCCACAGCGTGCGCGCCAAATCCAGCGTAATCCTCGCCACTCCAATACGCCACATTGTGCGCGCAACGCCTGCCAGGCTGGGCGAAATTTGAAATTTCGTATTGCGTAAAGCCTAGCTCGCTAGCTTTTTTAAAGAAAAATTTAGCCAAATTTTCATCATCTCTGGCAAATTCTGTGCGCCCAAAAAATGGCGTGCCAGGCTCCAATGTAAGGGCGTATGCGCTTAGATGCGAAACCCTCGCGCGCGCAAACTGCGCAAGCTCAAATTCTAAATTTTGCTTATCATCAAATTTGCTAGCATAAATCAAATCCAAATTTATATTTGAAATTCCCGCGTTTTTGGCGTTATCCACGGCTTCGAAAATTTCATTTTTTCCGTGCGTGCGACCTAGAAATTTGAGTTTTTCATCATTGAAACTTTGCGCGCCAAAACTTATGCGATTTACGCCAAATTTTCGCATTTGCTCTATCCATTTGGGCTTGGCAGAATTTGGGTTTGCCTCGGTTGTAATCTCGGCGTTTTGGGCGAAATTTGGCGAGAGTTTTTCAAAAATCTTTTCATAATACTGCGCCGAAATCGCACTTGGCGTGCCACCGCCGATAAAAATGGTTGAAATTTTGAAATTTTTATTTTTTTTAATGAAATTTGAAATTTCGAAATCCAGCGCGTCAAAGTAGTTTTTAGCTAATTTAAATGCGTCCATGCGTGAGCCAAACGCGCAATACGGGCACTTTGAAGTGCAAAACGGGATATGAATATAAATATGCAAAATTTCTTCCTAGCCAAATTTAAAGGGCGAAATTTAGCAAAAATTCTTTGAATTTTAGCCAAATTTATACCTATTTTCGCTAATATTTTGCAAATTTTTTTCAAAGAGCTAATATGGAGAAAAATTACAGACCAAATGTCGCAGCTATCGTGCTTGCGCCTTCGTATCCGTTTAGTTGTGATGTGCTTATCGCCCAGCGCAGTGATATACGCGGGGCTTGGCAGTTTCCCCAAGGCGGTATCGACAAGGGCGAGACGCCAAAAATGGCGATTTTACGCGAACTAAAAGAAGAGATAGGCACAGATGATGTCGATATCATAGCCGAGTGTCCGCAGTGGCACAGCTACGATTTTCCAGAGGCTGTGGCGCAAAAAATGCGCCCATGGGACGGGCAAATGCAAAAGTATTTTTTACTAAGATTAAAAAGCCTAAAAGGGCTTGATATCAAAACGCATAAGCCTGAATTTGATGATTTTAAATTTGTAAATGCAAATCAAGTTTTAAAGCATGTAAATCACTTCAAAAAGCCGATTTATGCGCTTGTTTTAAAATATTTTAAAGAGGAGGGATACCTTTAATGCTTATAGTTCAAAAATACGGTGGCACTAGCGTAGGCACATTAGAGCGCATAGAAGCGGTTGCCGAGCGCGTGATAAAGACTAAAAACGAAGGCCATGATTTAGTCGTAGTTGTATCTGCGATGAGTGGCGTTACAAATAGATTGGTCGAGTATGGAGAGTATTTTACAAAAGATTTAAACACTCGCGAAATGGATATGATGCTAAGTGCTGGCGAGAGGGTTACTAGCGCGCTTTTAGCCCTTGCACTAAATGCAAAAGGCTACCCTGCGGTGGCGTTTTCTGGCAGACAGGCTGGTATCGTAACCGATACAATGCACACCAAAGCTCGCATTAGCTTTATCGATCCGACTAATATGAATAAAGCCATAAAAGAGGGCAAAATCGTCGTAGTAGCGGGATTTCAAGGCATTACCGAAGAGGGCGATATCACTACTCTTGGCAGAGGCGGAAGCGATTTATCTGCTGTGGCGATAGCTGGGGCGATAAATGCTGATACATGCGAAATCTACACTGATGTCGATGGGGTCTATACCACAGATCCACGCATTGAACCAAAGGCGAAAAAGCTCGATAAAATCAGCTACGAAGAGATGTTAGAGCTAGCTAGCATGGGGGCTAAGGTTTTGCAAAATCGTAGCGTAGAGTTAGCCAAAAAGCTTAAAGTAAATTTGGTAACTAGAAGTAGTTTTAATAACAACCAAGGAACACTAATAACAGGAGAAGAAAATATGGAAGACGCAGTAATCAGCGGAATAGCATTAGATAGAAATCAAGCAAGAATCACAATCAGAGGCGTAGATGATAGACCGGGCGTTGCGGCTGAGATTTTTTCATCTTTGGCGCAAAAAGAGATAAATGTAGATATGATAGTCCAAAATATCGGCATTGACGGAGCGACAAATTTAGGCTTTACGATTCCACAAAACGAAATGGAGCCAGCCCTAGAAATCATGCGCTCAGTAATTTCTAATCCAAAATGCGTAATCGAAAGCGATAATGAGGTCGTAAAGGTCTCAATCGTGGGCGTGGGTATGAAAAGCCACAGCGGTATCGCTTCGCTAGCGTTTCGCACACTAGCAGCTGAGGGTATCAATATCCAAATGATCTCAACTAGCGAGATTAAAATTTCGATGATTGTGGCTGAAAAATACGGCGAGCTAGCAGTTAGAGCCTTGCATAAAGCATATAATTTGGATAAATAATGCAAGATTTATACACTTGGAGCGCTAAAACTCTGCAAAACGAGCGAGATATGGAGTGGCTCGAAAATCGCAAAGAGCATTGGATACCGCTATTAGCGACAAAAATGCGTCTGCTATATAGCGGGTATTCGTTTGTGGTGATGTGCGATGATGAGAGAAGGTGGTTTGGCGAATATATCGTCAGCAGGATAAACGATAGCAAAAACACCAGACCGCTTCTGCCATTTTTCGAGTTTTCATCGCTTTATAACCAAGAGATTACCTCCCAAGAACAGGTCGCTTTGCTAAATGATATGCTCTCACTCTCATTTAGCAACGGCTTCATTTATTTTTACATAGGCAGGGGCGATCACGCTTACGCCAAAATAGCCAAAAGCCACGAGGACAGCTATTTGTGGCTCATCGACGAGGCATTGCCAAACAGCTTTCAGCTAAGCGAAAACGATGAAAGCCTAGATATCAAACTGCTTCAACTCTTTAAAATTTTAAACAAAAGTATCGACGCGGTGCTTTTTGGCGAAGTCGTGCTTTGAAACTCATTAATCAAATTTTTATAACGAACGATTATGCGGGTTTTAAAGCAAAAATTCTATCTGAATTTTCCCCTAAAAATTTGCGCTTTTTCGAAAGCGACGAGCTCAAAATCGACGAAGCTAGAAAGATAATCGACGAAGCCTATATCGCCGAGGTAGAGAACAAAATCATCGTAATTAGCGCGGTTAAATTCCGCGACGAGGCGCAAAACGCGCTTTTAAAAATCCTAGAAGAGCCACCGCGCAATACCATATTTTTCCTCGTTGCGCCCTCGATTACGCTTTTATTGCCGACGATTAGATCTAGGCTAATGGTGCAAAATTTGCTTGGCGAGAAAAAGCGCGAGCGCACGGGGCTAAATTTGCGAAAAATCGATTTAAGGCAGATTGATGCGTTTATTAACGACTGTATAAACAAAGAACGCGTCGGCTCGCTCGATAAATTTGCCCTAAAATCGCTTGTCATGCAACTTGTCATCGAGTGCTTCGAAGCTGGGATTAAATTTAGCGCTAGCGAGTTAGAACATATAAACAAGCTCGTCTATCTCGTCGAACACAACGCCAAATCCCACGCTGTATTGCCACCGCTATTTTTGATAATCAAAGGCAAATAATGAAAATTTTTAAAATTTCAAATAGTGCCGATTTTATGGCACTTTGCGCGCGCATTAATTGCACAAAAGAGGGTGCGAAAATCATGCGCAAAAAATCGAATTTGAACTTTTTTTATATCAAAGATTTGCGCGCCCCTGCGGCAAATATCTTAAAGCAAGATGCCCTTAGCATAGGCGCAGAGCTCGTAACGGCCGAGCATGTGATCACAGGCGGGGCAAACTCAGACGCGCTTTTGATTGCAAATGATAAGCAGGTTGAAATTCTCTCAAAAAAAGAAAAGGCGCAGGATTTTGGGCTAAAAAATTTGGCGCAGTTTTTGGGGGCAAATTTCAAAAAACCCAAAATTTGCGAGATTATGGGGGTTTTAAATCTAAATTTCGATAGTTTCAATCCCGCTTCTCGCACCCAAAATTTAACCGAAGCAATCGCAAAAATCGAAAAGATGATTGAAGATGGAGCCGATTATATCGACATTGGCGGGGTTAGCTCGCGCCCTGGAAGCCAGTATTGTGGCGGAAAGGAAGAGTTTGCGCGCATAAATGGCGTTATTGGCGAAATTTATAGGCAAAATTTACACAAAAAGGTCAAATTTAGCCTTGATAGCTTTGATGAATACTGCGCCCGTTTCGCGCTAGATCACGGATTTAGCCTTATAAACGACATTAGCGCAAATTTAAATTTAATTAGTGTTATCAAAAATTACGGCGCGAAATACTGCCTAATGCACATGCAAAACTCGCCACAAAATATGCAAATTTCGCCACATTACGATGATTTGCTAGGCGAGATTGATGAGTTTTTCGCGCGAAATTTGGCGCAAATCGTCCAGCTTGGCGTGGAAGATGTGATTTTGGATGTGGGGATTGGATTTGGCAAAACGGCTGAGCAAAATTTGATTTTAATCAAAAATTTAGAGCATTTTTTGCACCACGAAAAACCGCTTTTGGTGGGGGCTAGCAGAAAAAGCGTGATTGATTTTTACCACAAATCAAGCGTAGAAGAGAGATTGCCTGGATCTTTGTATTTGCATTTGCTAGCAGTGCAAAATGGCGCAGGTATCATCAGGGTGCATGATGTGAAAGAACACAGGCAAATGCTGGATTTAAAATCGGCTTATGATAAAATTTTGTTGTAAAAATGGCTAAATTTTATTAGAATTTTATCCAAATTTAGCAATACTTATCAGCTTAAATTTCACAAGGAGGGAATATGAGAAAAATTTGTGTTGGTGTCGCTGCGTTAGCGATGTTTGCAGGTAGTTTGAGTGCGAAAGAATTTATCAATATCGGCACAGGTGGAATGACAGGGACTTACTATCCTGTGGGCACTGCGATTTGTCGCCTTGTAAATGTAGATAAAAATTTTAAATGTTCAGTTCAATCCACAGGTGGATCGACATATAATGTCAATAATGTCCTTAAAAAAGAGCTAAATTTCGGCTTCGTTCAAAGCGATGTCGTTTATGACAAATACAATGGCAAGGGCAAATTCGAGGGCGAGCCAAATCCAAAACTTCGCTCTGTTATTTCGATTTATCCTGAGCTTTTGGCTTTTGTAGTTGCAAGAGATAGTGGAATCAAGGCTTATGCTGATATAGATGGCAAAAAGATAAATTTAGGAAATCCAGGTAGCGGAAACGAAGTAACAAGCACTTTGATTTTTAATGAATACGGCATTGATTTAGCTAAAATGGCGCAACGAAGCGTGCTAACCGTGCAAGAGTGCCCAATGGCGCTAAAAGATAAGAAAATTGACGGATATTTCTTTATGGTAGGACACCCAACCGCAAATATTATCGATGTAGCAACATCTATGCCGGTTGATTTGGTTAGCATTGATGAAGCCACAGCTGATAAAATCGTAGAAAAATACCCATATTTCGCAAAAGGCGTGATTCCAAAAGGGCTTTATGAGGGGATTGATTACGATACTACGACGATTGGCGTAAAGGCTGTATTAGTCGCTGATGAGAGCGAGAGCGATACAGCCGTAAGAGCGATTGTAAAGGCTATTTTAGATAATTTTGACGAGTATAAACAGCTCCACCCTGCGCTAAATTTGGTTAGCAAAGAATCCCTAATCGAAGGTCTTAGCGCACCACTTCACCCAGCGGCTGAGGCGGTATTTAAAGAAGCTGGAATTTTAAAATAAGGCAGTAGATGAAAAAAGACGAGCAGGTATTAGAGGTAAAAAGTAGAGAATTTTCGTCGAAAAAGCTATTTTGGCTTGTGACGCTAGTGTGCTTCGCGTGGGCTGTTTTTCAGCTTTATATCGCGTATTTTCCGATAAATGGCACGCGCGCTAGATCTATCCACTTAGGTTTTGCGATTTTTATCATTTTCGCTCTTTTTCCTGCTCGTTCGCACTCTAAGGCGCATTTTTACATACCATTTTATGATTATATTTTGCTGGCTGTGGGGACATTTGCGATACTTTATCCTGCGATTGATTTTTATGGGATTGCGCAAAGACCAGGCGATTATTTGCAAAGAGATGTGGTAATCGCGTTTTTAGGAATTTTTGTTTTATTCGAAGCTGGGCGCCGTATGATGGGCTTAGCGCTTCCGATAATTGCATTTTTGTTTTTGCTGTATTGCTATTTTGGGCAGTATATGCCAGATGTCATCGCGCACCGTGGCGCAAGTATCGAAAAGCTAGCCGGACACATGTTTCTTACCACAGAGGGCGTTTTTGGCGTGCCTGTGGGGGTTAGCACGAATTATATTTATCTATTTGTGCTTTTTGGTTCGCTTTTAGAGCGCGCTGGTGCGGGGCAGTATTTCATAAATGTAGCGTTTGCACTTTTGGGTAGATTTCGTGGCGGACCAGCTAAGGCTAGCGTTATTGCTAGTGGGCTAACTGGCATGGTTAGTGGAAGTTCGACTGCAAATGTCGTTACCGTGGGAACCTTTACGATTCCGCTTATGAAAAAAGCAGGCCTTAGCCCAGTCAAAGCAGGCGCAATCGAGGTCGCAGCTGGTGTAAATGGCCAACTCATGCCACCTATCATGGGTGCGGCTGCCTTTATCATCGCGCAGTTTTTGGGTATGGAATACACGCACATTATGATTGCTGCGCTAATTCCTGCGTTTGCGTGCTATGCAGGGCTATTTTTTATCGTGCATTTAGAGAGCTGCAAGCTAGGGCTTAAAGGAAATTCAAACTACAAAAGAGTTTCAAAACTGAAACTAATTTTGAGCGGAATTCACTTTTTAATCCCGATTATGGTGCTTTTATACACACTTTTGATTTTGAAGCAAAGTGCCTTTGCGGCGGCGTTTAATGCGATTGGCGTGCTATTTATCATAATGGTTTTGCAAGAGCCAGTTCGCAAACTAATCTACAAAGAGCAAATTTTAAGGCAAGATTTTATTCAAGGTTTTAGCGATATTTTTTGGGCTATGGTCGCAGCGTCAAAAAACATGGTAACAGTCGCAGTCGCCACTGCTCTTGCTGGTGTCATCATCGGCTCTATTTCGCTAACTGGTCTAGGAGCTGTGCTATCTGATCTAGTCGAGGCTGTGGCTGGGGATAATATTTTGTTGATTTTGCTAATGACGGCGATAATGAGCCTGATTTTAGGCATGGGGCTTCCGACTACGGCGAATTATATCGTGGTTTCTAGCCTAATTGCGCCTGTGATTTTGATTTTAGCTGATAGAAATGATTTGCTTGTGCCTGCGATTGCGGTGCATTTGTTTGTATTTTATTTCGGAATTTTAGCTGATGATACGCCACCTGTGGGAATTGCAGCGTATGCCGCCGCAGGTATCGCCAAGGCAAACCCTGTAATCGTGGGCGTGCAGGGATTTATTTATGATTTGCGAACAGCGATTTTGCCGTTTGCGTTTTTTTTCAATAACAAACTTCTTTTAATCGAGTCAATCACCACCCCAATGGATCCAAAGGGCATTACATGGATCTCAGATCCCGCCCAAATCGCGCTTATTTTTGCTAGCGCGCTCATTGGTATGTTTGCATTTAGCTCCGTGCTTCAAGGCTGGTTTGTGAAAAAATGCAACGCCTTAGAGCGCGTGCTGCTACTATGTGTCGTGCCGCTGATGCTCGTGCCAAATATGTGCGTGAGATATTTCGATTTCATCAGTAGCGAATATATCTGTTATGGGGCTGCTTTGGCGATTTATGCGGGGATTTTTGTAAAGCAGTGGTTCGCAAAACCAGAGGGCGAGCAAGCTTAAATGCAAAATTTCAAATGGCAAATTTCAAAGCAGTTAAAAACTGCAATGAGGCAGAAAAATATTGATAATTTTAGCCTTGTTGATTTGGTTGGAGTCCTCTACGACGAGGCGCACCCAGGTCATAGCGAGGATATGAGAGCAGAGGTGTTTGCCATACTTGATGAATATAATCCAAATTTAGATATCGAAATTTTTGATATGGTTTGCAGGGTCTTGGGTATCAAAATCACACTCGGATAAATTTGATATTTTCGTGAATTTTAAAATTTAAAAATGGGGTCAAATTTGACCCCATTGCACTTTTTAAAGCAGAGTTAGAAAGTTATTTCTATGATTTCATAAGGCTTGGTGAAGCTTTCGTCCTCGACTTTAAGCAGGTTTTGAAGCTGTGGTGCTAGGACATAATAGACGATTTTGACATCGACGGTATAGGTGTTTTGTGGCATAGTTACACTAAATTCTCTGCTCTCCCCAGCGTTTAATCTCGTATCTTCCTTCAAAGTTTTTGCAGCATACGATAGGGTTTCATCGCCTTTGCTGTCTGTATAGATCGCACGAAGCGCGCCTAAATTTTGCGTTGATAAAATTTTGCCAAGCCTGTCTTTGAATCTGACATGCACTTCAACCGAACGCCCGCTAAATCCTGTCGGAACCTTGTGAGTGGTTAAATTTTTTAAATTTATCACCGCTTTATCGCCACCTAAGCGATTAAATCTAAGCTCAATCGCCTCTTTTAGGATATCTGAGTTGCGTGCGCCGTTGAAAAAGTGAGATCTGATATCTCTGATAACCGCGCCCTCCCTAGGTGCGCCAGGGGCGATGATTTTTTTGGTTGATTTGCCCATGTGGCAATCCACGCAAAGTTTGGCGTTTTGCACGCCTGCGCCCTCAGCTTGTGTGTTATAAATCGAAAGCTTAGATTTGCCGCCTTGTCCTTGGTGGCAAGAGTTGCAAAGTTCGTCGTTGTTTTGGAAAAAATCTCGTTTTTGGCTTTGGTGATACAGCGCGTCAGCCTCGCTCACATCGTATGGACCGGTCACATAGTCCTCGCTCCACGAGAAGCTTTTGTATCCAGAGATGCTTGGATCGCTTTGGTCTGGTTTGATGTTATCGACATTGTGGCAAATGTAGCACGAAATGCCGTTTTTGACATCTTCGCTTTTGGTAAATTCTTTGACCTTGTCTTTCTCGCCAAGATCAAGCGACAGTGCCACGCTCATCGATACATCGAGCTCTTTGATTTTCATTTTTGCGTTGTGGCATTGACCGCATGATAGCGTTAGACTCTCTTCTAAATTTCCCGTTTCTTTGGCGATTAATGAAATTGATTTTTTGTAAAGTTCGTTAGAATCCTCGTGTGATAGCGCGTGTAGGGATTTGACCCAAGCTTCATGCACATCGCTGTGGCAGGTGGCACAGACATTTGGATCAGCGAAATCAGCCTCAGCGGCAAACAAAAATGAGAAACCTAGCCCCAAAAGCCCTAAAAATTTAAACCTCATAATCTCCCTCCAAATCGAAAATTGGGCTATTCTAGCAAAAGAATTCTTAAAATATTCTATTAGTTAAATTACACTTTTTAGATAAATTTAATATTTTATTTATCCGAATTGCGCTAAATTTCGATGAATTTTTGGAGGTTGAAATTTGAAATTTTTAGAGCAATTTAGCATTATTTTAGGAATTTCTCTGTGCGCTGAAATTTTATCCAAACTTATCCCGCTTAGCATACCAGCTAGTATTTACGGGCTGATACTTATGCTTTTGGCTTTGATTTTTAGGGTGGTTAAAATCTCGCAAATCAGGGAGAGCGCGTCGTTTTTCATGCAGATAATGCCTGTGATTTTTATCCCAGCAGGGGCTGCTATCATCGTAGCTGGCGATGTTTTGATGGCGAATTTTTGGGCGATAATCGTGATTGTGGCGATTTCTACGATTTTGGTAATGGGTGCTAGCGGATTTGTAACGCAGATTTATTACGAAAAGACGCTAGAAAAAGAGCGCAAAAAGCTCTACGAGGACGAAAAATGAGAGAGATACTTATAAATTCGGCGTTTTTTGGCGTTTTTTTGTGTTTGATTTCGTTTCAGGCTGGAATTTATCTGAAAAAACGCTTCAAACTAGCGATTTTCAACCCGCTTTTGGTGGGGACGATTTTGACGGTCTTAACCCTCGTGCTAGTGGATATCCCATACGATAAATTTAACGCCAGCGCCGCTCATGTGAGCTTTTTTCTCACGCCGATTACGGTGTGTTTGGCGGTGCCATTATACGAGCAACTCTCGCTCTTGCGTAAAAATTTCGTTGCGATTTTTGCGGGGTTGTTTGCGGGCGTGCTGGCTGGGACTTGCAGTATTTACGCGCTGGCTTTGATTTTTGGCATAGATCATGCGCTCTATGTGACACTGCTACCCAAATCCGTAACCGCGCCCATTGGCATGGGGATTAGCGAGAGTTTGGGCGGAATCGTAAATTTGACCATGGCATGCATAATCGCAACGGGGATTTTAGGAAATATATTTGGAGAGGCGATTTTAAGGCTATTTCGTATAAAAAAATCCGTAGCAAAGGGGATTGCGCTTGGGTGCGCAAGCCATGCTATGGGGACAGCAAAAGCCCTTGAAATCGGAGATATCGAGGGCGCAATGGCGTCTTTGGCGATGGCTGTAACCGGGCTTTTTACCGTGGTTGGGGCCAGTATTTTTGCAAACTTTATTTAAGGAAATTTTATGGTAATCACAATCGCTAGACAAACAGGGGCAGGTGGGCGCGAACTAGCTCAAAAATTGGCAGCTAGGCTAGGATACACTTACCTCGAAAAGGCGGATTTGCTCAAACGAGCTGATTCTTTGGGGTGCTTTGAGATGATGTATGAATTCTACAACGAAATGCCCATAAATATGCTCTTGCACGCTATTTCACACAACGAAATCGCAAACGAAGAGAAGCGCGAACGCATAGCCAAAATTTATCGCCAAATCGCACATGACGGAAATATCATAATTTTGGGGCGTTGCGCTGGGTATTTTTTGCGCAGTAGAGGGGATTTGCTGCGTGTGTTTTTGCGCGCGGAGGACGAGTTTAAACTCGCTCGCCTTGCTAGCGAAACTAAGGGCGATGTCAGGGAATTTATGGAAAACTCAGACTCTGGCAGAGCGAGCTTCCACAGGTATTACACGAACGAAATTTGGGGCGCGTCGCAAAACTATGATATCTGCATAAATACATCGTTTTGCGGTGTCGATGGCGCGGCGCAAATCGTGGAAAATTTGATTAAATTTAAAGAAAATTTGAGCGATAAATGATTTTGTATTTCAAAACTTATAGCGCGTAGTATAAAATTTTATACAATCAATTTTGAGAGAATTTATTAAAAATTTTGCTTTCAAAATTGATTGATATTGATAAAAGTTATTGACTTATATTCTAAATTTCGTTAAAATACCCCGATTTTTCGCTATTTTCAAAATCACTGTATTTTTGATAAGCAAAATTTACAAATTTTATCCACGGGGGAAATTTATGGATTTTCTAAAAGACTATATTGATTATATAATTATTTCTATTTTGGTTTTTATGAGCTTTTTGGTCGTTTGGTTTAGCATAGAGCGGGTGCTGTTTTACAGAAGAGTATCGCCAAAAGACTACAAAAGCAAGGCGCTGTATGAGGAGGCACTGAGCAAAAATCTCACCGCACTTTATATCGTGTATTCTAACGCCCCGTATATCGGGCTTTTGGGCACTGTGGCTGGCATTATGATTACATTTTATGACATGGGCGCTAGTGCCAATATCGACGCGAAAGCTATCATGCAAGGCCTCTCTCTCGCGCTCAAAGCCACTGCGCTGGGGCTTTTGGTCGCTGTGCCTACGCTGATGATTTACAACTGCTTTTTGCGCAAAGTCGATGTCATGCTCAATCGCTACGAGGGCTAAAATGCGACTACCTAGGAAAGAGGGGCTAAATATCGTCCCATTTATTGATATTATGCTGGTTTTGCTAGCGATTACGCTTAGCGTTTCGACCTTCATCGCCCAAGGGTTAATCAAGGTCGATTTGCCAAGTGCCAAAAGCGCGCAAAGTCCAAGCGAAGAGAAGAAAATCACCATTAAAATCGACGAGCACTCGCAAATTTTCGTCGATGATATCGCCGTGGATAGCGAGGCTTTGAAGTCAAATTTGGAGCATTTGCAAAAGCATGATTTGATTGTTTTAGAAAATGACAAAAACTCCAAATTTGAGGCTTTCGTCATCGTAATGGACACCCTAAAAGAGCTAAATCACGAAAATTTCGCAATTGTGACGAAAAAAGATGAATAGCGCAATCGGATTTTTTACTTCGCTGATTTTGCATATTGCCTTGCTTTGCTACGCTTTTGCGAATTTCAGGGCGCCAAATTTGATGCAAGATGAAGCTCTAAGCGTGATTAGAATCGAAAATTTCGTCGCTTTGAGTGATACTGCGCCCGAAAATTTGGAAAATTTAGCCGAGCAAAATTCACAGCCTGAGCCTGCCCCTGAACCAGAGCCCGAACCAGAGCCTACGCCAGAGCCAGAGCCAGAGCCTGCCCCTGCGCCCGAACCGCTCCCTAAACCTGAGCCAAAACCAAAACCAAAACCAAAAAAAATCGCAAAAGAAAAGCCTGTAAAAAAGAATTTCGATAGCAACAAAACAGGCGCAAATTTGCCAAATTTAGCCCAAACTAATGCTAGCGCAGGCGCACCAAAAGCGGGCATGGCAAACATACAAGGCAACGCCAAGAGCGATAATATCGGTGGCGTGATACAAAAAATCATCGCAGCCTATGCGCAAAAAAACTACCCAAAAAGCGCGAAAATGCGTAAGCAAACCGGCATGGTAAAGGCGGAGTTTTCGTATTTGCCCGGTGGCGCGGTGCAGGGCGCAAAGATCACGGCTAGTTCTGGTGTGGAGGCGCTCGATGAGGCTGTTTTGAAGGCGATAGAGCGCACGAAATCGAAATTCCCGCCCACGACAAGCGCGCGAACTTTTGTCGTAAATGTGCGTTTTGTGCTGAAATAAATTTCAAAATTTTGCAAATTTAGCGAGTTTAAATTTTAAATTTGTAGATTGCCACGCTCGTTTCACTCGCTCGCAATGACAGATTAAGGAAAATTTGCCAGCCATTGTCATTGCGAGCTTCCATAGAAAGCGAAGCAATCTACGAGCAAAAACCACCAAAACGCAAATTTTGTGTCATTGCGAGGCGTGAAACACCGAAGCAATCCAGCAAACGGCGAAAGCCGTTTTTAGAATTTGCAGTCGCTGTAAATTTACTAGATTGCTTCGAATACTTTGTATTTCTCGCAATGATAGCAAATTTAGCGATATTGCTAATTTGAGTTATTTTTTGTATTTTGTATTCAAATTTATAAGCAAACAAATTTCTATTATTAAAAATATTAAACCAATCAAATATGAAATATATTGAATTTTGTAGTGCCAATCCCAATTTTGTTTTGCATAAAACACAGGCTGATTGCAGTTTTTGTATTCCATTAAAACTTTATCTGCCATTTTAATACTTACACATTTTTTGTTTAAATAATCATCTTTTACTTTATCGCAAAACGAAGTATAATCGCTATTTGAGATACCCATTTCGCTTAATAAATCATCTTTATATTTATGAGTAAAATTTTTACCATTATTTTCGATAGAAATTAAACACCCAGCATAATTTCTATAACCACCCTTGCCGTATTTGTATTCTTTAATAACTCCTGAAATCACATACGGATTTTTAATATATTTTTCTAATGGAACGGCTGAATATCCAATAAAAAACAATACTGGAATAATAAATGC
This sequence comes from Campylobacter sp. JMF_01 NE2, assembly GCF_027737365.1. NCBI lineage: Bacteria > Pseudomonadati > Campylobacterota > Epsilonproteobacteria > Campylobacterales > Campylobacteraceae > Campylobacter > Campylobacter sp. JMF_01 NE2. The sequence continues at coordinate 342,845 of NZ_JAOVTR010000002.1, read as the reverse complement.
AAATACCAAAAGCACAATTCCTAAAAAATTATGATTATTTTTAAAAGCAAATTTGATTAAATCATTAAATTTATCAACATAATCCAACGGATTTTTAAATTTCATTTTTATCCTTCGTTTTTTTATTGTAAATTTAAATTCGCTCAGTATTGTTTGATACCGAATTTATCAAATTCACAAATTTAAACTTACTTTTGAATTTTAAAATTTAAGCACAAATAAATTTAAATTTGCAAATTTAAAGGTAATTCTTAAATTTAGTAAATCACATTTGCAAGATAAAGTCCATTTTGTGGGCAAGGACGCCACCCTACGATACTCATAGTTCTTTCCTTTAAAAAAATTTGGTTATTAAAGTATGTTGTAACTTTTCGGTAAATTATCAATATTTATATCTTTTTGTAAAAAATATTTTTTTACTTCCTTATAAATTTCATCGTTATATAAATAAATCAAATAATATCTAGCCGACAATAATGCACCATACATAGGCACGGTATAGTGTGGCATAGCAATTTGTATAAATGGAAATATTTTAAAACCATTTAAATTTTTACTTATGAATACAAAAGCAAAAAATTTTAGTATTAAATTTGAAAAATAAAATGAAAGCAAAAAATACATTGTTTTCAAAATTCCAGTTGATAAAAATGATAAGATTATCAAAAAAATTATAAATAAATCAAACAATATATCTGATTTAGATTTATTTATTGTGCATTGTGCAAAAAAAGGTCTTGCTAATTCATCATTTGAAATTTTACATTTTCTTTTTAATTTCCCATAATCATAAAATTCGATATGATGATTTGTAAATTTAATTTTATGATTTTTAAATTTGAATTTTTGCAAAATCGCAACAATAACAATATAACTTACTGGTATCAAACTTAACCAAAGCAACTCTTGTGGCACTTCTCTCCAACGCAGTTCTTCTAATATTCCAGAAAATATACCTGCAAAAATAAAAGATGAAACCAGTAAAGTTAAAACAAAAAATTCTTCATAGCTTTGTATTATCAATGGATTTTCATCATAATCCCTAAAATTTGGATCGGTTTGTTTTTTATTTTTTAGCCATTGCTGATATTTAACTTCTTTTTCTTTTGCTTGTTGAATTTTCATTTCGGCTTTTTTAGTCATTTGCTCTGCTTTTTCTCGCATTATTTTTTCATTTTCCAATTTTAATCCTTTTATAAAATCTCGGTCAGTATCTGCGATACTGAATTTATCAAATTTTACAAATTCAACCCCGCTTAATCAAATGTAAAATTTAGTAAATCACATTTGCAAGATAAAGTCCATTTGGTGGGGCTGGTATGCGGGTGAGGGCGTGAGAGAGGTCTAGGGGGCGATTTGATTTGAGCGAGGCAAGGGCGTTTGCTAGCATTAATCGCACTTGCGCGCGCAAAAAGCCGTTTGCGACGAAATTTACCACGCTGAGATTTCCGTGCGAATACGCGCGCGCTACGAAAATTTCACGAACCGGGCTTTTTATCTCGCTTCCAACCTTCATAAACTCGCTAAAATCGTGCTCGCCGATAAATTTCGCAAGAATTAAATTTAGCTTTTCAATTTCAAATTTGGGCATAAAAATTTGAAAATCGCTTAGAAATGGATTGAATTCGCCGTGGTTGATGATGTAGCGATACGCCCTAGCTTTGGCGCTGTATCTTGGGTGAAATTCATCGCTTACCACGCGCAGGTCGCGCACGAAAATGTATGGCGCGCAGTGGCGGTTGATGAGCTCTTTAAGGCGCGGCAGGCTTTGGTAGAGTTCGCATTTTACGGTGCTTGTTTGGCGCAGGGCATGCACGCCCTTGTCTGTGCGAGAGCTAGTGGTAAGCGCGCCAAAAATCCCGACCCTGCCTAGCGCGATTCTGAGCGTGTCTTCGACGCTACGACCATGTGGCTGGGACTGCGAGCCACAAAATCGCGCGCCGTTGTAAGCGTAGGTAAGAAGTAAATTTTGCATTTTAATATCGCGGTTTGATTTTGAAGTTATAATAAATCCAAGATAGGATAAATGTCAGCAAAAATGTAACGCTAATGGCGATTTGTGGGCGTTTGGCTAGTATCATAATCAGCGCAAAATAGCTAAAAAGCACCCCGAAAATCCCAGCGTAAATAAAGCCCTTTTCGTAGCGGTAAGTTACGATTCCAAAGCTTAGCGCAAAAAGCACGCTTGCTAGCGGAAATAGCGAAACAAGCACATAAATGCTGAAATCTTTTTTGCGTTTGTCGTTTTTGCGCATTTCGCGCCAGTATCCTAGCACATCGCTCCCTGTGCGGATATTGCTCTTAGAAAGTGTGCGTATGATAAGCTCGTCAAACTTGGTGATATGCCACTCGTCGCTATCCACGGTGTAGATTTTGCCATCGCGTAAAAGTGCGGAAAAGCTTTGATTTTCGCTTACAAACTCGCCTTTTTTGGCGATGATTATGCGCTCATCTTCGCCTTTTTTGCCGTGGTTGTAAAATACTAAATTTTTGTAAATTTTGCCGTTTTCGCCCTCGTCTTCACCCTCGATGAAAACCATCCACTCCGAAAATTTCTGCCCAAATTCGCTAGCTTTGATATTTAGCGTGGCGCTGACTTTTTTGTAGTCGATGAAATTGTCTTTGAGATTTTCGGCGATTGGCATCATCACAAGCGAAATAAAGAGCAAAAGAACCGAAAAAATCGCCGCAATCACGCCGAAAAACACAGCGATTTTGCGCGTAACATAGCCGATAGTAAAAAGCACGATTGTTTCGTTTTCTTTCGAAAGGCGGAAAAGCGCCATGCTAAGGGCGACAAAAAAGGCAATCGGCACGGTGAAAATGAGAATTCGCGGTAGCATAAAAAGGTAGAGTTTGATTAGCTCTATCAAATTTATCTCGATAAATGAGGTAATGCGCGCAATCTGCAAGAAAAACACAATTGACATAATGATAAAAAGCGTGCTAAATAGCGACGCAAACGAGCTTATGAAGTTGGTAAATAAGTAGCGTTGAACTCTATCCATAAATCATTTCCAAAAGCTGCAAAATTTGAGCTTTGAATAAAATCGTAAGCAAAAGTCCAGCTGACAAAAACGGCACAAACGGCAGTTCGTAGCCTTTTTTGTTGGCGATTGCGTATGCCGGCAGGGTCAAAATCGCGCCGATATAAATCGCGATTCCGCCTAGCTTCCAGCCCAAAATCGCGCCGATGATTATGGCGATAAAAATATCGGCTGAGCCCATGGCTTCGCGCTTTAAGACCTTTGTGATGATGAGGCGAAGCGCGAAAAACGCTAGCCCATACCCAGCGGCTGGATACAGCAAGCTAATGTCAAAATCATAAAGCAAAGGATAGATTAAGCTTATCGCAGTAGCTGTGAAAAGCAGGCTATCTGGCACGGCCTTGAACTCGAAATCGATTGCCGAAAGTGCTAGTAAAAGTATGAAAAGTAGCGCTAAAATGGCGGCTTTGATGATATCTGGCTCGCAGATATACGCGCTCGCGGCTAGCGCGCCAGCTAGAAACTCCACTATGGGATAGCGGATAGAGATTTTTTCCTTGCAAAATGCGCATTTTCCGCCCAAAAACAGCCATGAAAACAGCGGGACATTGTGGTAAAATTTCAGCGGAGTGCCACATTTAGGGCAGTGCGAAGCAGGGAAGTTGATACTCTCGCCACGCGGAAGCCTGTGGATTAAGACATTGCTAAACGAGCCAACACAGATGCCAAAAAGGGCGAAAATCGCCATATAAAGGTAGTATTCCATAAAAATCCATTATTAAATTGATAAATTTTGCAAACGGCTATTTTACAATTTTTTGGCTAAATTTTGGGCAAATTCGGGAGTGAATTTGCAAATTTAGGCTTAAAATTTTTTAGACCACTTTGCGTAAAATCGGAATTTTTGAGAGTATAAACGCCAAAAATGCAGAAATCGCAAAAACTGCCAAGCTTAAAAGTGGAACCATTATTATAGGATTTGCGCTTATTGTTGTAATTTGCATTTTTTTAACGATAAAATCTAAAATCGCAAGATGAATAAGGTAAATTCCAAAGCTTAATGCCGAAAGTTTTGTTATGATTTTTGCAAATTTGCTGTTATTTTGGAATTTTGCAAATAAATTTTTAAAGAAAATAAAAACGCCAAAGCTAGTTAGCATGGTGCTTAAAATTTTATAATCATAGAAAAAATCCTTTTTCTTTTCGTGGTGCAGGGCAAATTCTGAATTTACATAGGTGGCAAAAATCAGTCCGATAATGGCAAAAATGTAAAAAATAATCCTAGTTCTTTTAGAAATTTCAAAATTTGCAAAGTAAAATCCAGCTAAAAAATATATCAAATAACCACTGAATTCAGGGACATTTGAACGAAAATATAGAGTTTTATTTATAAAAAATTTCAAAAATATATTGATAAAATCATAACCACAACAAAAAATCGCTAAAACAATGAGCAAAAGTTCAAAATCTTTTTTGCTTAAATTTCGCATCAAAACCTGCAAAAACGGAGCCAAAAAATAAAGTCCGATTATCATATATAAAAACCAAAGATGATATTGTGTGCTTTTAAATAAAAAATCGGTTAATCTAAATGGATTGGTGTCAAATTTGCCATTTAAAAACATATAGAAATATAGATAAAAAATACTCCAAACGATAAGTGTAATGGATAGTCTAAAAATATTTTTCTTTAAAATTCTGCCTAAATTTTCGCTCACGCTTTCACTATATCGCCTAAAATCAAGCAAAAACATACCGCTAACCATGACAAAAACAGGCACACACCAACGAACTAATCCGTCGTAAAAATTAAAAACCTGCCACTGGAAAGTATCTGGCTTAAAAGCAGACCATTTATTTGCGGCTACATGCAAAAATATAACCGCAAAAATCGCAAAAACTCTTAAAAAATCAGGATAAAAAACCCTTTGCGGTGTGTGTGCGCGCGTGTCAGAAATCCTGTTTGTTTGTGAAGTTCTAGAAATAATTTTTATATCTTGCGAATTTTGTGGATTTTTATTATTTTGCATTATCACAAACCACCAAATCTGCGATTTTTGTTTTTAAATTCGTTGATGATTTGCGATAATTCTGCGTTAGAAAATTCTGGCCACAAAGTATCGCTAAAAGCTAGTTCAGCGTAACTTGCCTGCCAGAGCAAAAAGTTTGAAATGCGTTTTTCACCACCTGTGCGGATTAGCAAATCCACATCACCACTGCGCGCAGTATCCAAATGCGCTGAAATTTCACTTTCGCAAATTTCGCCATTATTTGCTAAAATTTTTTGGCAAGTTCGCACGATTTCATCACGCGCGCCGTAATTTATCGCCAAATTTAGATTTAAATTTGCACAATTTTGCGTAAAATTTTGCAAATCATAAATTTTACTTTTCAAATCATCGCTAAATTTCGCTATATCGCCGACGGCTTTGAAATTTATCCCATTTGCCAAAAAACTCTCTTTTTTATCAACCAAAAATTTCGCCAAAAGCTTCATCAAAAACTCAACTTCGCTTTTTGGCCGCTTCCAGTTTTCGGTGCTAAAAGCATAAAGCGTGAGATTTGGGATTTTTTCTTTTATGCAAAATTCGCACACTCTCTGCACGACCTGCGCGCCCACTTCATGTCCGCCAGTGCGCAGAAGGGCGCGTTTTTTAGCCCAGCGCCCATTGCCGTCCATAATGATTGCTAAATGGTTTAATTGATTCACGATTTAGATTTTTTTAAGCTCGTTTGCTAGTTTTAGCGCGATTTCATCTTTGCTCGCAGTGTCTAGCTCGGTAATAAAATCGTTTGTCAAAAGCGTGATTCTCGTTACATCGCCACCTAGTTTTACCACATCATCTAGCGTATTTAGGCACACTGCGTCGAGATTTTTCTCATCTAGCATGCGTTTTGCTTCATTTAGTGCGGTCTCTTTGTCGGTTTCTAGCTTGAAGCCGATTTTTTTGATATTTGCATGCACGGAGCTTAGGATATCATCGGTCTTGCCAAGGCGCAGGTTCCATACATCGCCGATTTCTGTCTTTTTGACCTTGCCTTTGTAGCGGACTTTTGGAGTGTAGTCGCTAACAGCTGCTGCCATTATCAGGTATGAGCCATCAGGGAATTTCGTGCTATCAAGGGCTGATTTTAGGCCGATTGTGCTCTCAAAAATCGTAAGTTTATAAGGCAAATTTGGATAATCCACGCTCGAAATCAGCGTTACATTTGCGCCTAGATAATAAAATGCGTCCGCGATCGCCTTTGAGGTTTTTCCGCTAGAAAAATTTGTAATTCCGCGGATATTGTCGATTTTCTCGGTCGTTGGACCACCTGTGATGACGACATTTTTGCCCTCCCAAAATTTATCCTTATGGATTGCGCGTTTTACGGTTTGAAGTATCGCCTCTGTGGTCGCAAGGCCGCCTTTGCCCTTTTCGCCACAAGCTAGCATTTTTTCGATAGGCTCGACAAACAAGGCTTTGACATTGCTTTTTAAAATTTCAATGCAGTTTTGGGTTATGTTGTTTTCAAGTAGCGCAGGATTGGCTGCTGGTGCGATTACGACCTTGGCTTTGGCGAAGGCTGCGTTTATGGTTTGTAAAAATACATTATCACAAACTCCCCAAGCAAGCTTGTTTATCGTATTTGCCGTAGCAGGAGCGATTAAGACTAAATCTACTTTTGAGTAGTTTATGTGATTTACCCCTTTTTGCCAGTCTTCGTTGCCGCTGCATAGCACAGGGTGATCGCACAAAGCCTCGAAAGCCTTGTAGCTCACAAACTCGCTCGCACCCTCGCTAAGTGCGACATAAACATCGAAATTCGCCTTTTTAAGCGCAGAGAGAATTTCAAACGCTTTATAAAAACTAATGCTTCCACAAACTGCTAGTAAAATTTTCTTCTTACTCATTGTTGCTCCTAAAAAATTTATAGAAAAATTCAGCTTTGTTTGTTTGTTTTGATCTAGCTATCGCCAGTGCGCCATTTGGGACATCTGAGACGATAGTTGAGCCCGCTGCTATGATGACATCATCGCCTATTTTAACTGGGGCTACGAACTGCGTATCAGAGCCTACGAAGACATTTTTTCCGATTATGGTTTTGTATTTTTTCTTGCCGTCATAATTGCAAGTAATCGTGCCGCAACCGATATTTGTGCCGCTATCAATCTCACAGTCTCCAAGATAGCTTAAATGGCCTGCTTTGATATTATTAACCTTTGCGTTTTTTAGCTCGACGAAATTTCCGATATGAGTGCCCACAATCTCGCATTTTGGGCGTATGTGCGCCATAGGGCCAAGGTCGGAATTTTTGATAAGTGAGCTTTCGACTACGCTTGAACTTTTGATTATAGAGTTTTCGATCACGCACTCGCCGATTATGCTGACATTTTCTTGCAACTCGCACTCGCCGATAAATTTCGCCCTGCAATCTATATAAATCGTGCTTGGCATGCGCATTAGCACGCCAGCTTTCATTAAGCGCTCTTTTATGCGATTTTGCATGATTTCCTCAGCCACGCTTAGCGCAAATTTGTCATTTATTCCCATAAAATTTTGCTCATCGACCCATACAGCTTTGCATTTTAAGCCCATATTTTTGGCGATTTGTATGCTATCTGTGAGATAATACTCTTTTTGTGCGTTGTTTGGTGTGATTTGTGGCAGTATTTTTTCTAGCACCTTTGTATCGAAGCAGTAGCACCCAGCATTAGCGTCGCAAACTAGCTTTTCTTCCTCGCTAGCGTCCTTTTGCTCGACGATTTTTATAATTTCGCCATTTTGTGTGATAACTCTGCCATATCCAAACGGATCTTTTGCGCTAAATACGCTTAGAGCGACATCTGCGTCGCTTTCGCAAAGTGCGCGCAAATCTGCGCTGTCGATTAGTGGCATATCGCCGCATACGATTAGAGTTTTTTGGCTATCAAATTTGATATCTTTTAGTGCGCCTGCGGTGCCTGGGAAGTTTTCGTGGTCTTGTTTGTAAATTTTGGTGTTTGGATACTCGCTCAAAACTGCCTCTTTGACACGATCAAATTGATAGTGCAAAATCACGCTCACATCATCGCTGATTTCATACGCGCGCTCTAAAACATGGCTTAACATCGACTTTCCGCAAAGCTCAAATAGGACTTTTGGGCGGTCTGACTTCATACGCGTGCCAAAACCAGCGGCTAGAATTACTACTGAAATTTCACTCATAATTTTCCTAAAAAATAAAAATTTAGGGATTTTATCACAGCAAAGATTAATAAAAGATTACTTTTGCGGGCTGAAATTTTAAAATTTATTACTAATAAAATTTTAATTTCAAATTTTATAAAATCCTTAGAATTTTTAAAATTTTGGGGCAAATTTTGACAAAACTTATCATCGTTACCTTTATTTGGGCGTTTAGCTTTTCGCTGATTGGCGAGTTTTTGCGCGGGATTGATAGTGCGTATTTGGCGCTTTCGCGCGTGGCTTTGGCGTTTGTGTGCTTCGTGCCGTTTATGAAAATTAGGGGTGTAAATTTGCGCCTAGCAGGGCAAATTTGCGCAATCGGCGCAGTGCAAATCGGCATCATGTATATTTTTTATTACAAAAGTTTTGCGTATCTCAAAGTCTATGAAGTGGCGCTTTTTACGATATTTACGCCGTTTTATGTGACGCTGATATATGACGCGTTTGCTAGGCGTTTTCGCTCGCTTTATCTGCTTAGCGTCTCATTTGCGGTTTTGGGGGCGTTTGTGATTAAATTTAATGGCATAAATTCTGAGTTTTTAACTGGATTTTTGCTGATTCAAGGGGCGAATTTGTGCTTTGGCGCAGGTCAGAGCGCGTATAAATACCTGTGCGAAAGCAAGGGTCTTGGCGAGCAAAAAGAGCTTTTTGGCTATTTTTTCCTAGGCGCGGTGATTGCTTGCGCGCTTGTGGCAGCGTTTTTTGGAAACGCGGCGAAATTTAATCCAAACACAGAGCAGGTTGCAATCATAATTTTTATGGGCGTAGTAAGCTCCGCGCTTTGCTATTTTTTGTGGAACAAAGGCGCTTGCGAAGTCGATGCTGGCGTGCTTGCGATTATGAATAACGCTCTAATCCCAGCTGCGATTATCGTAAATTTAGCCCTTTGGCACAAGGACGCTGAGCTTGGTAAATTTCTAATCGGTAGCGTAATAATCGCATTTTCACTAATCCTACACAAAAAAATAATGAAATTTTACGCAAAAGCCTAAATTTGGTTAGTTTTGATTAGCTTTCGTAAAATTTAGAGATAGAAATTGTAATTAAAATTTCGCAAAATTTCATTAGGTTTAAATTTGTTCGCTAAAATTGCGGATTTGAATTTAAAAAAAAGTTGGAGAAGATGAAAAAAATAGTCAAAATTTTAGTTATTTTAGCCCTGATTTTGGGCGGATATTTCGCGTATAAAAAATTTGGCGCAAAAGATGAAGCCCCAAAAATCTTAACCACAAAAATGCAAAAAGGCAATATCCGTGGCACCGTGACAGCCACTGGCGAGGTTTATGCGCAAGAGTTAGTCGATGTGGGTGCGCAAGTAGGCGGTCAAATCAAAAAGCTCTATGTCAAAGTCGGCGATGTGGTCAAAGCTGGCGATATGATAGCCCAAATCGACTCAGTTACCCAAGAAAACAATATCGCCAAGGAAAAGGCGCAGTTAAATATCTATGAGGCAAATTTGGTTTCAGCCAAAATCGCTAGCGATAATGCCCAGATCCAATACAACCGCGAGCTTAAACTCTACAAAGCAAACGCGACCTCAAAAGAAGCCTTAGAAAACGCCAAAAACAATCTCGCTGCAAAAGAGGCAGCCAAAAAGCAGATCGAAGCGCAAATCGAGCAGACCAAACTCTCTTTAAGCACGGCTGAGACAAATTTAGGCTACACCAAAATCACAGCCCCTACTGGCGGGACAATCGTATCGGTGCCGGTAGAAGAGGGCAAAACCGTAAATGCCAACCAAACCACGCCAACAATCGCAAAAATCGCGGATTTAAGCAAAATGGAGATAAAAATGGAAGTCGCCGAGGGCGATATTTCTAAAATCAGCGTCGGCACGCCGGTAGAATACTATATTCTCTCAAATCTCAACGATGTGCGCCAAGCCCATGTCTCTCACATAGACCCAGGTCTTACTACACTAAGCGACGGCAGCTACGATAAGGCTAGCACGAGTGTGAGCTCATCAAAAAGCGCTGTTTATTTTTATGTCAAATCCTTAATCGACAATAGAGATAATTACCTAAAAATCGGCATGACGACAGAGTGCGAAATCATCGTAAATCACGCAGAAGACACAAACTATCTGCCAACTTCTGTGATTAAACGCGATGAAAATGGGGATTATGTCATGGTAAAAAGGGGTTTTGGCTCAGAGAAAACCTATATCAAAAAGGGTATTAGCGATGATTTAAATACAGAAATTTTGGGTGGTTTGAGCGATGATGATGAGATTATCATCGCAGATGGTTCAAACGCCAATCAAATCGGCGATGGCAGAGGCGGACGCGCTCCTAGAATGAGATTTTAAAATTTAAAATTTAGCCATGATAAAGTTAGAAAATATAAACAAAAAATTCAAACTCGGCGACGATGAGGTTCATATCCTAAAAGATATAAATTTGCATATAAAAGCCGGCGAATTCGTATCAATCATCGGTCAAAGCGGTAGTGGAAAATCCACGCTGATGAATATCATTGGCTGTATTGATACCCCAACTAGCGGAAGCTATAAAATCGACGATAAAGAGGTTGCTAAGCTTAGTTCAGATGAGCTTGCAAGCCTTAGAAGCAAGAAATTTGGCTTTGTTTTTCAAAAATACAATCTCATCGCCTCAATCGACGCTACCGAAAATGTCGCTCTACCAGCCGTGTATGCAGGCGTGCCATCTCATGCTAGGATTAAGCGCGCAATAGAGCTTTTAGAAGGTTTAGAGCTAGGCGATCGCACGAAAAATTTGCCAAACAAACTCTCAGGCGGACAGCAGCAACGCGTCTCTATCGCAAGGGCTCTCATAAATGGTGGCGAGATAATCCTAGCCGACGAGCCAACAGGCGCGCTTGATAGCAAATCTGGCGTCATGGTAATGGAGATTTTAAAAAAGCTCCACGAAGAAGGTCATACCATAATCGTCGTAACCCACGATAGCAATGTCGCCTCAATCGCAGATAGGATTGTCGAGATTAAAGACGGCCAAATTTTAAGCGATAATGTCAAAATGGGGCGCACATTTGATTTGCATAAAGAAAAGCTAGAAAAAGAAAACTCGCTTTTCTCCGCCAAAGATCAGTTTATAGAGAGCTTTAAAATGTCGGTGAGCGCGATATTTTCGCATAAGTTGCGCTCGATTTTGACAATGCTTGGAATTATAATCGGAATTGCCTCTGTTATCTGCGTCGTTGCCCTAGGAAACGGCTCAGAGGAGAGGATTTTATCAAATATCCGCTCGATTGGCACAAATACCATTAGCGTCTATCCGGGGCGAAATTTCGGCGATATTAGAGCAGGTGGGATAAATACTCTAACCAAAAACGACTCCCTAGCATTAGCGCACCAGCCCTATGTGGATTATTCTACGCCAAACTCACGCACGAGCGGAACGCTAACTTACGCTAGCATGAGTGCGACGGGGCAGGTTTTTGGTGGTGATGTAAATTCGCTCGCAGTCAGTGGAATAGATGTGGTAGAGGGGCGAAATTTCAACGAAGATGATATAAAATACTCAAATTCTGTCATCATCATCGATCAAAACACCAAAAAAACGCTATTTAAAGGCGTGGAACCACTTGGAAATACGATTTTATTCAACGGCAGAGCTTTGCGCATAATCGGCATAGCTGGCGAGGATAAAAACGCCTTTGGCAGTAGCGAGAGTTTGCGCGTGTATGCGCCATATACGACCGTGATTGATAAAATTTCAGGCGATAGGCAGATTAGCTCGATTACGGTCAAAATCAAAGACGATGTCAGCACCGCAATGGCTGAGGAGAGTATCACACAGCTACTAATCCAGCGCCACGGCACGAGGGATTTTCACACGCGAAATTCAGATACGATTAAGCAAACGATAGAGAGCACGACAGGCACGATGAAAATTTTAATCGGCTCAATCGCCTTTATTTCGCTAATCGTGGGCGGAATCGGCGTAATGAATATCATGCTAGTCTCAGTTACCGAGCGCACCAGAGAGATCGGAATCCGCATGGCAATCGGCGCCAAAGAGGGCAATATCTTGCAACAATTCCTAATCGAGGCGATTTTGCTATGTTGGTTCGGCGGAATTTTGGGAATTTTGTTTGCGCTTTTAATTGGATTTGGCTTTAACACCCTAAGTCCTGATTTTTCTATGAAATTTACCATTGCGCCGATAATTGTATCTTTTGTGGCCTCATCGGCTATTGGAATTATTTTTGGATATTTGCCAGCAAGAAGTGCAAGCAAACTAAACCCAATCGACGCATTAGCACAGGAGTAGAGATGAAATTTAATATATTTGTAAGCGCAGTTTTCGTGGCGTTTTTTGGCGGGTGTGCCGCGATAAATAGCAACCTTGATTACGAAGTGCAAGATAGCTTTATAGACGAAAACGAAACCTATGAAATCGCGCAGGATTGGTATAAGGGATACAATCAACCATATTTAAATGCCCTTGTTGATGAGGCTTTGGCGAAAAACCACGATTTGCGCGCAGCGGCGTTAAATTTGGAGCGCGCGTATGCGAATTTAGGTCTTAGCAAAGAGGATTTATTCCCTACGCTTGGGGCTTCGTGGGGAGCGGGTGCGAGCCGCGATATCAGCAGAAGTGATGAGTGGAGCAAGACTTATAGCTCTGGCTTTAATGTCAGCTATGAGCTAGATCTTTTTGGGCGGATCCGCTCGAACATAAATGCTAGCGAGTGGGACGCGAGTGCGAGTGTGTTTGACTTGCAAAATGCCCGTTTGACACTGATAAATTCGGTCGTGAGCGGGTATTTTGAGATGCTTTATCTAAACGATGCGCTAAAATGGACGAAGCAAAATTTAAAAGATTATGCGCAAATCGAGCAAATCGTCAAGGCAAAATACGATTATGGCAGATCCGAGCTCATCGAATACAAGCAGGTGCAAAACAGCATTTTGAATCTAAAAAACCGCGTTTTGGAAATCGAGAAAAATATCGAGGATAACCGCAAATTTATGCGCGATTTAATCTCGCCTGATTTGGAGTTTCGCGCAGATTTGCCAAGCATTGAGAGTGTGAAATTTCTAGGCGCAGACCTTAGTGTGCCTTACACTGCGCTGCATAATCGCCCAGACATTAGAGCTGCGATTTCTAGGCTAAATGCGGCGTTTTATGACCACAGACGCGCAAGGCTAAATTTCTTCCCGCGCGTAAATTTGGGCGCAGGGTTAAATTCAGCTAATACAGATAAATTTAGCGATGGATTTGATTTGAAATTTTTGAGCGGAAATGTCAGCATTAGTCTGCCGTTTTTGGACTATGGACGGCTAAAATCGCAGTTAAGGATAGCTGAGGTGGATTTTTACGCTTACCGAAATTCTTACGAAAAAACCCTAAGCGGCGCAGTAAATGAGACGCTAAATTTGTATAGAATTTACGAAATCAACCGCGCAAGGCTTGCAAATTTAGCCGATACTTACAAAACAGCCAGCGAGATTGAGCGCATTTACCGCGTCAAATACGACGCAGGTGCTAGCGAGCTAAAAGATTTTTTGGAGGCTAGATCGAGTGCGATTTCGGCGCGAATAAATCTACTTGCGCAAAGATATGCGAGTATGCAAAATGAAATTTCGATTTACCGCGCTATGGCTGGTAAATTTCGCCAAAAATTTTAAATTTTAAAATTTGTTTAGCATTGAAAAATTTAGTTTTTCAATGCTTTTTAAGTAAAATTTTTGTAAAATCCACACCTTAAATTTTTTAAAAAAGGAAGAATATGAAAAGAACATATCAACCACACAACACCCCTAGAAAGCGCACACACGGCTTTCGTGTAAGAATGAAAACAAAAAATGGACGCAAAGTTATCAACGCAAGACGCGCCAAAGGTAGAGCAAGATTGGCTGCGTAGGTAGTTTCGCTCCGATAAGCGAAAATCAGGTTTTTTCAGAAGTTTATAAAAGTGCTGCGAAATGGCACTGTGATTGCGCTGTCGTGTATTTTATGGACGGCGAGCGCAGGTTTAGTGCGATAGCTAGTAAAAAGATTGGAAATGCGGTTAAGCGAAATCGCACCAAACGCCTGCTAAGAGCGGCGTTTTATAATCAGCAAAATTTATTAAAAGATGGCACTTTTATCATTATCGCAAAAAAACAGATTGAAAACATGAGTTTTAAAGAGATAGAGCGAAGTTTGCGTTGGGCTTTTAAAAAGATAGGTTCGATAAAATGAGAAATTTTTGTGTTTTTTTGATTAAATTTTACAGAGCCTTTATTTCACCTCTTTTACCTGCGAGTTGTCGCTACTATCCCACATGCTCTACTTACGCGCTCTATCAGTTTAAATTTAACCACCCCTTACACGCATTTTTTGCTACATTAATTAGAATTTTAAAGTGCAACCCTTTTTTCAAGGGCGGTATAGATCACCCTATCATCAAGCATAATTTTAAATTTAATTTTTTTTGGGCATGCAAAAACAGTGCTTTGGGCGTAAAACCAAAAATTTGGTTTATACCATATTCAAAAAATCAGTATTATATAATATTTAGGAGATAATCGTGTTAGATCAAATATCCCAACAAAAACGCCTAGGACTAGCTATTTTGCTAGCTTTTTTGTTTTTTGTGGCATACGACCATTTTTATATGTCAAAAGTCAGAGCTGCTATGGAGGCGAACAAAACAGCCGCTGCCGCACAAAGTGCGCAAAGCGTGGCAAAACAAGCCCCAACTAGCGCAAGTGCTAGCATAACTCCAAGCGCAAGCGCAGGTGCGAACGCGCAAAATCAGTTAGTCAAAATCGTCGGCAAAGAGGCGAATTTTACGATTGATAATTTCGCTCGCATTAGCTCATACACACTAAATGATAAAAAATTTACAAAAGAGGGCGAACCGATAAATTTAATCAGCAAAGATGGCGATTCAAAACCGCTTGAAATCAGATTTGAAGACGCTAATTTAAACGAGCTAGCATTTTCGACGCCATACACTGCCTCTGCGGATAGGCTAGATATCACAAATGGCGCAGCTAGCGTGGTTTTGACACAAAATTTAGGCGATTTTGAGGTTAGTAAAAATTTGAAATTTAACCCAAATGGAAGTTATGAAATCGATATTAAATTTAACCGACCGACTTCGTATTTCATCACCCCTGGCTCTCGCCCTGATGTCGAGGTAGATGGATACACAATCCACGGAATCACAGTTGGCAAAAGCGATGATACGGTCGAGATTTTCGAAGACGGCGATGTGAGCGAAAATGAGCGCGTCGAAAACGCTGTATTTGTGGCTAGCTCAGATAGATACTACACGAGCCTATTTTTTGGCGAAAATTTAAACACCACGATTACTAGCGCAAACGATATTTCGCAAGCCTTCATTAGAGCAAACGGCGATTTTAAGAGCATTGGCTATATCGGACCGAAGGATTATGTAACCCTAAAAGAGGTAGATCCAAAGCTAACTAATGTCATTGAGTATGGCTGGTTCACCTTTATCGCAAGGCCTATGTTTAAATTTTTGCGCTGGATTTACAGCCATGTAGGCAACTGGGGCTGGGCGATTGTAATTTTGACGATTGTTGTGCGTTTGGTTTTGGCGTATCCGACATATCGTGGTATGCTATCTATGAACAAGCTAAAAGATCTTGCACCAAAAATGAAAGAGTTGCAAGAAAAATACAAAGGCGATCCGCAAAAATTGCAAATGCACATGATGGAGCTATATCGCAAAAACGGCGCAAACCCAATGGGCGGATGTTTGCCGATACTGCTTCAAATTCCGGTATTTTTCGCGATTTACCGCGTGCTTTTAAACGCAATCGAGCTAAAAGGCGCTGAGTGGGCTATGTGGATCCACGATCTATCGCTAAAAGATCCATATTATATCTTGCCGATTTTGATGACAGCGCTTATGTTTTTACAGCAAAAAATCACGCCTACTTCATTTACAGACCCAATGCAAGAGAAGGTAATGAAATTCTTGCCACTAATGTTTGGTGTGTTTTTCCTAATGTTTCCAGCGGGTCTTACACTATACTGGACGGTCAATAATATGTGGTCTATCGCACAACAATTTGTAACAAACAAAATCTTTGCTCGCCAAAAGCAAGCCCAAATTTCGGAGAAAAAACATGAAAATTGAAGCGATAAATTTAATGCAAGCTTACCAAAAAGCAGCAGATGAGTTTGGGTGTTCGATTACTGAGCTAAATATCAGGGTAATTCAACAGCCAAGTAGCGGATTTTTGGGTTTTTTTAAGAAAAATGCCATTATCGAGGTTGTCAAAAAGGGCGAGAAATTTCCACAAAGCGAAAATTTAAGCCAAAAATCAAATGATGAGAAAAAACCGCAAAATTCGCAAAAAACTAGAAGCGCAAATTCGCACAAAGTCCGCAAAGAAAAGCCAAAAGCTACCATAAATGATGAAATTTGCAAAGATATCGAGCAAAAAATCACAAATTTAATCGCACAAAGCGGATTTAATCTTAGCGTTTGCGAGGTTAAAATTCACGATGAAAACAGCGTATATATCAAAATCGACGGCGATGATAGCGCACTTTTAATCGGCAAGGAAGGCCACAGATACAAGGCGTTTTCGTATATGATTTATAACTGGATTAGTATGAAATACAACCTCTCTGTCGTTTTTGAAGTGGCTGAATTTTTGCAAAACCAAAGCAAACATATTGATTCGTATGTGGGCGCATTAAAGGCGAACGCAAACGGCTCAAAAATCGTAACCAAGCCATTTGACGGGGCATTTGTCAAAATCGCTAGCGACAAGATTAAAGAAAGCTTCCCAGATCGCACGATCGGTATCAAATCCACTCGTAACGGCAAAATCATCATAATCGACGAAAAAAATTAATGAATCAAACAATCGCTGCTATCGCCACCGCTCACGGAGTCGGTGGAATATCAATCGTGCGCATAAGCGGGGCAGGCGCCCTGCAAATCGCGCGCGAAATTTCGCATAAAAATGACTTCGCACCGCGCCACGCCACACTGGCGAATTTATACGGCGCAGACGGGGTGAAATTTGGCGAGGCGATTTTTATATATTTCAAAGCCCCGCATAGCTTCACTGGCGAAGATGTCGTGGAGATACAAACACACGGCGGATTTATTAGCTCGTCTATGGCGCTTGATAGCGTGGTTGCGCTAGGAGCGCGTATCGCTGAGCCTGGGGAGTTTAGCAAAAGGGCGTTTTTAAACGGCAAAATGGATTTAAGCAAGGCCGAGGCGATTAGCGATTTGATACTTTCTCGCTCAGAAAGTGCGGCTAAGATTTTGTCTCGTAACCTGCACGGCGAGCTTGAAGGCTTTGTAAGTGACCTGCGCGCTAAGCTTGTCAAAACTCTTGCATTTGCCGAGGTTTGCATAGATTATGCCGAAGAGGATTTGCCGCGCGATGTGCTTGAAAATTCGCTAAAAATGCTAAATGAAAACATAGAAAATTTAGAAAAAATCACCCAGATTAGCAAGAGCAGAAAAGGGCTAATCGAGGGCTTTAAGGTCGCAATCGTAGGCAAACCAAATGTGGGCAAAAGTAGTATTTTAAACGCGCTTTTAAACTACGAGCGCGCAATCGTCAGCGATGAGGCTGGCACGACTAGGGATAGAATCGAAGAGAGCCTTAAAATCGGCACTCACCTAATCCGTATCATTGATACAGCAGGCATTAGGCATGGCGAGAGCAAGACCGAAAATATCGGCATTTCATACTCAATCAAGGCGATTGATGAGGCGGATATTATCCTGGCTGTGTTTGATAGCTCTGCGAAATTTAGCGATGAAGATAAAAAAATCGTCCAAATTTTGGAGCAAAAAAGCGATAAAAAAATATTTTATATCTTAAATAAATCTGATTTAGCGCAAAATTTTGCATATAATTTTGCGCAAAAACCGCTTAAAATTTCAGCCAAAAACGGCGTCGATGAAATTTTAAAAGAGCTTGAAATTTATCTAAATTCGCAGAATTTCGACGGACTTATGCTAAGCAATACTCGCCAAATAAATGCTTGCGAAAACGCGCTAAACGCCCTAAAAAGTGCGCGTGAAAAGCTAAACGAGGCTGAACTTGAAATTTTCGCTTATGAAATGAATCGCGCCATAGAGCAGATTTCGTCGATTTCTAGGCCCTTTGAGAGGGACGAAATTTTAGATGAAATGTTTGGGAATTTTTGCCTAGGAAAGTGATTTTATATCTTATTTAGCCAAAATTTACTATAATCACCCCTTTTAATAAGGGTGAAAATGAGAGAAAAATTTGAATATTTCCTAGTCGTAATTTTAATAAAATTAGCCAAAATTCTACCGACAAATTTCTTATATTTTTTCTTTGATTTCTTGGCGAAATTCGCCTTTTTTGCGCTAAAATCACGCGCAAAAATCGCTATAAAAAACCTTAGCTTTGCCTACCCGCAAAAATCAGCTGGCGAGATTAAAACCCTAGCGCGCGAAAATTTCCGCTCTATTGCCAAAACCCTGACCCAAACCCTGCTTTTCTACCACGAAAGGCTCGATTTTAGCGCACTTATCGCTAACAAAGACGAGGCGCTAGAAAAGGTAAAAGCGCTAAAAGGTGATAGCAAAAACGGAATTTTGTTTTTCACGGCGCATTTTGGAAACTGGGAAGTTTTAGCCCATTTTTACGGCGCGAACGGCTTTCCTGTGGCGGTTGTGGGGCGCAGGGGAAATAACGAACTCATCGAAGACCGCCTAGTTACGCCATTTCGCAAAAAATACGGCAACGAGCTAATCTATAAAGATGACGCCATGCGCGGACTTGTCGAGCGTTTAAGAGCTGGCAAAAATGTAGGAATCCTGCCAGATCAAAAGCCGGGCGGAAAAAACAGCCTAAAAACCACATTTTTTGGGCGCGAGTGTTACACCACAAAGACGATTGCGTCGCTGTATTTGAAATTTAACCCAGTCCTAATCCCCATTTTTGCGCGTCGCATTAGTGATGGTCGCTACGAAATCGTCATCAAAGATTTCACCCCACCAAGCGAAAATTTAGAAAAATCGCAGGCCGAGCAGTTCATAACCCAGCAGTGCAACGATATCTTTGAAGAGGTCGTGCGAAGCGCGCCCGAGCAGTGGTTTTGGATGCATAATCGCTGGAAAGTTGATTGATGAGAGCGCTTATCTTTACCGACGGGCGCAAGGGGCATGAGAGCCAAAGCGTGGCGTTTTGCGAGTTAAAAGGCTTGGAATTTGAGCTTTGCAAGGTTGGCTATAAAAACAAAATTTTAAAAATTCTCTCATATTTTTTGGATTTTTTGGGGCTGAAATTTAAAATTTTCGAGTGCGAAAACAAAAATTTTGCGAATTTTGACATTTTCGTAGGAGCTGGGTCTGTGACATACTATCCCTTAAAATACTGCGCCGCGAAATTTGGCAAAAAAAGCGTCGCGCTAATGTATCCAAAAGGCTATAAAAAGGACTTTTCGCTCATTTTCGCAAACGCTCACGACACCACGCAAACTGCGCCAAATGTGGTGATTTTGCCGACGAATTTAAACCTTAGCAAAACGGGGAATTTCTACGCTCCCAAAAAAAGCGCGGTTGGCTTTGTCATCGGCGGGCCAAACGCTTCGTTTGATATGAATAGCGAAATTTGCGAGATTGTGGAGAAAATCAAGGCGAAATTTCCCCGCCACGAATACGCCCTGACTACTAGCCCACGCACCCCACGCGATATCGAGGCGCAGTTTGAGCGCGCGAATTTCGATTTTAGCGTGATTTATAGCAAAAATCAGATTAATCCAATCGGCGATTTTTTGGAGGGTTGCGAGTGGATTTTTATCACGCAAGATTCTGTTTCGATGATAAGCGAGGCTGTGTGCAATGGTCGCTCAAATGTCGCTGTTTTGGCACTTCCGCGCAAAAATTCGCACAATAAATTTGACGATTTTATCGCAAATTTGGCGCAAAATGAGTGTTTGCGAATTTACGCTAAAAACAGCGAGTTAAAACCGACAAAAAAGATAAATTTAAGCCAAATTTTACAAGGAATTAGCTTATGAGAGTGGTGCAAATACTGCCAGAACTTAACGAAGGTGGCGTCGAGCGCGGTGTGGTCGAGCTCACGCGCGAATTTGCTAAATTTGGCGTGGAGAGCGTGGTGATTAGCAATGGCGGAAAGCTAGTAAGCGAGCTAGAAAAAAACGGCGTGCGCCACATAAAATTCGATGTTTGCTCCAAAAATATATTCACAGCATTTTCTCGCGCTAGTGCGCTAAAAGAAATTTTGCGCGAGATCACCCCAGATATCGTGCATGTGCGCTCTCGTGTGCCTGCATGGCTAGTGAAATTCGCCAAAGGGGGGCTAAATTTTGGGCTAGTTAGCACCGTGCATGGGCTAAATTCGGTGAATTTTTACAGCAAAATCATGGTAAAAGCCGATAAAATCATCTGTGTCAGCAACGCTACGAAGGATTATGTGGTGCGAAATTTCGGCGCAGATGTCAGCAAAATCAGGGTGATTCCGCGCGGAATTGATTTGGAAAAATTTAATCCTAGTAATTTAGACCACGATTTTATGGCGAAATTTCGCGCCGAATTTGGGCTAAAAAAGGGTGATTTCATCGTCGCAAGTGTCGGGCGCATAACGCAACTTAAAGATTATGAAACAATTATAAAAGCAGGTAGTATTTTGAAAAAAGACTTTGGGGAAAATTTAAAAATTTTAATCGTGGGCGGTGTGCGAGAGGATAAAAAAGAGTATTTTTTGGGGCTACAAAATTTAGCGCGTGAGTTAAATTTGGCGCAAAGCGTGATTTTTACGGGTTCGCAAAGTAAAATCCCTGAGATTTACGCGCTAAGCAATGTGGTCGTGAGTGCGTCGAAAAAGCCTGAGAGTTTCGGGCGAAGCGTGGCTGAGGCGATCGCGCTAAATGCGCCTGTGGTGGCGAGCAATCACGGTGGCGTGCTAGACATAATCAAATCTGGCGAAAATGGCGAGTTTTTTGCTGTGGGCGATGAGAGGGGGTTAGCTGCGATGATAGAGCGCGCGAAGGATTATAAATTTGACGGATACGGCTATATAGCGGAGAATTTCAGCCTAGCGCAAATGGTGGAGAAAACTATGAGTGTGTATAAGGAGATGGTGTGAGTAAAATTTTGGATTTTATCAGATTAAATCCTTGGCAAAGTGCGCTAAAATTCGGGCTTATAATTTGGCTTTGTTCGATTGCATTTGAAAATAGCGTGTATCAAATTTCGACGATTTATATAATAGTTTTGGCGATTTTGCATGTTGTAATTTACAAAAATTTCAGCGTTTTAATCGCAAATTTAAAAGAAGTCAAGCTTTTTTCGTTTTTTGTCTTTTTAATCATTGTTTCTATGGTTATTGCAAATCTCCTAAACCCCGAGCTTTTGACAAAAAAATCGTGGCGAAATATCATTATTTTTGTCACTAGATATGGTTTTGTTTTTATCGCATTGGCTTATTTTTATAAGTTGAAATTTTTCTCCAAAAAAGAGATTATTTTATATTTATTGCTTGGAACATCGTTTTTATTGGTATCGGCGATTTATCAAGCGATAAATAACCCAGACTTAATCCTAAGCAAAAAGGTAAGTAATGGCAAAAAAACAGGTCTAACTGGGCTTTTGGATAATCGCAACAGGCTAGGGCTTATGATGGGCATAGGGGCTGTGTTTAGCCTGATTTTTACAAAATACAAGCCAAAGCTTGGCATAGTTTTGTTTTTATTGCATATTAGCGTTTTGGTTTTTACATATTCGCGTTCGTCGTGGGTCGGCGTGAGCGTGGCTATGCTTTTGTGGGCGGCTTTAAATTTGAGAAAAAATATAAAATTTATACTTTTAGTTTTGATTTTATTTAGCCTTATTGTTTTGGGGATCTATTTTTATTTTGACGCCGTTGCGATTAGATTTAATCATCTTTTAACTGGGCACACTAGTTACAGAGATATTATCTGGGAATATACTATTACTCAAATCCAAAACAATCCTATTTTTGGGCATGGTGTGCAAACTTGGATTAGCCTAGAAAAACCAAAAAAACTTATGCAATTTGTCATGGTGCATAATGCTGAGCTTGAAATTTTGCTTTTTACTGGAATTTTTGGTCTTTTATCATGGCTTGGGGTGCTGTTTTGCGCTATCAAAGAGATATTTAGAAGTAAAAATTTTATCTATTTTTGCGTTTTGGCATATTTTTGCATTGTAATTCAGTTTGATTTTAGCCTGTTTGATACAAAAAGGCTGATGAGCTATCTAAGCTTATTTGCGTTTTTGATTTTTGCTGATAAATTTACACAAAAGGCCGGTGCGTGAAAATAGCCTATTTTTCGTGCTCTACAATCTATGGTGGTGTAGAAAAAATCGTTTGCGATAGCGTAAATGAGCTATGTCAAAATGACGAAGTGCTTTTAATCGTGCCAAACGGGTGTTTGTATAAAGATAAAATTGCGCCAAAAGTTAGAATTTACGAGTATAAAAACTATGATAAAAGGTGGAATTTACTTTTATATTTTGAAATTTTAAAAGTATTGAAAAAATTTGGCGTCCAAATTTTACACACTCACGGCGCAAAAGCTTCGCAAATGGGATTTTTGCTGAATAAATTTATGGATTTTACGCAAGTTGCTACAAAGCATAATGTGCGAAAGGGCAAAATTTTTAATAAAATTCCAAATGTTATTTCTGTATCAAAGAGAGTAGCCCAAACTATAAATCACAAAAGTGAAGTTATATATTTTGGTATTAAACAAAGGCAAATTTCACGAAATTTAGGCGATAAATTTAGCATTATTGCGGTTGGAAGACTAGATTTTATCAAAGGTTTTGATGAGTTGATAAAATCTGTTAGTAAGCTTGATTTTGACTTTGTTTTGCAAATTGTCGGCGAAGGAAAAGAGAGAAAAAATTTGCAAAATTTAATAAATTCTCTAAATTTGCAAGATAAAGTAGTGCTACTTGGTTTTAAAGACGATGTCGCACAAAGGCTAGCCAATTCGCACCTACAAATCATATCATCTCGTAGCGAGGGGCTTTCGATTAGCTTAATTGAAGGGATTTTTTATGCTAATGTTTTACTTGGCACAAAAGTTGGTGGAATTAGTGAAATTTTAGATGAGGAATTTTTTATCGATTATGAAAATATGAGCGCAAAAATTAGTAAAATTTACAAAAATTACGATATATACTCGCAAAAATTTAGCGAAAAACATAAAGAGATAAAAAATAGTCTGAAATTTGAAAATTACATATCCACTCTAAAAAATTATTACGAAAACTGCCTAAAATAGGCAATTTATACGCTAAACCCCAAGCTAAAATCACTCAATGCTTTTGTTTGCTCTAAAAGTTCGCTTTTTATGTTTTTATATGCGGGTTTGCCTTTTAGCTTTTTTATCAAATTTTTAAACATAAATTTTCCTTAAATTTTTTACTCATTATATAGAAAAAATAATTAAATTTAACGAAGTATAAAGCGGTAATATGAGATAATTGCAAGATTTAAAATTTAGGAAATGGTTTGAAAATCTTACACGCTCTTAATTGGATAAAATTTGCAGGAACAGAAAACGCTTGTGTCCAGCTATGTAACGAATTAGTTAAAGAACACGAAATTTATCTAATGAGCGATAAAAATATTTTAAAATACATAGACAAAAATGTAAAATTAATAGAGATAAATTTTAAAAAAAACAGATACAACCCCATTTTTTTGCATAAAATTGCTAAAATTTTAGATGAAATTAGCCCTGATATCATACACGCTCACAATGCAAAAGTGATAGAGATTATCTATAATGCTAGATTTTTTATGAAAAAGAAAATTCCGCTAATCGCCACAAAACACACTTTGGAATTCAAAAAAAATTATAAATTAGCTGATTTGTGCGTGGCTGTGTTAGATGAGACAAAAAAGATTTTACCGCCAAATTCTATAATTATCGAAAATGGAATTTTGTATAAAAAGCCAGAAAAGATTAAAAAACTAGATAAATTTCACATCATCAGCTCTGGCAGATTAAGCGCTATTAAGCAAATGGATGTGGTCATCAAAGCGCTTAGTTTGGTGGAATTTGACTTTGTATGCGAGATATTTGGTCAGGGCGAGAAGCAAGGTGAGCTAGAAAGGCTAATTAGCGAGCTAAAACTTGATAAAAAGGTCTTTTTGCGCGGTTTCGTGGATAATATAAATGATCATTTAGCAAGCTGCGATTTGCAAATCATCGCTTCGAAATTCGAAGCTTATGGACTTGTGGCGATTGACGGGGTTTATTATTCGCCGCTTATGATTTCAACGAATACTGGCATTTGTGAGCGAATTTTGCCTAGTGAGTTAAAATTTAGCGCCACGCCAGAAAATTTAGCTCACAAACTAGATGAAATCCACGCAAACTACGATAAATTCGTGCAAATTTTCGCCCCTATCAAAGCCAAAAAGGACGAATTTGGCGTAGCAAAAATGGCGCAAAAATACATTAATGCGTATGAAAATTTAATCAAAGAATTTAAAATTTGATTATTTGGCGTTCATTTTGAAAGAGTTGCTTAGTTATTTGGTGATTTTTACTTTTTTGCTTTACTACAAAAAGGTGTTGGTTTAATTAAAGGAGAGTTTTTATGCGAAGTCTAAAAATAGTTCATTGTAGTATTTTTAATGAATTTAATGATGGCAACTTTTTTTATGGTGTAGATAGAAGAGTTTCACATGGTTTGGTGCGTAATGGGCATTTTGTCTATGATTTTAGTTATCGTGACTGGGAGCGACATTTGCGCTTTGCAAAAATAAAAAATACTGGCTTATCAAAAATGAATAAAAAGCTGATTAAAATTTGCAAAAACATAAATGCTGACTTGCTTTTAATCGGTAAAGGCGAAAAAATCGCAACTTCCACGCTAAAAGAGATAAAAAAGGCACTTCCAAATTTGAAAATTGCACTATGGTATGTGGATCATTTAAACGAAGTTTCACAGTTTTGGGAAAATTTGAGAGAAATTGATTGCTTTTTTCATGCAAATGCGTATCATCTACAAAGATTATCTAGTGAGTTTAGGGATATAAAATTTGCTTTTTTCCCAAATATTAGTGATGAGAGTTTTGACATATTTTACGAAACTGAAAAATCGAACGATATAATCTACATTTCTAGGGATTATATGGAGGATAATCGCCATAAATTTGCAATTTTACTTGATGAATTTTGTAAAAAAAATGGTCTAAAATACGAAATTTACGCAAGTCTTGGCAATGGTTTCATTTTTGGCGATGATTATTACAGAGCGATTGCTAAAAGCAAAATAGCTATAAATTTTAACCGCGATGATGAGATTGAGTGCGAAAATTCAAAGAAATTATTGGGTGCAAGTAACAGAATGGCGCATTTTATGGGGTGTGGAGTTTGCACTTTTTCGCCCGTGATTGCGGGGTTTGAGAAGTTTTTTACGCACGAAAAGGAAATAGTGTATTTCAAAAATCCAAGCGATTGTTTTGAAAAAATTTTAGAGTATTTGCGCACTGAAAAATACGCCCAAATTGCCAAAGCAGGGAGAGAAAAAGCGCTGAATTTAGCAAATGCAAAAAGGGTTACGCAATTTATGATTGAGACGATTTTTGGCGAAAAATTTAGTGAAAATTACGAGTGGCGCGAGCATATTTATCAAAATGGAGAAAAGATTTGAAAATTTTAAACACTTTGCAATACAAGCAATTTGGTGGTTTGGAAAAATTAAGTATATTATTATGTAATGAGCTTTGCAAAGAGCATGAAATCTATTTTTTAAGTGATTTGGCGATTAAGGATTATTTAAGTAAAGATATAAATTTTATAAATTTTAATTTTAATAAAAATCGTTACAATCCATTTTTTTTGAAAAAAACTGCAAATATGATAGATGAAATTTCGCCAGATATTTTGCAAACTCACAACATAAAAGAGCTTCAAATTTTAAATTACGCACGAAAATTTAGCAAACAAAAACCACCTATTGTCAATACAAAACACTCGCTAGAACGCAAAAAATACCTAAATTTAGCCGATTTGGTCGTGGGGGTTTCAAGTGGCGTGTGTGAAACAATACAGGTGGATAAAAAAATTTTAATTGAAAACGGTTATCCGTTTATTACGCCAAAAAAACTTTCAAGACCACATAAATTTTATATCACTTTTGCTAATAGGATTTGCGATGCGAAGGGAGTAACGCTTTTAATCGAAGCTCTAAATTTAGTAAAATTTGACTATGAATGTCATTTTTTTGGCTATGGGGATAGTAAAATTTATGAAGAAAAGGTTAAAAATTTAGGATTACAAGATAAGATAAAATTTAAAGGATTTGTGAAAAATATAGGCGATTATCTGTATAGTTGTGATTTAAATGTGATGCCGAGTTTAAATGAAGCTTTTGGGCTAAGTTCGTTAGATGGGGTTTTTTATGCACCTTTGATGATAGCTACAAGACGCGGAATTTGCGAAACTATAATGCCCAATGAACTAATCATTGAAGAAAATCCACAGTTTATAGCTCACAAACTAGATGAAATCCACGCAAACTACGATAAATTCGTGCAAATTTTTGCCCCTATCAAAGCCAAAAAAGACGAATTTAGCGTAGCAAAAATGGCGCAAAAATACATTAATGCGTATGAAAATTTGATAAAGGATTTTAAAAAATGATATATTTTTTTGCAATTTTAGCCGTGGCGATTATAGCCTTTTCGTGCAGGTATAACTGGTGGCGGATCCCGCAGGGCTGGGATAAAGCGCGCGTGCTGATGTATCACTCCATAAGCGAGCATAAGGGCGATAAATTTGATAAATGGCGCGTTCGCCCAG
Organism: Campylobacter sp. JMF_01 NE2; assembly: GCF_027737365.1. Classification (NCBI taxonomy): domain Bacteria; kingdom Pseudomonadati; phylum Campylobacterota; class Epsilonproteobacteria; order Campylobacterales; family Campylobacteraceae; genus Campylobacter; species Campylobacter sp. JMF_01 NE2. The sequence continues at coordinate 315,884 of NZ_JAOVTR010000002.1, read as the reverse complement.
CCGATTTTGAAGCTCAAATCGCGTGGCTAGCCAAAAACGGCTTTACGACTTTCACGCTTAGCGAGTTAGCAAATTTAGCCCAAATCCCGCCAAAATCGGTCTGTATTACCTTCGATGACGGATTTATGGATAACTACACAAACGCCTTTGAAATTTTAAAAAAATATAATTTTAAAGCCACGATTTTTGTGGTGGCTACTGCTACGCAAAACGACTGGGAGCGCGGAAATACCGAGCATTTAAGCCAAATTTTAACTAGCGATGAGATAAATTTAATGCACCGCTCAAATTTAATCGAGTTTGGCTCACACACGCTAAGCCACGCGAATTTAGAGCGTTTGTGGGCGAGCGAGCCCGAAAAAGCGCGAGATGAAATCGAAAAATCCAAAAAAGAGTTAGAGAAAATCACCGGGCGCGAGTGCAGGGTTTTTGCCTATCCTTACGGCAAATTTAACGATGAAATTTTATCGCTTACGCGAAATTCAGGATACTGCGCCGCGGTCGTGGTAAAGCGCGGACTTTACGAAGCGGGCGATGATAAATTCGCCATAAATAGAATTGGCGTTTTGGGGACGGAGAGTTTTTTTGATTTTTGGCTGAAATTTACGCGCATAAGGAATAAACTATGATAAATGCAAGTGTCTATGCAATCGTGCAAAACGAAGAAAAACATATCGAACGAATGCTAAAAAGTGTCGCGGATTTCGCAGAAATCATCATCGTCGATAGTGGCAGCACCGATAAGACGCTAGAAATTGCAAAGAAATTTAATGCCAAAATTTACCACCACGACTGGCAAGGCGAGGGCGTGCAAAAAAACTACGCTTTTTCACTCTGCTCACACGAGTGGGTGCTAAATTTAGACGGCGACGAGGAAGTAAGCGCTGAGCTAAAAGCTGAAATTTGCGAGTTTATGGCGCAAGACGAATTTGACGGGCTTGATATTAAATTTCACGAATTTTACATGGGCGGAATCGTCGATGATAGGGTGCGAAAAAACACCCACATTAGATTTTTTCGCAAAAGCTCTGGCGAGTATCGAAATTTGGGCGTGCATGCGCAAGTCAGCATAAACGGCAAAGTGCGAAAATCTCGTGGGGTGATTTATCATTTTAGTGATAAACCAATCAAAGAGCTAGTGAGCAAAAACAATAACTATTCGAGCCTGCGCGCACAGCAAAAATTTGAAAAAGGCAAAAAACCGAGCCTAGCCAAACTGCTTTTTATCTTTCCGCTTGTCTTTTTCAAATCGTATTTTTTAAGGCGAAGTTTTTTCGACGGTAAAAAAGGCTTCATAATCGCCGTTATAAACGCATTTTACGCATTTATGAAAGAGGCAAAATTGTATGAAATTTGGCTTAACAAAAAAGGAAATTAAGCAAAATTTAGCTATTATAAAAAGTTATTAAATTCCACTAAAAGGGCGATAAAATGGATAAAAAAACCATTGCGGCACACAAAATCAGCGAAGACGAATATGCGAAAATTTTAGAAATTCTAGGGCGTGAGCCAAATTTGCTAGAACTTGGCATTTTTTCGGCTATGTGGAGCGAACACTGCTCATATAAATCAAGCAAAAAATACCTAAACGGCTTTCCGACCAAGGCTCCATGGGTCATACAAGGTCCAGGCGAAAATGCCGGTGTCATCGACATTGGCGGTGGCATGGCGGCTGTTTTTAAAATGGAAAGCCACAATCACCCCAGCTACATCGAGCCGTTTCAAGGCGCAGCCACAGGTGTAGGCGGAATACTGCGCGATATTTTCACAATGGGTGCAAGGGTTGAAGCAAATCTAAATTCACTTCGTTTTGGCGATGTCGTGGGAAATTCCAAAACAAATCGCTACCAAAGATATTTAGTCAAAGGCGCAGTTAGCGGTATCGCACACTATGGTAACTGCATGGGAATCCCTACGATAGGCGGCGAAACGACATTTGATAGCAGTTTTAATGGAAATATTTTGGTAAATGCCTTTGCTCTTGGAATTGTAAAAAGTGATGAAATTTTCTACGGCAAAGCAGAAGGCGTGGGAAACTCAGTCATCTATGTAGGCTCAAAAACAGGCAGGGACGGGCTTGGTGGAGCCGTTATGGCAAGTGATAGCTTTAACGATGAGAACAAATCTCTTCGCCCAACCGTGCAAGTTGGCGATCCGTTTGCCGAAAAGCTTTTAATGGAAGCTTGTTTGGAGCTTTTTAAGACTGACTATGTCGTGGGTATCCAAGATATGGGAGCAGCGGGTCTTACTTCAAGTAGCTTTGAAATGGCAGGACGAAGCGGAAGCGGTATGAAAATGCACCTTGATCGTGTCCCTATGCGTGAAAGCGGTATGACGCCGTATGAGCTAATGCTAAGTGAAAGCCAAGAGCGAATGCTAATTTGCGCGAAAAAAGGTTGTGAAGATAAGATAAAAGAGATTTTTGCGAAATGGGATTTAGACGCAGAAGTCATCGGCGAAGTAACCAATACCGGTAAAATGGAGCTTTACTGGCATGGCGAGCTAGCTGGCGAGATTCCAATCGAGCCTTTAAGCGAAGCAGCACCTGTTTTAGACCGCCCTACAAGACGCCCAGCGTATTTGGACGAAATCGCAAACCAAAATTTATGCACATGCTCTGATAAATTTGACATAAACGCCGATTTCGACAAGGTTTTTTCGCACCCAGATGTGTTAAATAAATCACTCATTTACGATCAATATGACGCAAATGTCGGGCTAAACTCAGCCAAACGCCCGGGCAAACTAGGCGCTGCGGTAATGAGAGTCAAAGAAAATGGCGCAAAACTCGCAATCGCTATGGATTGCAACACTCGCATGAACTATATTGATCCTTTCACTGGCGCGGCTCTTGCTGTGGCTGTGAGCGGACGCAAGGTAGCCCTTAGTGGCGCGACACCGCTAGCGATTACTGACTGCCTAAACTACGGCAATCCGCAAAACCCAGAGGTTATGTGGCAGTTCGCACAGGGCGCAGAGGGTATCAAAGAGGCCTGCAAGGCTCTAAATACGCCAGTTGTGAGTGGAAATGTGAGCTTGTATAACGAAACAGAGGGCGTGAGTATCCAGCCGACCCCTGCGATCGTAACCGTGGGCGTAAATAACGGCGAGATTATCCCTAGCGATTTCACTCAGGCTGGTACTAGCGTCTATTTGGTGGGCGATACACACGGCGTGTTTTCAGGTTCGCTGTATCAACAAGCCGTAAAAGGCGCAATCGGAGGCATGCTACCGAAACTAGATTTAGCCAAAGAGCGCAAACTTTGGGATTTTGCGATTAAAGCAGGCCAGCAGGGCGCATTGCGCTTCGCAAACTCCGTAGGAATCGGTGGCGTGGCAATCACCCTAGCCAAAATGGCGTGTGTGGGTAAAATGGGTGGCGAGTTTAAAATGCCGTGCGATGATGAGAGAGATATTTTCGACGAGAGCTTTACGAGGGCTGTTTTTGGCGTGAGCGACGAGGCGAAATTTGAAAGCTTAGCGCGCGAAGCAGGGCTAAATTTCGTAAAACTAGGCATTACTGGCGGTAAAATTTTCCAAATCAATAGTATTTCGCGCGATTTGGGAGAGTTGAGCGAAATTTATTTCAACGAATTTGCAAAAATAATTAGAAGCGAAGATTAATAGTGTCGAGTATTTTTTATCTATTTTTGGCTTTTTTGCTTTATCATTTTATAAAGGGATTTATAAGCGGTCTGGGCGGAAATTCCGGCTATGAGAGAAAAGAGCCAAAAATGAGCCTTGAAGAGGCGAAAATTTTAATCACCCTAACTGCAAAGGTCGCCAAAAGCGACGGCGTGGTAAATGAGACAGAAGCCACGATGATAGGCGAGATTTTGGACGATTTAGTTCGCAAAATGGGCGGTGGCGAAAACGAGAGAAAACTTTTGAAGCAAGTTTATAAGATAAACAAAGACAAAGAGCACGATATCTACTCTCTCGCGTTTCATTACAATCAAAAATTTCACCTAAGTTCGAGCCGAAAAGCGGCGCTAATTTATTTTTTCTTAAACATAGCCTATATCGATCGCTCATTTAGCGAGCAAGAGCGAGATATAATCGCCAAAATCGCACGCGGATTTGGTATGCCGTCTCATGTGGTAAGTCAAATTTTTGCTATGTTTGAGGCGAGCTATTATGGCACATACGGCGGTTCTAGCCAAAACTACGACAACCGCGGACGCGGTGGCTACCAAAATAGCCGAAATTCTGGCGGTTATGGCGATAGTCGCAGTGGCAGTTATGGCGGAAATTACGGCGGCGGATATCAAAATTCTAGCTCTGGTGGCGGATATGGTGGCTCTGCGCGAAATACAAGCTCGAAAAAAGACCCTTACGAAGTCTTGGGCGTGGATAAGGGTGCTAGTTTTGGCGAAATAAAGAAAAAATACCGCGAACTAGTCAAAAAATACCACCCAGATATTTTAATGGGCAAGGGCGCAGATGACGAGATTATCCAAGAAGGCACGAAAAAGCTTCAAGAAATCAACGAAGCGTATGAGAGCCTAAAAGAAAAATTCGGCGAGTAAAATTTAAAAATTTCAATTTATAAGGAGTGAGCATGAGAGCGTTAATCAGCGTTAGCGACAAAGACGGCGTAGTAGAATTTGCAAAAGATTTGGCAAATTTGGGTTGGGAAATTTTAAGCACGGGTGGCACTTATAAGCTACTTTGCGAAAACGGCGTAAATGCTGTGGAAGTGAGTGCTTACACAGGAAGCCCTGAGATGTTTGAAGGCAGAGTAAAAACTCTGCACCCTAAAATTCACGGCGGAATTTTACACAAAAGGGACGACAAAAATCACGCCGAACAAGCCCTAAAACACGGCATTGGCGGGATTGATTTGGTTTGCGTGAATTTATATCCTTTCAAACAAACCACGATTCGCACAGATGATTTTGATGAGATTATCGAAAATATCGACATCGGCGGACCTGCCATGGTGCGCAGTGCCGCGAAAAATTTCAAAGATGTTTTGATAGTAACGGACATTTTGGATTATGATTTAGTTGTGGAAAAAATCAAAGCAAAAGCCGATGATTTGGAATTTCGCCGAAGCCTTATGATAAAGGCCTACGAGCACACTGCCGCGTATGATAGCATGATAGCAAACTATATGAACGAGCGATTTAACGGCGGTTTTGGTGCTAAAAAATTTATCACAGGCTCAAAAGTTTTTGATACAAGATACGGCGAAAACCCGCACCAAAAGGGCGCGCTTTATGAATTCGAAAACTTTTTTAGCCTAAATTTCAAAGCTCTAAAAGGCGAAGCAAGTTTTAACAATATGACCGATATTCACGGCGCAGTCATGTTAGCAAGTAGCTTTGGCGAAGCCCCAGCAGTGAGTATCTGCAAACATGCAAATCCGTGCGGGTTTGCCATAAAATCAAATTTGCTAGAAAGCTACACCGAAGCGCTTAAATGCGACCCTGTTTCGGCTTATGGTGGCGTAGTGGCGATAAACGGCACACTTGATAGAGCGTTAGCAGAGAAAATCAATGAAATTTTTGTGGAAGTCATAATTGCAGCCAATGTCGATGACGCCGCGCTTGAAGTCTTTGCAAACAAAAAACGCATTAAAATTTTCACGCAAGAGAATAAATTTTTAATGCGCGAAAATGATAAATATGACTTTAAATTCATAGACGGCGGATTTGTCTATCAAGAGCGCGACTATGTGGGTGCTGATGAGGTCAAAAATGCCAAATGCGTTACTAAGCGTTCGGCGAATTCTGGCGAATTTACCGATTTGCAAATCGCTTGGCAGGTCGCAGCTCTGACTAAATCAAACTGCGTTGTGTATGTGAAAAACTCGGCAATGGTAGCGATCGGCATGGGTATGACAAGCCGTGTCGATGCTGCGCGCGCAGCTGTGGCAAAAGCAAGGGATTTGGGGCTTGATTTGCAAGGTTGCGCACTGGCTAGTGAAGCGTTTTTCCCTTTCAAAGATAGCATAGAAATCGCTAATGAAGTGGGCGTAAAAGCCGTAATCCAACCAGGTGGCTCAATCCGTGATGATGAAGTCGTCGCTGCGGCAGATGAGTTTGGTATGGCGATGTATTTTACGGGAATTCGCCACTTTTTGCATTAAAATATTATTTGCAATTAAACGAGCCTAGCTTTTTCGCGGCGTGGGCTAGGACAGACGAGTTAGTCTAGTCCGTCGCTCACTCCGTGAAAAATCGTCGGCATTTGGTTATCAAATTTAAGTTGAATTTGCCGAATTTGTCATTGCGAGAGCCAACGGCTCGAAGCAATCCAGTAAAATTTATAATTTGCAAGAATTTCAAATTTTAAAATTTCAATAGAGTTTCAAATTTTACAATTGTGATAAATTTTAAAATTTAAAATTCTTTTGAATTTTTCAGATTGAAACGCCTCGTATGGTCGCCTCCTTTCCAACCCTATGCTACTATACTTGAAATCAAAGCGTAAATTTCGCCTATGAATTGCCACTTTTTTACTAAATTTAAAAAAAGAGGGGGGTATAATGGTTGGTTTGATTTTAACTACAAAACAAAATAGACAAATTTACTAAGGAGAAAAGATGAAAAAGCTATTTTCATTTATGTTAGCCAGTGCGCTGTGTGCTGTGCTTATGGGATGCGGTGATGAGGATAAAGGCTCATCTGCAACGACTACAAAAACCGAAAAGGCGGTAGAAAAGGCGGTAGAAAAACCGGTCAAAAAGAAAGGCGACCCGCTAAAAGACGCCAAAAATGATGTCGAAGCGATGAGATTAAAAGATTTTATAGCTTTGGTTTTAGATAGTGGTTGCGATGTTTCGCCGACAGCAGCACAAAGCCTAGGAGCTGACTATGAGTTCGACTATAACTTCCATAAAACTACGCTTGCTTGTGAGGGAAAATTTAAGAAATTTAATAATATAGTGAAGAAGTGGGATTTAAATAAAATCAAAAAAAATCATAAAGATTACCCAAAATATGTTTATAGAAGAGTGAATTATATAAACGAATACATAGATAAAAATGGCGAATTTGGTTCGCTAAAAGATATGCTTTATACTTCTAGTAAGAATAAGGTAATAATAAGCGATGACGAGATTGTGATTGATGATATACTCTATTATAAACTTGATAGAAAAAATTCTACCCTTATTATCGGTCCTATTGCAGATGAATCCGATGAAGAAAAGCTTATGAATTCTCAACTGGAAGTTGCTTTTTACCAATACTTCATAGACAAGGGCACGGATTTTCCATTGTCGATAGAGGGTGATAATATCGTGGCTAAAATTGACCTAAACGCAAAAGAAAATGCGAAAAAAGAGGTCGAGGCGATGAGCTTAAAAGAGTTTTATAAATTTTATAAAAATGGCGGTTGCGATACATACAAAGAATTTTTAAATCACAAAGCCAAAATAGCTTGCGAAGAGAAATTTAAAACACATAAAGATAAATTAGATGAAGTAATAAAGTGGCAGAAAGATTACCCATTTGCTTCCGATGAATGGTTTTTGTATAATTCTTCTTTGCCGTATATAAATGATTATGTCATAGCAAACAAAAAATTTGGCAATCTCGAAGATATGATAAATACAATTACAAATAAAGAAGAATTCAAAAAACAATTAGAAGCAACCAATGGTTTTATGCTTGTTGAGGGTTTTTTAGGATTTAGCAAAGCAGATATGGATAGTAAAAATCTAACGATAACCATACATACCCCAGGTAAAAATACTGCGATAGAAATGATAAAGAGTTCTATAAAACAAAGAATCGAGAAAGAAAAGCTTAAAGATGAGCCAAATGCCGAAAAGCTAAAAAGCTTAGAAGAAAATCTTGCAAGATTCTCAAGTGCCGAAGGGCTAAAAGAGTTTGATGAAACTTTTGAGGATGATTTATTAAGAGAAGTAGCAAGTGAAGTTGCTATCGAAGAAGGTGCGCTAAAAACCATAGTCCAAGCAACGACAAAAGATGGTAAATTTGTAGTCAAATTCCCATTTGACGATACCAAAGCTATTTCGGATGTGGCTAAAAAATATGCTAATGAAATTTTGCCTATCATAGATGACATAAGAAAATATTATCAAAAGCATAAAAAATTTCATACAGATATAAATAAAATGACAGACAAATATGTAAGCGCTAACAAAGATAGTTTTTATATTGTTTTAGATGGTTATTGCGTGGATGGGAAGTTAGATAGAGCAAATGCGACATTAACACTATCGCAATCGCAGAGATATGGTAAATCCGCCAAATGCAAAAAAATCCTAGCCAATGAGAGTATGGCAAATATCATGTCTGAAAACGGCGGAGTTTATAGCCTTAAATAAAGGATTTTAGCTCCGGTATGGTGGGCATTTTTGCCCACCGAAAACTCAGCTATTAACTCTCATTACGAGGTGTGAAACGCCGAAGCAATCCAGGAAAATTTCAAAGAATTATTGATAGTTAAATTTTAAACCTTTTGTAACGCTGTTTTATGCTTGCTCGCAATGACACGAAATTTGCTTGATTTGTCATTGCGAGAGCCAACGGCTCGAAGCAATCCAGAGAAATTTAATGGTAGTTTTATACTTGCTTTCATATCCGATAAATGCTTCTATTACTTGGCGGTGTTTTTTAAGAGAAATATTTGGCTAAAATTTGAAATTTAATAGGCAAAATTTTAGCAAATTTTGCCTATTGCAAAAGAAAATTTGGGTTTTAAAGAGATGAACCAAATCCAAGTGCGGCTATTAAAGCAGGACTAGTTGCAAAAGCGATAATTAACAAAATCCAAGCTATTACTGCGACAAGTATAGAGGATTTGCCTTTTACGGCACCAAATGTTGCGACTAGGGCGCAAATAAATGCAAGCGGAACAAATACAATTCCAAGAAAAAAAATCCCTAAAATAGCAAAAATAATGGCTAAAATTCCTGCTACATTGCTACTATTTTTCTGGACTATGACTATTTTTTCATCTGCCATGAAAAACTCCTTAATAAAAAATAAGTGCTTATTCTACCCCCCCCCCCTTAAACTGGGCTGAAAATTTTGCCGTGTAGGCGCAAAATTTTACTTTTTTAATTTTGCATTAATTAGATTTTAACCGATAAAATAAGATAATTATCGTTTTGTAAAATTTTTAAAGGAGGTTGTGGTATTTATGAATTTCTTATCATTGCCCAATGCTGGGCGACAAAACGAGTTGGATATAGCAAGGGGTCTTGCTGTAATCTTTATGGTGCTAATCCACTGCGTGGAATACTTCTACAACGGCGAAAATTCCGTGTTTTTCAAGGTCGCAAACTTCCTAGGCTCACCGCCTGCTGCGCCTGTTTTTATGTTTATTTTGGGTTGCGGTATTGTCTATTCTAGGCGTTCTGCGCCGGGGCTACTTTTTAAGCGTGGCGTGATATTTTTGGTGCTATCTTATGTCTTTAACGCGCTTGTGTATGTGCTTCCATACTACATTAGCTCTAAGCTAAACGATGACGCTGAAATTTTCGAAGAAAATTGGACGCAGATTTACGATGCGGACATTTTGCAGTTTGCGGGACTTGCGTTTATATTTTTTGCGCTAATGAAAAAGCTAAATTTATCAAATTTAGGCTATCTCATAGTGGGAATCATCTGCTCAGGTGCTGCAATGTATCTAGGCGAGAATTTAGCAGAGTTTGAATCTGACGCAATGTTGGCAGTAACAGGGCTATTTTGGGGCACACATGAGGGAAGCTATTTTCCATTTTTAAGCTGGATTGCCTACCCGATAGCCGGATATTTATTCGCTGATATTTTAATCTACACTCGCCCAGAAGATAAAGGCAACCTATACACAAAACTAAGCCTTATTTGCGCGGTTATCTTTATCGCCTCGGCTGTGGTATTGGCGAAGTTTTATGCGTGGGACGATATGATGGACGGCGATCCATACTACCACCAAAACATATTTTTTAACATAATGTTTATCGCCTTTGTTTTGGCATGGATTGGGCTAATGTATCTGGTAGCCAAAGTGCTTCCAAATATCATTATGTCGTGTTTAAAAACGATAAGTGTGCTTGTAACGCCGTTTTATGTGTTGCAATACATTTTTATAATTTATATTGCCGTGCTTGTTTTTGGCGACGAAGCAGAGTGGGAAATGACGCCTGTGCTACTAATGTTTGTAGCTGTGAGTGTGCTATCATACATCGTGGCGGTAATCTACTCAAAAATTCGCAAAGCATAAAAAAAGGCTACCGAAATTTCGGTAGCCCAAATTTTAAATTTTACTCTCCAAATTTAGCTAAAAAATAGCAAATTTACCATTATTATAATTATCGCAAATGGCGCGATAAATCTTAGCGAAAAATACCAGATCTCAAACGCACCCTTGCCCATATCCTCGCCAAAAAACTCCGCTAAAAGGGATTTTTTCATCACAAATCCGACGAAAATCGCCGAACTTAGCGCGCCAAGAGGAAGCATGATATTTGAGGTCAAAAAGTCTAAAATATCGAAAAATCCCTTGCCAAAAAATGTAAAACTCTCGCCAAATTCCGCGTTCATTGATAGCGTGCAGCACGCTCCTAGCGCGCCTACGACTATGCCTGATAACCCACACGCTCTATTTCTAGAAATGCCAAAATGATTGACAAGATATAAAATAAATGGCTCTATCATCGAAACCGCGCTCGTAATCCCAGCAAAAAACAGCGACACAAAAAACAAAATCGCTAAAATTTGCCCCATAAAGCCAAGCTTAGCAAACATCGTGGTAAGCGATACAAACACCAATCCTGCGCCCTGAGATGGGCTAGCATTAAATTCGAAGATAAATGTAAATACGATTAGCCCCATCATTAGCCCGATTGCGATATTGATAAATACGATATTTACACAACTTTTCACTAGCTTTACACCCTCTCCTAGGCTAGCAGCATACGCAGCGATACAGCCAATCCCGATACAAAGGGTAAAAAGTGAAAGCCCAAGCGCGTCTAGCACGCTAGCGACGGTGATTTTGGAAAAATCAGGCGTGAATAAAAACTTCACCGCCTCGCCAAATCCGTCCATAAAAACCGCATATCCTAGCATTAAAAGCAAAAGCACGAAAAGCAGGGGCATCATTATCAAATTTAGCTTTTCTATGCCACTTTTGATTCCGCGCGATACCACAAAAAGTGTCAGCACAAGCCCTAGCGCATAAAATGCAAGGCTTGAAAATAGCGAGTGTGAAATCACGCTCCCAAAGAGTGCGCCAGCCTCATCTACTGAGGCAGGAAGCGCGCTAAAACCGATGAAAATGTATCTCATAACCCAGCCAAGGATTACGAGATAAAATGACAAAACAAAAATTCCGCCCACTATGAAAATTCCAGCGAATTTCCACTTTTCGCCGTTTTTGGGGTCGAGATATCTATACGCGCTAGGCAAATCGGCTCTGCTAATGCGCCCAATCGCCATTTCGGCTAAAAATAGGCTAAACCCAATCCCAAGCGTGAGTACGAGGTATAAAAGCACAAACGCGCTTCCGCCGTTGCTACCGACTAGGGTTGGAAACTTCCACGCATTTCCAAGCCCCACAGCACCGCCAGCGACCGCTAAAACAAAGCCGATTTTGCTAAATTTATCGTTCATAATCTTTCTTTAAATTTCAAATTTGACTATCCAAAATTTACGATTCCAAGCTCTCTTAGCGCGATTACAAAAATCGCAAGCGGAGATACCACGCGAAGTAGGACATAGTACCAAATTTTAAATCCGAAATCTCCCATATATGGCGAAAGTAGGGCATAAACGCCGTCTTTTTTGATGACATATCCTACGAAAATGACGATGATTAATCCGCCAAGTGGCATTAAAATTTTAGATGTCAAATAATCCAGTGCGTCGAAAAACGGCTGTCCTGCGATGACGAAATACTCGCTTGTCGCGCCATAGTATCCCAAAATGCAGGCAATCCCTAGCACATAGGTAAATACAAAAACCGCCACGCAAGCTTTCGCGCGAGAAAATGCGCGGGATTTGACTAGGTAATAAACAGCTGGTTCGATCATCGAAATCGCTGAGGTAATGGCGGCGAAAAGTAGGGTTAAGAAAAACGCAAACGCCAAAATATGCCCAATAAAGCCAAGTTTGCTAAATAGCACGGCAAGGGAGACGAAAATCAACCCAGGACCTGATTGGGCTGGATCGCCGTTAAATTCGAAAATAAATGTGAAAACAACAAGCCCCATCATAACGCCAATCATTACATTGATTAAAACGATATTAATGCTCGAAGTTAGGATATTGGTGCGCTCTGGCAGGCTTGCAGCGTATGTCAAAATCGTAGTTACGCCAAGGCTAAGTGTGAAAAACGCTAATCCTAGCGCGTCAAGCACGCTTTGTGAATTTAGCGCGCTAAAATCAGGCAAAAGCAAGAATTTTGCGCTTTGTGCGAATCCGTCGAAGCTAGCCGAATACAAAACCATAAGCACAAGCAGGATAAAAAGGCTAGGCATCATCCAGATATTTAATCTCTCAATTCCGTTTTTGATACCCTTTGAGACGATCAAAAAGCACACAAGCGACATTATCGTAAAGCAGATAATCGCTACAAGCGGTGAATTCGAAATCAAAGCGTTAAACATCGCACCGCTATCGTCTAAATTTTGAGGTAGTGAGAAAATCGATGTGGCTGTGTATTTCAAGATCCAGCCCATTACGACGCTGTAAAATGAGTAAATCAAAAGCGCAGTAATCATCAAAAATCCAGCCTTGCTCCAAAGCTCTTTGTTGCTAGGGGCAAGTCTTCGGTAGCTATCGACTGGATCGCTCTCGCCAAGGCGACCAATGGTGATTTCGCCGATAAAAATGACAAAACTTACCAAAAATGTGAGCAAAAGATAGAGCAAAATAAATGCGCTACCGCCGTTTTGACCTACGAGTGTGGGGAATTTCCAAGCGTTTCCAAGTCCCACGGCTGAGCCTGCGACCGCCAAGATAAAACCAATGCGTGTGAATTTGTCGTTCATGCTTTTCCTTTTGGTAAAAAATTTGCCAATTTTAACAAAATTTAGCTTACATTAAGCCTTTTAAATTTGAATATATTTGCAAATTTTGGCTAAAATCACGCGTTATAAAATTTAATCAAGGAAAATTTATGGAAGTAAAACTTTTGAATTTCACGCCACTTTGGGTATGTTCGAACGCCATAAGAACTTGTTGGCAAAGCTTCGAGCGGGGCGATAACGGCGGCGAAAAGGACTTAGCACTAATCAACCGCGTAGGAAATGAAATGAAGCACTCATCTACGCTCGAACACATTTTTTATAATTTTTATATCAAGGGCATCTCGCGCGCGCTTTTGCAAGAGTTAGCGAGGCATCGCATGGCAAGTCTGAGCGTGAAATCCACCCGCTACACGCTAAAAGAGCTAAGAAATGAGCCTGAAATCACAAGCGATAGCGCCGCAAAATACATCGTGCTAACAGGCAACGACGCTGTCGATAGCGCAAGCATAAAAGCTCTAAATAATCTAAGGGAAATTTTAGGCGCAAACACTAGCCTAGATATCGCAAAATACTGCCTGCCAGAGTGCTATAAAACCGAGCTATCGTGGAGTATAAATGCTAGAAGTCTGCAAAATTTCTTGTCATTGCGTTCGTCAAAATCGGCATTGTGGGAAATCCGTGCGTTGGCAAATGCGATTTATGAAGCACTGCCACAGGAGCATAAATTTATCTTCGAGCATTGTATGTATAAGGGAAGTGGCGAAATTTAGGAATTTGTTTAAATTTGGCAAATTTTGCTTAATCTGTCATTGCGAGAATTTTGCGTCAGCAAAATTCGTGGCAATCTACGAGCAAAAATCACCAAAACACAAATTTTGTGTCATTGCGAGCGAAGCAAAGCAGAGTAATTGGGGCTCCTTTCCCCCTTACAAGAAAGCAAAATTTCGCATAAAATTCAAAAAAATCGTTCAATGCTAAATTTAGGTTGAATTTTGAATTTAAATTTCTCTGGATTGCTTCGAAAACTTCGTTTTCTCGCAATGACATTTTATGTAAATTTAATTTCGGTCAGTATTTTAAAATACCGAATTTATTAAATTCTTAAATTTAAACTCAAATTTGATAGTTTGGGTTTAAATTTGCAAAATTTTACCAACTGTTTATGTTTATTATTTGTAGCCTTGTTTCTAGCTTGTCTAGCTCGATTTGAGCAACTGCTTCTCTACTCATTGTGTCTCCTTAAAAATAAAGTTTTATTAAATTTTTTATGCAAAATATTTTTTTTGAATATAATCTATGTTTATATTTTTCTTATCTAAAAACCACTTTTTGATTTCCAAATAATCTTTTTTATCAAAAATACACACCATATAAAATTTGCCACGCAAAACATTTATATTGTAAGCCCAACCATTTCTTTGTGGTTCATCAATTATAATTACTGGAAATATCGTAAAATCTTTTAAGCTTTTTTTGATAATTAAATAAAAACATACTTTCAAAAATATATTTGTTAAAAAACACAAAAATATAAAAAATAAGCCAATAAATTTAAAAGCAACAAGCGTAATCATAAAATAAATTGTAATGCCAAATTTAACATTTTCTCTATCGCTACACCAAAATGGCTTACAAATAATATCTCTCAAATTCGCATTTGCAGATGAATATTGTAATTTCTCAAATTCGTAAAATTGAATAAATTTGTTTGTAAAATGAATTTCTGCTTTTCTGCGTATCGAAAAAATATAATATCCAATCGAAAAGCCAAATAATACAAGTAAAAATAAAATAATGTTTATTACGCCTATGTATTCACTAATTTTTGAAATTATTTCATCATCTGGCTTATATGTAATATATCCATAAACAAAAATATATATATTTAAACAAGCAATAAAAGATAATAAAGCCGAATTTTCAAACAATACTCCATTAAAAATTTGATGATAATCTTTAATAATTATCGGCTCTTTGTCGTAATCTCTTTGAGTTGAATTTGTATTTGAATTTTTATTTCTAACATTTTTATTCCAATTCTCCAAATTTTCCAATTTTAATCCTTTTATAAATATTTAGTCATTGCGAACGAAGTGAAGCAATCCAGCAACAGTGAAGCTGTTTTTAGAATTTGCAGTCACTTTAAATTTTACTGGATTGCTTCGGCGATAAATCGCCTCGCAATGACAGCAAATTTACATGCCTTAAATTTTATGCTCGTAGATTGCTTCGGCGTTTCACGCCTCGCAATGACAGATTTAACAAATTTGCTCGCCATTGTCATTGCGAGAATTTTGCGTTAGCAAAATTCGTGGCAATCTACGAGTAAGAAATTTCGGCGCAGTATTTTTGCAAAATTTCGGCGCAGTATTTTTGCAAAATTTCAGAGCAGTATTTCCGCGAAATTTAAGTGGAATTTTACTCTAAATTTCAACTATCCAAATTTTCTTTTTTTCGCCTTAACGCCTCTTTGCGTTTTTCTTCCATTTTCACAGCTTCGTTGAGTGCGTCCTCGCCGTCGAATTCCGTCCCGCCAAGAAATTTAGAATAATCATCGAATTGATGATTTTTCAGCGCCCACAAAAGCCCGCCTAACACGCAAAATCCAAGTATTAGCGAAATCGTAACCATAGTCATTAGCACGGCGTTACTCATAGTTTTATCCTTCTTAAAAGCATTGAGTTTGCGACCACGATTACCGAGCTTAGGCTCATTGAGAGTGCCGCAAACAGCGGGATTGCGTATCCCAAAAACGCAAGCGGAATCGTGATTAGGTTATAAAGTAGCGAAATAGCGATATTTTGGCGGATTTTACTGTCTGTTTTGCGCGCGATACGCATGGCGCGCACTAGGCTCGTCATATCGTCTTTGATAAGCACGACATCGCTTTTTTGCACGCTAAGATTCGCGCCACTTCCTAGGCAAATCCCAGCGTGAGCAAGGCTAAGCGCGGCCGCGTCGTTTATACCATCGCCTACCATTACCACTTTTTTGCCCATTTTAGCGAGGTTTTGGATATAGCTAGCCTTTTCGTCTGGCAAAATTTGCGCGCCAAATTTCACTATTTCTAGCTCACGCGCTATCGCACTGACGGCGTTTTGGTGATCGCCGCTGATGATATGAAGCTCGTAACCTAAATTTTGTAGCGTTTTTATGGCCTCTTTGCTATCATTTTTAAGTGGCGCAAGAAGCCAAAATTTGGCTAAAATTTGCCTATTTTGCATGAAAAAATACTCGCTTAAATCCCCGCTAGCGACATTTGCGCCAAGCTCGCACATAAATTTCGCGCTTCCGCCATAAATTTCATTTTCGCCAAATTTCGCGCTAAGACCCTTGGCTGGGTGGTTTGTGATATTTTCTAAATTCGCAGGCGCAAATTTTGCAAATTCGCCCGAATTTAAAAATTCAAGCACAGCCTCGGAAATAGGGTGATTTGAGCTTTGCAAAAGCCCTTTTAGCGCGCCGATATCGCAACTAGGCGAAATTTCGCTTTTTTTGACGATTAGCGCAGAGCTTGTGAGTGTGCCTGTTTTGTCAAAGACGATAGTATCGGCTTCGGATAGGATTTCTAGCATTTTGGCCTCTTTGAAGATTATGCCATGCCTTAGTGCCACAGAGATCGCGCACAGCGTCGCAATCGGCGTGGCAAGGGCTAGGGCGCAAGGGCAGGCGATGATGATGACGCTAACGCTGATTAGTAGCGCGCTTGCAAAGCCTGCTTTGGCATACCAAAACACAAACGCCACAAACGCCACGGCTATGACAAAAATCGAAAAATAGCCTGAAATTTTATTAGCCAAAATTTCAAATTTTGGTTTTTTTAGATTTGCGTTTTCTAAAAGCTCGACGATTTTGCTTAGCAATGAGCCCTTAAAATCGGCATTTGCGCGGTATTTTAACGAGCCAGATAGGCAGAGTGAGCCTGATTTGATTTCATCGTTTTTGCTTAGCGATACTGGGATACTCTCGCCCGAAATGCCCGAATAATCGAAACTTCCCTCTCCACTGCTTACCACTCCGTCGATTAGGACGCGATCGCCTTGGTTTATGAGAATTTCATCGCCGATTTGCACCTCGTTTGGGGATTTATTGGCATAGCTTCCGTCTGGTCTTAGCGTGCAAACCTCGCCAAGAAGCATATTTGAAAGCGAGCTTAAATTTTCGCCAGCCCTTTTTTGGCTTAAAATTTGCAGATATTTTCCAGCAAAAACAAAGGTGATTATCATCGCTACGGATTCGAAATAGACCTCGCCATTGCGCGAAAACATAACATAAAGCGAATAAATATAAATTACCAAAGCCCCAAGCCCAACGAGCAAGTCCATATTTGGGGTGCGAGTTTTGAGCGCATAAAATGCACTCTTAAAAAATACCGCGCCAGTATAAAAAAGCACAGGCGTAGCTAGGATAAACTCAGCAAAGTGCAAAATATCCTTCGTGCCCTGCTCGATCCCCGTGAAATACCCGCCATACAGCGCGATTGAGATCCACATTATATTCATAACGCAAAAAATTCCAACCAAAAGCCTAGCGTAAAATTCCCTGCGTTTTGCCGTGTCTTTGGCGTTTTGGGTGTTTGTGTCATAAGGGTAGGCATCGTATCCAATCGAGCGGATTAAATTTAAAATTTCGGCTAAGGATATTTGCTCTTCGTCCCAGACAATGCGCGCTTTGTGCGAGGCTGCGTTTAGGCTTACTTCGATTATGCCGGTGGCGTTATTTAGGATTTTTTCGTTTAGCCAGACGCACGCCGAGCAGTGAATTCCGTCGATTAAAAGCGAAATTTGGTTAAATCCGTCTTTATCTTTGGTGACATAGTTTTTGTAAATACTGCTAGCTGGTCCCTGAATTTGGGCATTTTGTTTGGCTGGGCGCAGAGTATTTTTGCCAAGGCGCTCGTAAAATTCGCCCAAATTTTGCCCCTGCAAAAGATAATAGACATTTTTGCACCCATTACAGCAAAACTTATGCCCCGCCTCATCGCTAAAAAGCTCCGCGCTCTCAAACGAGCCGTGGCAGTGATCGCATTTTTCCATTGAATTTGTCCGTCCAAGAATTTCGCGCGATTATAGCATTTTTTTACATCCAATCAAGGATTTGCGAAATTTCCGTGGCGTGAAAAATTTTAAGCCCTAGCGAATTTTGCGGTTTCATCGGCGAGATTATGTTTTTAAATTTTTGCAAACTAGCCTCTTTTATGCGCGCATCAAGGTTGAAAATTTCGCGAATTTCGCCATTTAGGCTAACTTCGCCAATAAATGCGCTCTCTTTGCTAAGCGGGCGGTTTTTAAAGCTACTTACGATTGCAGCGACCACGGCTAAATCGCAGGCGGTTTCGGTGATTTTGACCCCGCCGATGACATTTACGAAGACATCGTATCCGCCAAGACCAATTTCAAGCTTCCTATCCAAAAGCGCTAAAAGCATATCGAGGCGGTTTTTATCATATCCTGTGGCAGAGCGTTTGGGATACGAGCTTTCGCAAACTAGGGCTTGGATTTCGACAACAAGGGCGCGTGAGCCTTCCATAGTCACGGTGATTGCTGAGCCTGAGGCAGGTTTGGTGCGAGTGAAAAATTTACTTGCGACATCCTTTGCGCTAATTAGCCCTTTTTCGCTCATTTCAAAAATCCCAACCTCGCTAGTAGAACCAAAACGATTTTTAAAACCACGCAAAATTCGAAGTTCCTTGCTCGCGTCCCCCTCGAAATACAGCACCACATCGACCATGTGTTCTAAAATCCTAGGCCCTGCGATCGAGCCTTCTTTGGTGATATGCCCGATGATAAAAATGCTAATTCCGCGCTCTTTTGCAAGTCGCATTAGCTCAAAAGTGATCTCGCGCACCTGCGTCACGGAGCCTGGGGCTGATGAAATTTTGTCGCTATAAAGGGTCTGGATACTATCAATGACGACACTTTTGTAATTTTTGCTTGAAATTTCATCTAAAATCGTGTTTAAATTTATCTCAGTTAGCAAGAATAAATTTTTGTTGATTGCGCCTAGGCGGTCGGCTCGCATTTTGATTTGGCTGGCACTTTCTTCGCCACTGACATAGAGTGCGGGCGAATTTGGGCTGGCTAAATTTGCAGCGATTTTGAGCAAAAGCGTGGATTTGCCAATCCCTGGACTTCCGCCAATTAGCACGAGTGAGCCCTCTACAAGCCCGCCACCTAAAACCAAATTTAACTCAGCGTCTTTGGTGTCTATGCGCACGACATCTTCGATTTGGATTTCATCTATTGCTTTTGCGCCACTCGCGCCTCTTTTTTGCTCTAATTTTTCTATCTCTTTTAGGGTTTTAATCTGCTCGGCTTTAAGCTCCACGAAACTATCCCATGCGCCACAATCAGGGCATTTGCCAAGCCATCTGGATTGTTGATTTCCGCAGTGTTGGCACTCGAAAAGTGTTGATTTTGATTTTGCCATTTTGTTTTACCTTGATAAATTTATTAAATTTCGCGCGATTATAGCAAAAATTTTTGCCTTAAATTTTTAGTAAAAATAAAATTTAAATGAAATTTAAATTAAATAATGAGAAAATGAACGGTTAAATTTTTGATAAGGAGATTTCATGGACAGAAAGCTTACTAAAAAAGAGTTTTTTACCATTGCTTTAATGCTTTTTGCTATGTATTTTGGTGCTGGAAACTTCATTTTTCCGCCGATTGTGGGCAAAAACGCAGGCGATAACTTTTTCGTGGGAATTATGTTTTTTTGCTGTGCCGCGATTTTGATTCCAGTCCTTGGCGTCGCAGCCGTGGCTAAATCAAAGGGCTTGGCAAATTTAGTCGAGCGCGTAGATCCTGTGTTTGCGCTGATTTTTACAGTCGCATTGTATCTGACTATCGGACCGCTTTTTGCGATACCGCGTGCTGCAAATATGCCATTTGATATCGTCGTGCGCGAAAATGTCGCCGAAACATCGGTGCAGATGTGGCTTTTGATCTATTCAGCTGCGTATTTTGCGCTAAATTTTGTTTTGTGCTTAAATCCATCAAAACTCGTTGATTTGCTCGGACGCTACCTTACACCTGTGCTTTTGATTTTGATTTTGGGGCTTTTCGTATCGTCGTTTTTTACCCCTATGGGCGAATTCGTCGCTCCAAACGAAGCGTATAGAGATCACGCAGTCGCAAGTGGTTTCGTCGATGGATACCAGACTATGGACGCTTTGGCTTCACTAGCCTTTGGTATCATTATCGCAAATGCGATGAGAGCGCGCGGTGTTAGTGATGAGGGACATATCGTCGTATCTATGATAAAAGCAGGTATGTTTGCGGGCGCACTTTTAGCCGTGATTTATCTGATGATTTCATATCTTGGTGCGAGTGCGGCTAGCCTTTTCCCTGATGTAACAAATGGCGCACAATACCTTAGCAAAATCAGCCACTATCTTTTTGGCAGTGTCGGTACAGCCTTGCTAGGGCTTGCATTTTTCCTAGCCTGCCTTACTACGACTTTGGGTTTGATTAGCTCATGTAGCCAGTATTTTGAAAATTTGGTCAAAGGCAAAATTCCATACAAAGCGTGGGTTGTGATACTTTGCCTCGTATCATTTGGCGTGGCAAATTTTGGACTTACAACGATTATTAGCGCGAGTATCCCTGTGCTAATCGCGATTTATCCAGCTGCGATTATGCTTATAATTTTATCGCTAATCGATCCGCTAATCGATACAAGCAAGTTAGTTTATAGGGCTTGCGTGTATGCGAGCTTCGCTGTGGGTATCGTAAATGGACTAGATGTCTTAAAAATCAAAATTCCAGGTATTACTAATTGGGTTAGTAGCTTTCCATTTTATGATGCTATGCTTGGTTGGATTGTGCCTAGCGTAGTGGCTTTTGTGATTAGTTTTTTGATACATATCCTTACGAAAAAATCATTTTAACCAAATTTAGGCTTGCGCGCGTTCGCAAGCCTTTTTAAATTTTGCCTTAAATTAATCAAATTTCTTACAAAAATATAAAATTTAATCAAATTCTTTAAAAAATTCTTAGAATTTAATCTAAAAAATAATAAAATATCCAGTCATTTCATAATTAGGATTGAACATGGAGAAATTAAACGGTTCGCAGATGATTATCGAGGCGCTTCATCAAGAGGGCGTTGAGGTAGTATTTGGATATCCTGGTGGCGCTGCGCTAAACATATATGATGAAACATACAAACAAACATATTTCAAACATATCCTGGTGCGCCACGAGCAAGCTGCGGCTATGGCGGCTGACGGATACGCGCGTGCTAGCGGAAAGGTCGGCGTAGCTATCGTAACAAGCGGTCCTGGTTTTACAAATGCAATCACAGGCCTTGCTACTGCGTATGCAGATTCTATCCCAATCGTGCTAATTAGCGGACAGGTTGCTGGTTCGCTTATCGGAACTGACGCATTTCAAGAGATTGATGCGGTTGGAATTTCAAGACCATGTGTCAAACACAATTTCCTAGTAAAAACCGTTGAAGAGCTTCCAATGGTGCTAAAACAAGCATTTTATATCGCGCGCTCTGGCAGACCAGGTCCTGTGCATATCGATGTGCCAAAGGATGTTACGGCTAAACTTGGCGAGTTTATCTATCCAGATGAGATAAAAATGCAAACATATCGCCCGACTTACAAAGGCAACGCAAAACAGATAAAAAAAGTAGCAGAGCTAATAATGGCGGCCAAACGCCCGATAATTTATATCGGCGGTGGCGTGATTTTAAGCGAGGCTAGCGAGGAAGTAAGACAGCTAGCACATATCACGCAAATCCCAGTAGTAGAAACCTTAATGGCACTTGGCGCGATGAGAAGCGATGATGAGTTAAATTTGGGCTTAGTGGGTATGCATGGAAGCTACGCAGCCAATATGGCGCTTAGCGAAACTGACCTTATAATCTGCCTTGGAGCGAGATTTGATGATAGAGTAACTGGAAAACTCGAAGAATTCGCTAAAAACGCAAAAATTATCCATGTCGATATCGACCCAAGCTCGATTTCAAAAATCGTAAATGCACATTTCCCAATCGTAGGCGATGTAAAATCTGTCTTAGCAGAGCTAAATCCTAGATTAAAGGACGAAGCAGAGCCTGCAAACTACGCCAAATGGCGCGAACAAATCAAAATTTATAAAGAAATTCACCCGCTAAAATACACAGATAGCGATGAGGTTTTAAAACCACAATGGGTAGTGGAAAAAACTGGCGAGATCGCAAGTGATGACGCTATCATCGTTACAGATGTCGGACAGCACCAAATGTGGGTAGCGCAGTTTTATCCATTTAACCGCCCTCGCACGCTTCTTACAAGCGGTGGGCTTGGCACTATGGGATATGGCTTGCCTGCTGCAATGGGAGCGAAAGCTTACGCTGGCGAGAAAAGGCAGGTTATAAATTTCACAGGCGATGGCTCAATTTTGATGAATATCCAAGAGCTAATGACGCTTAGTGAAAATAATCTTGGTGTAGTAAATATCATACTTAATAATAATTTTTTGGGTATGGTTAGACAGTGGCAAAGTATGTTTTATGGTGCGAGATTTTCATCGACAGATCTTAGCAAACAGCCAGATTTCGTAAAACTTGTAGAGAGCTTTGGCGGGCTTGGATTTAGCGTTAGCACAAAAGCTGAGTTTGAAAGCGCGCTAAAAACTGCGCTTGAAAGCAATAAGGTTTGTTTCATCGAGGTTAAAGTCGATCGCTTCGAAAATGTTTTCCCAATGGTGCCAGCAGGTGGCGCGCTATATAATATGATATTTGAATAGGATTTGATTATGAATAGTATAAAAAGAATTATTTCAGTCATAGTTTTGGACGAACACGGCGTGCTTTCTCGTATTTCTGGGCTTTTTGCAGGGCGTGGATATAATATCAACTCCCTAACCGTCGCACCTATCCCAAATACAAATTTATCTAGGCTTACGATTGTAACCTTGGGCGATGAGCGCATTATCGAGCAGATTACGAAGCAACTTCACAAGCTAATTCCGATTTATAAAGTAATCGAGGAAGCAAATTTTGTCGAAAAAGAAATGGTTTTAATCAAAATCGCATTAAATGAAAATTTAGCCGGACTTGACGCTTTGCTAAAAGCGTATAACGGCTCTATCGCAAACAGCGACGAAAACCATATCGTGCTTATGGCGTGCGATGATGCTGATAGAATCGAGAGTTTTTTAAAGACCGTGAAAAAATACAACCCAATCGATATCGTCAGAAGCGGTAGCGTCGCACTTGATATGTAGGAGAATATATGAAACTTTCTGAAATTGTTAAAATTTTAAGGATGGATTTTGCGAGTTTGGGGATCGAAGATGCCGAAATTACAGCGATAAATTCACTGCAAAATGCAAGCGGAAGCGAACTTAGCTACTGTGATAGCGAAAAAAATGAAAAATTTATCGCAGATAGCAAGGCGTGCGCGGTTTTGGTGAAAAAGGGCGTCGAGGTTCCAAAAAACATAATCAAAGTCGAGTGTGTAAATCCACACCTAGCCTTTGCGATACTAAGCAAATATTTCGCAAAACCGCTTATTAGGGAAGCTCGCCCAAGCGCGATAGCTAAAAGTGCGCAAATTGCAAAGGGCGTTTATATCGGCTCAAATACCCAAATCGGCGAGAGAGTCGTAGTCTGCGCTGGTGCGTATATCGGCGATGATGTCGTTATCGGCGATGATTGTGTGATACACCCAGGGGTCGTGATTTACAATGACACGATTATAGGGGCTCGCTGCCATATCCTAGCAAACGCAGTTATCGGCTCGGACGGCTTTGGCTACGCGCACAGAAGCGACGGCACGCATGTTAAAATTTATCACAATGGAAATGTCGTGCTCGAAGATGAGGTCGAAATCGGTGCGAATACCACGATAGATAGGGCGGTTTTTGGCTCTACGATAATTTCATCTTGCACCAAAATCGACAATCTAGTCCAAATCGGACACAACTGTGAGCTAGGTCAAAACTGCCTAATCGTCTCACAAGTGGGACTTGCAGGATCAACTATACTTGGTAGAAATGTCGTCCTTGGCGGTCAAGCAGGCAGTGGCGGACATGTCAGAGTAGGGGATTTCGTCCAAGTCGCAGCCAGAGGCGGGATTAGCAAAGACCTGCCAGCTGGTAAAAATTTCGCCGGCCACCCGATAATGGAGCTAAAAGAGTGGTTTAAACTCCAAGCCAAGATCGCGCGATTTTTCAAAGATAAATAAGGATTAAAAATGACGCTAGAAGAGTTAAATGATACAATCGCTAGAATTTTGCTAGAAAGCCCCGAGCTTAGGGGTTGTGAAGTGGAAGTCGTGGGCGAGAAAAAACACGAAATTTTCGCAATCTATGTCGATGAAAACGCCAGAAAAATAGTCGTAGAAATCTAAATTTAGCCCAAAAATGGGCTAAATTTCACTTCAAATTTTTTATTAATTCCTCAATTTCTCTGCTTTGTCCTAGTCTATACAGCGCAAAATCATATTTTATCGGATCGTGCGGGTCGAACTCACGCAGTTTTGCGCTAAGAGCGCTAACAGCGCGAAAATCATAAACCTTTCTATCTATTAAGCCCAAGGCTAGCGAGACCTTGTGCGTGTGAGTATCTAGCGGTATGAGTAGTTTGGACGAACTTATGCGCGAAAATAGCCCCAAATCTATATCGCTTTTGCGCACCATCCAGCGCAAAAACAGATTGTAGCGTTTGTATGGCGAGGTCGGCTTAGTGGTGAAATTTTTGCCGAAAAAAAACTCATATCCAGCCGAGCGATACTCTGAAAGCTCGTAAATTTGGGCTATGAGCGCATTTATGCCGTTTATGATTTCGCCATTTTTCATACCATTTAAGATGATTTTTTCTATATCGCATTCGCAAAGTCTGCGAAGCGTGAGAAAAATCTCCGCCACATCTTGCTCGCTTTGAAAGCGGTATTTTTTGCCTTGCAAAGCTGATTTTATCGTCTTTTCATCGCTTCCAAGCAAATCAAAATTTAGCGAATTTAAAAATTTGATTATCTGCCCTGCGTTTCCATAGGCAAAAAGTGCGCAAATTAGCGCGATTACGGGCGCGTGCGGGGTGTGAGCGAGAGGTTTTAGCACTTGCAAGGGATCTGGGGCGCTAAAAAGATTTTCATCAGTATTGCTACGCGCCGAATAATACTCCAAAAGTGCCTTCATTTCGGCACTGCTAAGGTTTTTTGAAATTTTATTTTGCATAGCAAGATAGCGTTGTAGCGCCAAATTTTTTGGATTTTAAAAGGCTAAATTTGGCGATATTTGCCTCAAATTTCACCTCGCTTGCATGCTCGATTATCACAAATTTCACCCTCTCGCACTCGCAAATTTCGCAGATTAAGCCCACTACGCGCTCGTAAATTCCAGCAAAACCATCTCTGATATCAAATGGCGGATCAAGGTAGATGAAAATTTTTTCGTTGTCTAAATTCGCCAAAATTTGTGGCAAAAGTGCGAAACAATCGCCATTTAGGGCATTTTTTTCCACGCCAAAAAGGGCGAAGTTGCGCCTTGTGATTTCGTAAGCTTTGCGATCTTTTTCGATAGCAAAAACCTCTTTTGCGCCGTTGCTAAGGGCTTCGAGCGCCATGCCGCCGCTTCCGCCAAAGCCCTCGATAAAGCAGCTACCCTCTAATTCATACCTAAATGAGTCGAAAAACGAGCCCTTTACGATTGATTTCGTGCTGCGCGTAGTGCCTAGGCTTGGGAGTTCCAAGCTTTTTCCTTTGTAAATTCCGCTTGAAATTTTGCCTCTAAATTTCGCCACTTTGTTTCCTTAAAATTTCTAAAATTCGCGCCTTAAACTCATCAAATACTGCGCCGATTTGCGCTTCTAAATCCAAATTTTGTGAAAACTCAAATTTATTATAGCTAGCTTGCACGATCTCGCTTGCGCTAAAATTTTTAAGCGCCAAAACAAGCTGTTCTTTGCTAAACGGCAATTCTAAATCGCCGTTTTTGGCGATGATAAAGAGGGGTTTGGCACTTGCTCTGGCAGTGTCTGTCACGACAAAATCGGCCTCGCCTAAATTTTGCACGGCAAAATTTGCCAAAAACATTTCGAGGCTTTTTTGCATAATCTCGCATTCGCAATCGATAAAAACTCTCATTAAAATCCTTTTAAAAACTCGATAAATTTGAACTTTTCGCCAAATTCGTGGCGCAGGTGGTTAAACTGGGCTAGGGCGTTTTGATAGCCGTTTTGACCCAAATTTTGCGCAAATTGCTCCAAAATTTGTGTCGCGCCAAATTCGATTAAGGCCTTTTCAAAACTCATAAATCTGCCAATTTTCGCGCCAGTATTCTCAAAAGCTCGCGCTAAAATTTCAAAATCTACATTGTAAGTAATGTCGCTTACCCCGTAAAATTCGGCTAAATTTTGAATTTCAAAAAAATTATAGACTTGGTGATTTTTGTAAATTCTAAGCGAAATTTCCCTGCTTGCACCCATTTTGCCATAATCAAATGCCAAAAAGGTGAATTTTTGCGCATTAATGCTACTAGCAAATTCCTCATATCCAAGCGGAATTTCTGCGCCCCCAGCGCTAAATTTTAAAATTTCATTATCGCAAATTTCGAGCCAAATTTGTTTAAAATCCTCGATATAAAGCATTTTGCCATCTTGGACAACCTCGCATTTGAAGGTGTCAAAAAGCTCGTTTGCGATAAAAATCGCCTCGCTAAATTTCGCCTCTTTTAGCGAAGAGAGGTGTTTTAGCGTGATTTCATCGCCAAATTTTTTAGCGAAATTTTCGCTTTGGATTTGGCGCAGCCTCTGGTGTGGCTCGATGATGACAAACTCAAATTTCGCCAAAGAATTTGGGTTGAAAGTAAAAAGCGCTTGCGCTATATCGGCGAGCAAAAATCCCTCGTTTGCGCCGATTTCGACGAGTGAAATTTTGCCAGCAAAATTCGCACTAAGGCGCAAAATTTCGCGCCCCAAGCAAATCCCAAAAAAGCTTCCCACGCTAACAGCGGTGTAAAAATCGCCCTCTTTGCCGATTTTAACGCCATTTGCGTAGTAGCTATCATTTAGCCATGCTTCGAAAAAATCGCTAAATTTCAATCTTGAAGCTCTTCAAGAGTCTTGCGCAAAATTTCAAATCCTGCTTTTATCTCTTTTTTCTTTATGTTTAATGGCGGTAAAAATCTTAGCGTTTTGCTACCTGATTTTAGCACCAAAAGTCCGTTTCTTAGGCACTCGGCAAAGAGTATGCTTAGATATGTGCTGTCTTTTAAAACCAAGCCTTGCATTAGTCCAAGCCCTGTGCGAGATTCGAAGAAATTTGGGAAATCCTTGACGATTTTTTCTAAATTTTCTACAAATTCATCGGTAGTTTTTTTGAGCTCGCCACTTTCGTAAAGGTATTCGAGCTCGCGCAAAACGGCGTTTGCGGTCGATGTGGCTAGGTGGTTGCCACCAAATGTGCTTCCATGCTCGCCAGGGGCAAAGATATTTTCCCTAGCCACGCACGCACCGATTGGCACGCCACCTGCTAGCCCTTTGGCAAAGGTAATAATGTCAGGCTCTATGCCATAGAGCTTGCTTGCGACAAACTCGCCCGAGCGATAGACGCCACATTGGACCTCGTCGGTGATTAGAAGTAGGTTTTTTTCTTTTAAAATTTTGGCTAGTTTTTGGACTGATTTTTTATTCAGCGGGCAAATTCCGCCCTCGCCCTGGATTAGTTCTATCATCACAGCGACTGTTTTATCGCTGATATTTGCGATGATTTCATCGATTCCGTCGTAAAATTTAAATCCCTCAATGTATGGAGCGAAAATTTCAGGGTGAAATTTATCCTGTCCTGTGGCACTCAAAGTAGCCATTGTGCGCCCGTGGAAGGAATTTTTCAAAGTCAAAATTTCATATTTTTTGCTCTCAAATTTGGTTGTGCCGTATTTGCGCGCCATTTTTATGGCTGCTTCGTTCGCCTCTGCCCCAGAGTTGCAAAACACAGCGTATGTTTGATAGCCCAAAAGATTGCTGATTTTTTTGGCTAGCACCTCTTGTGGCAAGACTCTATAAATGTTCGAGCTATGGATTATCATCGCGCTTTGCGTGTTTATGGCCTCTATCACCACAGGGCTTGCATGCCCTAGGCTACACACTCCGATACCTGCGGCGAAATCAATGTATTTCTCGCCGTTGCTATCCCATAGCTTCGCGCCTTTACCCCTAGTAAAAGCGACATCGACCCTAGAAAAATTACTCATTAAATACTTCATTTGTTATACTCCACCTTTGGCAAATGCCAACCCCTATAATACGCAAACATCCTAACCACAATCCCAGCGAAAAATAGTGCCAAAATCGTGTAGATATTCGCCAAGTCAAGCCAGTCTAAGATAAAATAAACCAGCCCGACACCCATACTTATCGTCCCATAAAGTCCCGTGCGCAAAAACCACGGCACCTCGTTTAATAGCACATCGCGCAAAATTCCGCCACCAACGCCATTAAAAAAGGCGATAAGTATCGCCCCAAAAACATTTAATCCATACTCGATCGAAACCATAGCTCCGACAATCGAGAAGCAAATCACATCGATTGCGTCGGAGAAAATAAATATAAATCTGCCTTGCAGTTTTTTGGTCTGGGCTGCGAAAATATGCGAGGCGATAAGCACCGCAATGACGATGATTACTGGCATATAGTGCGTGAAGGAATACAGCGGTCTGCCCACCGTGATATCGCGCACAATCCCGCCGCCAAGGGCGGTCAAAAACGCAGCCAAAAAAATCCCTAGCCAGTCGCAATCCCTTTTAACCGCGAATAAAAATCCGCTCAAAGAGGCTGAGGCAATGCCGATGTATTCGATATATAAAATGATATTATGCTGTGTCATTGGCGTGGGTAAATTCTAAGATTTAGTGAAATTTGGGCTAAAATTTGCATTAAATTTCGCCCTTGTTTTGGAAAAACCACAAAAACGCCGCCACTAACCCAGAGGCTCGCACGATTTTTTCGTCATACATAAATTTTTTAGCTTCATCTAACGGCAAAAAATACAGCTCGATATTCTCACCATCGACCCCGCCACCTGCGCCTTTTTTCATGCTTTCATCAATCTCGCCGTAAAATAAAATTTGGCGATTTGCGCCAAAACCAAGCGCGCTGTAAAAGCTCGTGATAAACTCCAAATTTTTAAGTTCATATCCGGTTTCTTCGTAAATTTCCTCGATTGCGGTTTGTTCCTCGCTAATGCCTTTGTCTAAAATCCCAGCGCACAGCTCGTAGGTAAAGCCCTTTTCATCGCAGTTTATTAAATTTTCGTCTTGGTAAAACCACACACTTGGGCGAAACTGCTTAACGAGCAAAAACGCCTTTTTTTCGCTGTGATACAGCAGTATTGAGACACTATCATGCACCTTGACGCAGTCCCACGCCCGCGCCTCGCCGTTTAATTCAAAATTTAGCCTAAATGGCTTAATGAAATTCGAGTGTTCGAGTTTTGAAATTTTAAAATTTTTTATATCAATATCCATGTCGCAAGTCCTAAAAAGCTAAAAAATCCCACTATATCAGTAACCGTGGTCAGCAAAACCGAGCTTCCCACAGCTGGATCAATTCCAAAACGGCGCAAGGCAATCGGAATAATCGCGCCAAAAAATCCAGCCAAGGTCAAATTTATCACCATTGACATCGCAATCACGACGCCAAGAAGCTTCATACCAAACCACACCCACGCCACAACTCCCATTGCCACGGCAAAAATCGAGCCATTTACTAGCGAAATGGTAACTTCGCGCGTGATTACCGAGCGGATATCGCGTGCCTCGATTTCGCCGAGGGCTAGGCGACGAACCGTAACGGTGAGAGCCTGTGTGCCTGTGTTTCCGCCCATGGAGGCCACGATTGGCATAAGCACGGCAAGGGCGACGAGTTGCTCGATTGTAGCGTCAAAAAGTCCGATGATAATCGAGCTAATAATCGCCGTGCATAAATTCACGCCCAGCCATGATGCACGCGCCTTTCCAGCTGAAAATGCAGTATCTTCCTCCTCAGCCTCATCATCGACACCAGCAAGGTTATAAATTTGCTCTGTGGCGCGCTCTTGAATCAAATCATGCACATCATCGGCTGTGATTCGCCCAATCAGCACGCCGTTTGCGTCCAAAACAGGGATTACATTTAGGTCAAATTCCTCGAAATCCTTGATGACATCTTCGATTTTATCGGTATCAGTGGCGAAATGCACCTTTGCGTCTGCGTTAAATTTTTGCGAAATTTCTTTTAGCGTGAGCGAAAAATCGTATAAAATCAAATCCGAGGTCGAAAACGCGCTTAGCATGTGGCCTTTATCGTCTAAAACAAAGAGCTGAAAGACATTTTCGATATCGCCGTTTTGGCGCATTACCCTTAGCATATCGACAGCTTCGCCTAGGGTTTGGTTTTCGCGTGCGCTAAAAACCTCGGTTTGCATATACGCGCCAGCTTCGTCATCGTCGTATTTGTTAATCGTCAAAATATCGTGGCGATCGTCCTCATCAAGCCCGTAAAAAAGCTCCTTTGCCTTATCCTCGTCGATTTCTTCGATACTTTGGAGTAGTTCTGCTTGATCATCGCTTTCTAGCTCTTCGATAGCTTCGACGATTTTCTCGCTAGGAAGGGTTTCGATGATATCTTCGAGCATGTGATCTGGCATTTCAAGCGCAGCGTCAGCAAGGTCCTCGGGGTCGAGTTTTTCTAGGAATTCGACATATTTTTCCTCGTCGTGTTTTTTAAGCGCCTTTAAGTGATCTGCAAGGTCCGCTGGGCTTAGCTCTTCTTCTATCGTATCGCCGATATGCGCCTCTAAAAGAGCTTCGGCTTCTTCGTAATCTGTCAAAAATTCTTTATCTTTTGCTTCCATTTTTGCCTCTAATTTATGCTGACTAAATTTTCATAAGGTTCAAATTTCGCTGGGTTTTTCGAGCCGTCTTTAACTGCGTCAAATTTAGCGTTCATATCCTTTACCAACGCCTTAAATTTGCGCTCTTCCTCGCTTACGAAATTTGATTTTGTGATTTTTATGGTTTTTAAGGGATCGACTGGCTGGTTGTTGCGATACAGACCCAAATGCAAATGTGGTCCCGAGCTTAGGCCTGTGGAGCCTACATAGGCGATTAGTTGCCCTTGTTTTACGCTCATGCCGACTTTGAGCCCTTTGGCAAATCCGCTTAAATGCGCATACAGCGTAACCAAACCTCCGCCGTGGTTGATTTCGACGGTGTTTCCATAGCCGTTTTTGCGCCCTACGAAGGTTACTTTGCCATTACCTGCGGCATTTACTTTTGTGCCTTTTGGCGCAGCATAATCCACGCCTAGGTGCGCGCGGTATCGTTTAAGCACCGGGTGGAAGCGTTTAGGCGTGAAACGAGATGAAATTCTAGTATAAACAAGTGGCGTGGTAAGGACGAAATGTTCGACCTTTTTGCCGGTTTCGTTGTAGTATTTGTCCTCGAAATAATAAAGCGATTTTGGTTTTTTGGCTTCTTCGATTGTGCCGGCTAGGATTTTAACCCCGCCAAATGGGCGTCCAAGGCGAGTTTTTTGCTCGTATAAAATCGTAAGGCGATCGCCTTTTTGTAGTTTTTTGAAATTTACCTCGTTTTTAAAAACGCTCGAAAATTCATTTGCTAGCGCGATACTTCCGGTAGCCTTTAAGATATCGTTTGAGGGCGATGAAGTAATCTCAATGCTTAAAGCGTAAGAGTGTTGCTCATAAACAATCGGCGTGTAGATAAATTTGTAAATTCCTTTTTTATCGCGGTAAATTTGGATTTGAAGTTCGTCGTTTATGGGGATTAGGACTTGGACGATTTTGCCAAGCGGGTCTTTTAGCATCATGCACTCGACATCTGCGCGCACTTCGGCGGCTAATTCTTGATCCTCTTTGTCTAAATCATAATATGTCGAGAGCGGAATAGAGAAATTTTCCATAAATTGTAGCAAGCTCACGCCTGAGGGCCATTTAAATTTTTCAACACTCGCAGAAGAGGCAAATGAAAGGCTAAAAAGTAAAAAAATCAGTGCAAAAATTCTCATCATAAACCGCTTTAAAATTGAAATTAAAACCTCAATTCTAGCCAAATTTGGTTTATATTTGGCAAATATCCCTTGCCGTTTGTTGTAAATTCTTATGTATAATTGGCGAAAATTTTATTTTAGGAGTTAAATTTGAAACGAATTTTACTTGCTTTGGGGCTATTTTTATCATCTGTTTTTGGGGCTGAGTTTTATATGCCGCCTTACGAAACACTGATTTTTGATGTGCAAAATGGCGAAGCCGTAATCGCTGATAATCCCGCTATCATGGTAGGAAGCGCTGGGATTGTAATGCATGATTTCGGTAACGGCGAAAACGCTATCATCGCGCGCGCAGTAGTCAGCGAAAAATCCGGCGCAAAGGCAAAAATCAGATTTGAAGTCTTTGGTATGTTGGAGCAAAAAGCCCTGCCACTACCAAAAATTTTGCCAGCTAATGGCGATAAGGTGATTTTAAACTACCTTTATGACCGCGCCCTAATCGTGGCTCCAAATGCCGAAATTTACGCACAAATCGTGCAGGCTTTCCCAAATATCGAGTTTATTCACCCTGACCTTGGCGGAGCGTATTTGAGGCTAAATTCTAAACCAAACCCAAGCCGTGATGATTTCCGCAAAATTTGCGCGAAAAACAGCACTGGGCTAATTTTTATCGCAATGAACGAAAAGAGCGTATTTGCAGACTGCGGCAGCTTCAAACCACTTCGCACTTATGAAAGTGGCAAGGTCGCTTACTACACGCTTCCGTTTTATTCACGCGTAGGGGATATCAAAACCGTGTTTTGGGATTTCACAAATGGTCCGATTAGCGACTATGACAGACACTACTCATATCTTTTGGGCTTAGATGATGAATAATTCTGATATAGAATTTTTTACAAATTTACTAGGCGAGCAAAACGCCTATTTCGACGAAGCGCATAAAATCGCCTACTGCTACGACGCGACTAGAAGGCGTTTTAAGCCAGACGCTGTGCTTTTCCCGCGAGATGAGAGCGATGTGAGCGAGATTTTAAAATACTGCAACGCTCACAATCTGCCAATTATCCCGCGCGGGGCTGGAAGTGGCTTTACTGGCGGTGCATTAGCGCAAGATGGCGGGATAATTCTAGGCTTTGAAAAGCATATGAATAAAATTTTAGAGATTGATTTGCAAAATTTAGTCGCCGTCGTTCAGCCGGGCGTGATAAACAAAGATTTGCAAAACGCAGTCGCCAAAATGGGGCTGTTTTACCCGCCAGATCCTGCGAGTGAGGCATACAGCACGCTTGGTGGCAATGTCGCTGAAAACTCAGGCGGTATGAGAGCGGCGAAATATGGCATAACCAAAGACTATGTCATGGCTCTACGCGCTGTGCTTCCTAGTGGCGAAATCATACGCGCTGGCAAACGCACGATAAAAGATGTCGCAGGGTATAATATCGCTGGAATTTTAATCGCTAGTGAGGGCTCACTTGCTGTGATTACCGAAATCACGCTAAAACTCATCGCAATGCCAAAATTTAAAAAGACCGCAATGGGAATTTTCCCAAGTGTCAAAAACGCAATGGACGCCGTGTATAAGACAATGGCGAGTGGCGTAACGCCCGTGGCAATGGAGTTTTTGGACAATCTGTGCATAAAGGCTGTCGAGCAGAAATTTCACAAAGGTCTGCCAACTAGCGCTGGTGCGATACTAATCTGCGATGTCGATGGCAATATCGAAGATAGCTTAGAAGCCGATTTGCGCGTGATCAAAGATAGTTTTATGGCAAATGGTGCTAGCGAATTTCGTGTGGCAAAGGACGAGCGCGAGAGTGCGGATATTTGGTTTGCGCGCAGAAATTGCTCGCAATCAATCACTT
This sequence comes from Campylobacter sp. JMF_01 NE2, assembly GCF_027737365.1. Lineage (NCBI taxonomy): Bacteria > Pseudomonadati > Campylobacterota > Epsilonproteobacteria > Campylobacterales > Campylobacteraceae > Campylobacter > Campylobacter sp. JMF_01 NE2. Next base: position 282,101 of record NZ_JAOVTR010000002.1, on the reverse strand, counting down.
GCTACGGCTCTTTGAAGCTAAACGAAGATATCACCGTGCCACGCTCGAATTTACCTGCGCTTTTGGATAAAATCGCTGAAATTTCGGCTAAATACGGGCTTGTTACGCCTTGTTTTGGACATACAGGCGATGGCAATGTCCATACAAATGTCATGGCTGATAAAAGCAATGTCGAAGAGGTCAAAAAGGCTCACTTAGCTATCGAGGAGATTTTCGCAGCGACTGTGGAGCTTGGTGGCACGCTAAGTGGGGAGCATGGGATTGGCATTTCGAAGGCTCCGTATATGAAAATGGCGTTTAACGAGGCTGAAATGGAGCTTTTCCGCGCGATTAAAAAGGCCTTTGATCCAAACAATATCCTAAATCCGAACAAAATGGGGCTGTAAAATTCGGCTCATTTGCGGTGGGCAAGTATGCCCACCTTACGAAACTGCTATTGTCATTTTATTATTTTTTTTATCTACAATCTCATATTTTTTATTTACCCCATATCTCGCCAGACTAAGCAAAAAATTTGAAAAATTAAATAACATTTTTTTATCACTAAAAGATAAAAATACAGAATTTGCATTATAATCATTTTGGAAAGATATATTAATTTTTTCTTTAAATAATGATTTATCTATTTCTATATATTTGTCATTTATATTTAAATTGTGCGAATTATTCTCTACATCAATGAAAAATCTACAACTTTTACTTTTTAATCTAACCCCATTAACAATATCATTATTTAAATTTGGTATAAATTCCAAAAGTGGCACAGGTTCTTCATCAATGGTGCGATATAATAAATTTTTTGCAAAATAAAATAAAGCCAAATTGGTGCTAAAACAAAAAGATGCCAATTTAGCTTTTTGATTTAAATTAACAAATAAAAAATGTTTATTATCTAAAATTAAATCATCATCAACCGTAATTATATTTTCATCGGTCGGAATTTTATTTATTATAAATTCCAACATATTATTCGCCTTGTGGTAAAAAAAATTCATTTTCATTTGTAGGTATTTTTATAAGTGGTGAAAAATCAACTTTCCAAATATCTACGCTGTCTATCAAATTATTATCATATACAAACATAGTAGCTACACAAAGTGTTCCGTCAATATCATAAAAATCTATATTTGAAATATGCTTACCGCCACCAATATATTTATTACTATCATAAACAAAACCAAAGCTTCCCATACTTCCATCTTCAAAATAAAAAATTTCGTCTGAAAATTTATAATATTTTTTTCTATTTTCATCAAATGAATTTTTAATTAAAATATCCACCATTTGTCTAATTTCCGTAGTTATATGGCTGACTTTCAATTTTTTATTATATACATAAATCTCTTTCATCGCAAAATCCTTATTTAACGATAATGGTGCCCGGCGCAGTATTTCTGGCTTGCGAAGCGAAATTTGGCTAAATTTCAAATTTCACTCTTCGCTAGGGGCGAAATTTTCGAAAATTTCTCTATGCAAAATTTCCTCCAAAATCACCGTCGCATACGAGCCTTTTGGCAGATAAAAGCTAAATCCAAACTGCGCCTTTTCCTCGTCGTAGCTGTGCGAGATATCCTCTATATAGCTCCACGCATAGCGATACGAGCCGTTTGTTTGCGCCAAATACGCCTCAGCCTCGGCGAAAATTTCGCTCTCAAATCTATTCGCCACGCCACTTGCGCGCAGTTTTTGCGCCCCAGCGATGAGCCCAGCGCTCGTGATATCGCGGCGCACAAACCGCTCTACCTCCGCGCCTAAATCCTCGCAGGTAAAAAACGCCCCGTGCGGGAAATGCCCCAAAATCTCGCCCGGAAGTAGCTTGTAAAATTGCGCCTGAGTGGCGATAGATTTGGCAAGGGCTTTGTCAAATCCGTAAATTTTGGCAAACTCGCTCACACTAAATTCGCTAGCAAATTTTGAAATTTCGACCCTTTTGGCTAGCCAAGCGTTAAATAGCTCGCTTTGATACGCGCTGATTAAGAAATCGCGCATTTTAGGGTTTTTAATGCGCTTTTCGCCACGCAGTATCGCAAGACCTGCCTCGGCATTGTCGCCAAATTTGCCAAAGCGCTGAAAGCCAAAATAGTTTGCAAACCCCTGCGCGCTGAGTGTTTCAAGAGCTTCACGCAGTTTTAAAGCGTCAGTTGGCAAGACCTTTTTTAGGCGGATAAAAAAATTATTTCCCTTTAAATGTCCGATTTTTAGCTTGTTTTTGTGGCGATTAAGGCTTAAAATTTTAATTTTTTCGTGCGAAAAACTCTCTAAATTTGGCGCGAATTTGAAAGGAAATGTAACAAACTGGCTAGTTAAGCCCTCTTTGTCTTTGAGCCCTGCATAGCCGAAATCGCGCATCTTAACGCCTAAATGTTCGCTTAAAATCTGCAAGGCTTCCCAGGTGGTTAGGTCCTTTTTTTGCAGATGTATCATCGCATGCTCGCCATCGCCGCTAGGCTCATACAATGGGACTTCGCGCACGACGAAATCGTTTGAGTTTTTGCTAAAATGCGCGTTTATGGGCGCGTGGTTTAAGGTATATAAAAATTTCATATTAATTTCACTTTTTGGCTAAAATAAAAGCGATTATTATATAAAATCGCGCCTAAAAATCTAATTATTAGCCAAATTTTAGTAGAATTTCGGGCGCAAAAAGGAGCAATTATGTTGGAGATTAGGCTTTTCAGATTTGACCCTAAAATCGATGTTTTAAGCTATTTTAAGCCATATATTTTTGAGCGCGAAAATTTCGCTAGCGTGGGCGAGCTTTTAGACGAGATAAAAGCGGGCGATCCGTATTTTAGCTATGAGGGCGTGAGTTTTGTCAAAATTAATGGCGTGGTCGCAAGCGTGGAGGAGCCATTTGGTGGGATTTTGGCGCGTTTTGGCAGGATTTTATACATCGCGCCACTTAGCCAGAGCGAGGCGCGCAAGGATTTGGAGTGCGGATTTGAGAGTTTTTACTCTAAATTTCAAAGTTTTTCTGCTATCGCTAATAGCGATACTTTCGAGTTTTACAAGGAATTAGCACCATATTTTTACAGCTCAAATTTAAGGAAGTTTAGCGAGGTTTTTTTGGGAAACAGCGCCTTTGTTTTTGCGAATTTTCTGCTCGAAAATTTCCCGCAAAAAAGGGGCGAAATTTTAGATTTTATCCGCCCGCAGCTTGTCTATTTCACGCCGTGTAATGCCCTAAATTTGGACTATGATTGCGATTTGATTTATGATAGGCTTTGCGAGCTTTGTGGGATTGATCCAGCGCGCGTGGATAAAATTTATAGCGCACAAAGCCTAGCCGAGATAGACGCAAACACTGCCCCGCACCGCTACACGGGCTTTAAAATCGCTGTTTGGGGCGATGAGGGCGCGCGGGATTTGGTGCGTAGATTTGGCGGAGATGTCGTGAGATTTGAGCGCGAAAACGAGGCGTTAAGGGCTGAAATTTACGGCGCCGAAAAGGAGTGCGCGCTAAGGGTGGCTGGGGAAATTCTCTTTGACGCGTTTGATAGCGGGGCTGATTTTTTGCTGGTAAATTCCAAAAAAGCACTTGGCTTTATTGATGGTAAAAGTGCCGAAATCTGCGCGCTAATGGGGCGCGAGTTAATTGATTTTTACCTGCTTAGCACGGACGAGTTTATCGCTCTTAGCAAGGGTGAAAAGCCAAAAACTTTGGCGTCGCATAAACTAAAAGTCGCGTTGGTGTAGAGCGGTTTGTGAATATGAAATTTCAAATGCTGTTTGGTGGAATAATATTATTAATTCTTGGAATATTTTCATCACTTGGTTTTAAAACTTGGAGTAAATTTAGTGGCTGGGTTGAGCCGTCTGATGAACTATCTGCATTTTATTTGGTTACCGGTTTTCTTTTTATATGTTTGGGTATTTTTTACAAATCAAAACGACAAATTAACACCAAAAATTTTAATTTTATTTCGCCAAAAACCAAAAAACAACCCAAAAAACCAAAAGGCGAAAAAGTCAAATTTGATAAACCAAAAAATAAGTTAAATTTGAAAAATGTAAAATTTAAAAATCAAAAAGACAGTATCGATAAAATGGATTAAATTTAAGGCGCAAATTCGCGCCTTAAATTTCGCCTATGAAACGACCTTGATCTCGATATCCTCGCCGTTGGCGTCGATTAGGATTGCATTTCCTTCTTTTAGCTCGTCGTTTAAAATCATATCGGCTATCTTATCCTCGACCAAATCATAAAGTGCGCGTCTTAGCGGTCTGGCGCCGTATTCTGCATCAAATCCAGCCCCAGCAATGAGCTTTTTGGCATTTTCGCTTAGAGTTGCGCTGATACCGCGCTCTTCGAGCAAATGCGCTAGCTCTTTAAACATAATTCCCACGATATCGATGAGATTGTCTTCGCTAAGGGCGTTGAAAATCACAATGTCATCGAGCCTGTTGATAAACTCGGGTCTGAAATAGTTTTTCAGCTCGTCTTTTACGGCATTTTCGCGCTCATTTTCGCCCAGACTCATAATCTTATCCGAGCCGATATTGCTCGTAAGGATTATAATGGTGTTTTTAAAATCCACGACCACGCCCTTGTTATCGGTCGCGCGCCCGTCATCGAGTATGCCAAGCAAGATATTAAAGACATCTTTGTGCGCCTTTTCGATTTCGTCGAAAAGTAGCACGCTATACGGACGGCGGCGCACAGCCTCGCTTAGCTGACCGCCCTCATCGTATCCCACATATCCAGGAGGCGCACCAAGCAAGCGTGAGACGCTGTGTTTTTCCATATATTCGCTCATATCAAATCTAATCATCGCTCGCTCATCGTCGAATAAAAATTTCGCTAGTGTTTTAGCACTCTCTGTTTTGCCCACGCCAGTAGGTCCTAAAAACAAAAAGCTTCCAATCGGGCGATTTGCGCTTGCAAGGCCAGCCTTGTTTCGCTTCACAGCGCGCGCTATGGCGTGAAGCGCGGCGTCTTGACCCACGACACTTTGTTTTAGGTGAGATTCGATATTTAGGTATTTTTCGCGCTCTGATGAGAGCATTTTGCTTACGCTAATTCCTGTCCATTTGCTAAGGATTCCTGCGACCATTTCCTCATCGACGCGGTTTTTTAGCAAAACTCCGCTTTCCTTCATATCCTCCCATTTGGCTTCTAGCTCTTTGACTTTGGCGTTTGCGGCTGGGATTTTGCCATATTCGATCTCAGCAGCCTTGCTTAAATCCCCTTTGCTTCTAGCGTTTGCGGCTTCGATTTTTAGGCTATCTATTGATTTTTTGGCTTCGCTTATGCCGTTAAATACAGCCTTTTCGTTTTCAAATTTAGCCAAAAGCGAATTTTTGGTTTCGTTTAAATTCTCGATCTCTTTGTCGATTTGATTTAGCCTTTTGTCGTTTTTGGCGTCGTTTTCCATTTTTAGGGCTTCTTTTTCGACTTGAAGGGTTAGAATTTCCCTTTTTGCCTTGGCTAGTTCGTAAGGCTCGCTCTCGATTTGCATTTTTAGCTCAGCGGCAGCCTCGTCGATCAAATCAATCGCCTTATCAGGCAAAAATCTATCGCTGATATAGCGGTGGCTAAGCTTGGTAGCAGCGACTAGCGCGCTATCTGTGATTGTGACATTGTGATGAACCTCTAAGCGCTCTTTTATGCCACGAAGTATCGCCGTAGCCTCGCTCACGGTCGGTTCGGCCACGATGACAGGCTGGAAACGGCGTTGCAAGGCGGCGTCTTTTTCGAAGTATTTGCGGTATTCTTTGAGCGTAGTCGCGCCGATAGTGTGTAGCTCGCCCCTAGCTAGGGCAGGTTTTAGGATATTTGCAGCGTCCATACTGCCTTCACTTGCCCCAGCTCCCACGATAGTGTGAATTTCATCGATGAAAAGTATCACATCGCCAGCTTTTTTAACCTCGTCGATGACGGCTTTTAGGCGATCTTCGAACTCGCCTCTGTATTTCGCACCGGCAATGAGCGCGCTCATATCAAGTGCCATTACGCGCTTGTTTTGTAGGCTAAGCGGGACATCTTTTTGCGCGATTAACTGCGCCAAACCCTCGACAATGGCGGTTTTGCCTACGCCTGGTTCGCCAAGAAGTATTGGGTTGTTTTTTGTTTTGCGGATTAGTATTTGCATCATACGAGTGATGACTTCATCGCGCCCGATAATAGGATCTAACTCGCCATTTATCGCTTTTTGGGTCAAATTTAGCGCAAATTTGCTAAGCGCTTCAAGTGTGTCATCGCCTGTTTTGGTGGTGATATTTTTGCCCGCTCTTAGCATTTCTAGCTCTTTTTTTATCTCGCTAAGATCGGCAAATTTAGCCAAAATTTCTTTTAGCGGAGATTTGTCTAAATTCGCCACTAACCAAGTATCAATAGCGATAAATTTGTCCCCAAGGCTCGTCATTAGGCCTTTTGCGCTCTCTAATGAATTTACCACTTCGCGCGAAATTTTGATATTATCGCGCGTGACATTTGAACTAGTTGGCAGGGTTTGTAGCGCGCTTTTGATTTCTAATTCAACCGCGCTTTTACTGATGTCAAATTTGTTAAAAATTTGATTTAGCACAGAGCTTGAATCCACGCACAATGCCCACAAAATGTGCAAATTCGCAACCTCGCCATTTTTGGAGTGGATAGCTAGGGAGAGCGAACTTTCGAGTAGTGAGTGCATTTTGTCGGTTAAAATTTCAAGTGTTTCGTTCATAAAAAACTCCTTAAAGTTGATTTTGTCTGTATTATATATATTTAGTCTAATTATGTCAAGGTTTTTTAGTAAATAAATTTAATCTTTCAAATTTTTCACTCTGAATTTTAAAATTTTATCGCTAAAAATGGCTTAAATTTAACTAATATTTAGCGAAATTTTTATAGAATTTCGCCTATTTCAAATTAAGGACAAATTTTTGCAACAAAAACATCTCTTTTTTGGCTTTGGTTTTGTATTTTCACTACTTTTTGGTCTGTTTTTTGTAGGAAATTTGGAGGCGAAAGAGGCAAATTCGACCAAAAAACCTGACAGCGAAAAAACAAGGCTTGAAGCGCTGGCAAAGCTTACTAAAACCCTAGCAATCGTGGAAAATAACTATGTCGAGCAGATGAGCTTTTCGGAGCTTGTGGATAAGACGATTTCTGGTCTTATGGGAAATTTGGACGCCCATTCTAGCTTTATGGATCAAAAAGCTTACAATGATACTAAGGTGCAAACTCAGGGCGAATTCGGCGGTTTGGGCATTCAGGTCGGTATGAAAGATGGCGCACTAACTGTCATTTCGCCTATCGAGGGCACACCGGCTGATAAAAAGGGGCTCAAAGCAAATGATGTGATTTTGCGAATCGACGGAAATGCGACACTTGGGATTACAATCGATGAAGCTGTAAGCAAAATGCGTGGCAAACCAAAAACCAAAATCACGCTCACAATCGTTCGCAAAGGCGAGAGTAAGCCCTTTGATGTAGAGATCGTGCGCGATATAATCAAGGTCGAGTCTGCGTATTCTAAAATGATAGATGATGAGAAAATTTTGTATTTGCGTGTAACAAATTTTGACCAGCATGTTACCGCTGATACGGCCAAATTTATAAAAGAACACCCCGAGGCAAAAGGGATAATCCTTGATTTGCGAAATAACCCTGGCGGACTTTTGGAGCAGGCAATCGGGCTTGTGAATTTATTCGTGGATAAGGGCTTAATCGTATCGCAAAAAGGTCGCAACAAATCAGATACTGAGGAGCATAACGCAGATCCTAAGAAAAAGGTAACCGACCTGCCACTCGTCGTGCTAGTAAATGGCGGAAGTGCGAGTGCAAGCGAGATCGTAAGCGGGTCGTTGCAGGATCTAAAACGCGCTGTAATCGTGGGCGAGAATACTTTCGGCAAGGGTAGCGTGCAGGTGATTTTGCCTATCGAAAACAAAGAAGCCTTGCGACTAACAATCGCGCGGTATTACCTTTCTAGTGGTCGCACAATCCAAGCTGTGGGCGTTACGCCTGATTTGATTGTAGCAGCTGGCAAGGTGCCTCAAAAGAGCGAAAATGAATTTTCAGTCAAAGAAGCCGACCTTAAAAAGCACCTAGAAAGCGAGCTTGCAAAGGTCGAAGAGCCGAAAAAAGAAGAAGAAAAAAAAGAGAAAAAAGATGAGAAAAATTTCATCTCAAAAGAGCAGATTAACGACGATATTCAGCTAAAAACCGCAATCGATGCGATTAAAATTTTAAGATTAAGTAAAGGAGAGTAGCATGGCAAGCAAAAAAGAGCTTATTTACGAGGGCAAAGGCAAAAAAATGTGGTCAGTCGAGGGCAACGATGATTTGCTAATTAGCGAATTCAAAGATTCCCTAACTGCATTTAACGGCGTGAAAAAGGCAGAAGAGGCTGGAAAAGGTGCGCTTAATTGCAAAATTTCAACTCAAATTTTTCATTTATTAGAGAAAAACGGCATTAAAACTGCGTTAGTTGAGACGCTAAACGAAACTGAGCAATTAGTCAAAAAATGCAAAATTTTCCCACTTGAAATCATCGCGCGAAATGTCGCTACTGGCTCACTTACAAAACGCCTTGGTATCAAAGAGGGCACGATTTTGCCATTTACTTTGGTCGAGTTTTGCTACAAAGACGATGATTTGGGCGATCCGATCTTAAATGACGAACACGCCATAATCCTAGGTGCGGTAAAAGATCAAGCCGAGCTTGACGAGCTTAAAGTAATCGCAAAGAAAATAAATGAAATTTTGGTTAAATTTTTCGATGAGAGAAATTTGCGCCTAATCGACTTTAAAATCGAACTTGGCAAAGATAGCAAGGGCGAAATTTTGCTAGCTGATGAGATTAGCCCTGATAGCTGCCGTTTTTGGGATAAGGATACGAATCAAAAACTAGACAAAGATGTATTCCGTCAAGGGCTCGGTGATGTAAAAGTCGCTTATGAGGAAGTTTTAAAAAGAATTTTAGGATAAAAAATGAAAGTAATCGTAAATGTAAAATTGAAAAATGGCGTTTTAGATCCGCAAGGCAAGGCCGTCAAACACGCCCTAACTTCGCTTGGTTTTAGCGGTGTAAATTCTGTAAGCGTGGCTAAACAAATCGAGCTTGACATGCAAGGCGAGAACAAAGAGGCGATTTATAAAAATGTAGAGCAAATGTGCGAAGACCTGCTAGCCAACACCGTTATCGAAGATTACGAGATTGTGCTATGAAGGTAGCGGTTATCAATTTCCCGGGCACGAACTGCGAACGCGACACGAAGTATGCTTTTGAGCGTCTTGGTTGCGATGTGGAAGTGATTTGGCATAAGGATACTACGCTAAATGCCGATTTGGTCGTGCTTCCTGGCGGTTTTAGTCATGGCGATTATCTAAGAACGGCTGCGATTGCGAAATTTAGCCCTATTATGGAGGCTGTGCGCGCTCACGCCAAAAAGGGTGGGTATTTGCTCGGTATTTGCAATGGATTTCAAATGCTTTTAGAGCTCAAACTCTTAAAGGGCGCGATGAACCGCAACATAAATTTGAGCTTTATCTCTAAATATCACTATCTAAAAGTCATTAGTAATGACAATAAATTTCTTGCTTGTTGCAAAAATGGCGAAATTTTAAATATCCCTATCGCGCACGGCGAGGGCAATTACTATGTCGATAGCGAAAATTTGAAAAAAATGTATGATAATGACCAAATTTTGCTTAAATACTGCGACGAAAATGGCAATGATTTAAACCCAAATGGCTCAGTTGATAGCATAGCTGGAATTTGCGATAAAAACAAAAAAATCTTTGGTCTTATGCCGCACCCTGAGCGCGCTATCGAGGAAATTCTCGGTGGAACGGACGGCGAAAAAATGCTAAAAGGGCTAGTTTGTTAAGAAGAGTTTTAGCCCTTTTTGGAATTTGCGCACTTAGCCTAGCTGCGCCAGAGGTTAGCATAGATTCGCTTGATGATTTGAGCAAATACGCTCCGAAAAAATCAGAGCAAACCAGCTCTACTGAGGGCGCACAGCGTGATAACTCTCGCGTGATGATGAAAATGAATAAAAACGAGGTTATGAATAAAAACCTTAGCCTTGATGATTTGAAGGCGCTCGCACCGACAAACGAGGTGGATTTGGATATTTCTGATGAGAAAATCTATGAGGATATCAAACCCAAAGAACTCACTCTCAAAGTCGATGGAGCGCCTAAAAAAGCCTATTATAATGAAATTTTTAGGATAAATTTCAGCGTGTATTTAGGTCAAAAAGTAACCGTTACGCCAAAGCTAGCGATTGATCGCACGGAGAATCTAATCTGGCTAAACGAGGATAATCTCTCGTGGATACAGGGCGATGAGATGTTTGAAACGACGCTGTATTTTAGCGCAAACGGCGAGGGTGCGAAGATAAACGACATTATTCTAACCTTAGAGCGAAATGGCGAATTTTTTGAAAAAAGCTCGATTAAACCGCGCAATCCTGAGTTTATCAAGCTAGAAAAAAGGGAAAATTTCGTCCATATTTCAGCCGATGATTTGAAGCTAAAAAACTACAAAACCGCCAAATTTGACGATAATTCAAATTTACTCACCCTAGATTTAAGCGTGCGAAACGGCGCGCTTGCCTCATTTAGCGTGGATAATCCTTCTATCATAAAACAAGGCGTGGATTCTGTGCGTGGCGGATACGCTAGCCAGAGTGGATATTATTTCGCTGTAATTGACAAAAATGTGAAAAATTTCGATTTTAGCTATTTTAATCTGCAAACGAAAAAATTCGAAAATTTCGGTATCGAGCTAAATCCGCAGGCCGAGGATCTTAGCACGCAAATCGGGCTCAATCCGAAAGAATCCAAATTCGAAGCTTACAAACAAATCGCCATTTACACCCTCGCAGCGGTGCTTTTGGTGATGTTTTTGCTCAGCAAAAATATCACTCCGCTGATTTTTGCGGTGATTGTTTTGGCGCTAAATTTGTATTATCAAAACCCTTATGGAAACGGCAAAATCGCCAAAAATACCGCCGTGCATATCCTGCCGATACCGACATCTACGGTGTTTTATGTCACCAAAGAGCCTCAAAAGGTCGAAATTTTGGGCGAAAACAAGGGATTTTATAAAATCATGCTAAGTGGTAGCAAAATCGGCTGGATCAAAAAGGACGAAATTGTCAAGGATTAAGGCGCTTTTTTACTCGTTTTGGTTCGTCGCTACGGTAATGGTCGTAATCGTGCTGATGTGGGCGAAAAACAGCTCGCACCGCACATTTCGCCGTATGTGGGGCAGGTGGCAAAGATACGCTGTGGGTTATGATATCGAAATTATCGGCTCGCCAGACCCGCAAGTGGGGCTTTTTATCGCAAATCATCAAAGCATTATGGATATCGTGGTCTTAGAAGAAACACACCCTGCAAACATCTGCTGGATAGCCAAAAAAGAGATTGGCGAACTGCCGATAATCGGCAAAATTTTAACCCTGCCAAAGATGATTGCCGTCGATCGCAAAAACCCTCGCGAGCTCGTGCGAATCGTGCATGAAGTAGATGATCGTATAAAAAATGGCCGCGCTATCGTGATGTTTCCAGAAGGCACCAGACATCGTGGCACGAAAATGCTCAAATTTCAAAACGGCGCAAAAATGATAGCAAACAAACTAGGCCTTAAAGTCCAGCCTATCGTGCTTATCGGCACTGGGGCGATTGCGGATTCGAAGGAATTCCGCGTGCGAAGCGGACATGTGAAAATCATCTACCTAGATCCCGTCGATACGAGCGATAGCGCATGGCTAGAAAACACCCGCACCAAAATGCAAGCCATCATCGACGAGCACGAAAATTCAGCGCAAAATTCAGAGCAAAATTCGGCTAGCAATAGTAGCAAACAGTGTTAAATTTGGCTAAATTTGGGGAAATTTTGAAAATTTTAATTCTGTTTTTTTCATTTTTACTTTTTGGCTGTGCTAGCGAAAACACCCTCTCTCTCATCGCTGTGGGGGACAATCTAATCCACTCCAAGCTAATCGAGGGCGCGCATGATAAAACCGCCAAAAGCCACGATTTTAAGCCGTATTATCGCTTTATCAAAGATGAAATCAAAGACAAAGATATCAAAATCATAAACCAAGAAACAATCCTAATCGAAGATAAAAAAAAGCTCTCTGGCTACCCAAATTTCGGCTCTCCGCTCGAAGTAGGCGAGGCTGTGAGGGACGCTGGGTTTAATCTAATCGCCCATGCGACAAACCACGCACTCGATAAGGGCGAAGAAGGCATACTAGATAGCGCGAAATTTTGGTCTGGTTTCGAGGATATCACATATATCGGCATTTCGCCAGATCAAAACAGCAGTAAAATCGTTAAAATTTTGAAAAAAAACAATGTTAGCGTCGCGTTTTTGAACTACACTTATGGGCTAAACGGCCACATAATGCCAAAAGGCAAAGGGTATTTGGTGGATTTGCTAAGCGACGAGGAAAAAATTTTAAGCGACTTAGAACTTGCGAAAAAACACGCCGATTTTGTGGTGGTTTTGCCACATTGGGGCGTGGAATACACGCACAAACCAACCGCCGCGCAGAAAAAGCAGGCGCAGTTTTTGGCAAACTCTGGCGCAGATCTCATCATCGGCACACACCCGCATGTAATCCAGCCATTAGAGCTCATCACCACAGATGATAACAGAAGCGTGCCGTGCTTTTATTCGCTAGGAAACTTCATTTCTAACCAAGACGAGAGCGCGCGCATGCTAGGCGCCATGGCTGATATCGTAATCGAAAAAGAGGGCAACGCGACAAAGATAAAAAGTCTGCGCGCAGTCCCGCTAATCACGCACATTAGCCCATACTCGCACGATTTTTCGGTGCATTTGCTCGCTCACTACCCTGAAATGCTTGCGATGACGCACAGGCTTAGGCGTGTTGGGGACTTTAAAACCGAAAATCTCAAAACGCTTTGGAATAGCGTTTTTCCTGAGTTTGAAATTAAATAAATTTGATTAAAAGGGGAGAGTGTGGAATTTGAAATTTGGCAAATTTTGATTTTAGTTGCTGCGGCGTTTGCTGGTGGATTTATCGACGCAATCGCAGGCGGAGGCGGGCTGATATGCCTGCCGGCACTGCTTGCAGTGGGTATCCCGCCACACCTCGCCCTTGGCACAAACAAGCTTCAAGGCACATTTGGCACATTTTCTGCGGCGCTAAATTTCACGCTCAAAGGGCTAGTCGATCCGCGCAAAATCGCCCTAGCGATACTTTGCACTCTCATTGGCGCATTTATTGGCACGCGTGTGGTGCTTTTAATCGACGCGAAATTTCTAAACTACATTATCCCGGTTTTGCTTTTAGCACTTTTTATCTACACTGTGCTAAGCCCAAATTTAGGCGAGAGCGAGCGCGCAGCAAAGATGAGCAAAAATTTATTTTATGTTTTGTTTGGTCTGCTTTTGGGATTTTATGACGGATTTTTCGGACCTGGGGCTGGGTCGTTTTGGACTTTTGCGCTAGTTGGCGTGCTAGGACTTCACATGAAAACTGCCGTCGCGCAGACAAAAATTTTAAATTTCGTCTCAAATATCGTATCACTAGGCGTGTTTATCATCGGCGGACAGGTGCTGTGGATGATAGGTATCATCATGGGTTGCGCGCAGATAGTAGGCGGCTGGATGGGGTCGAATTTGGTCGTGAAAAAGGACGTGAAATTCGTGCGCACGATACTGCTTTTCGTCGTTGCATGCACGATTTTAAAGCTACTTTATGGACTGATTTTTGGCTAAAATTTGATAGTTTTATAAAAAAACTTAAATTTATTGGCTCATAAGTTAAAAGTGGCTAAAATTTTTTAATTTTTTTTTGAAAGGATACTGTATGAAGGTAATTTCGACAAAAAAAGCCCCAGGTGCCATTGGGCCGTATTCACAAGCAATCGTCGCAAACGGATTTGTTTTCACTTCTGGTCAGATTGCGCTCACGCCAGATGGCGAGTTCGCTGGTGGCGATGTGAGAGCGCAAACTACGCAGGTTATGGCTAATTTAAAAGCGATTTTGAAAAAGGCTGGAAGCGACTTTGACCACGCGATTAAAACCACGATTTTTTTGGCTGATATGGGCGATTTCGCGGCGGTAAATGAGGTGTATGGTGAGTATTTCAAAGACACTAAACCGGCTCGCTCAACCGTTCAGGTCGCAAAACTCCCAAAAGACGCTCTTGTAGAAATCGAAGTCATCGCAAGCGTGAAATAATTCACAAAATTTTACTAAAAATTTTACAAATCATAGGAAAAAATTCCTATGATTTTTTAAATTTAGCCCAAAATTTGGGCGCTAAACCCAAATTTCACTCGCTTCTAGCGTCGCTGATTTCATATCCGAAATTTATCGTTTTTGCCTCGCCGTTATTTAGCCTGAATTTCCAGCTTACTCGGCCCTCAGTGTCGATATTATCAGCTTTCGTGCCACTTTTATCAGTGATTTTGACTTTCTCGTCCGCGCTTAGTGGCATTTTGGCAAGTAGTTCGATATCCCAAGCCCGCTTGCTTGTGTTTTTCACCTCGTAATTCCAGCTAGAAATCGTGGTTTTTTTGGTGCCAAAAAAGTTTTCTTTGGTGTTTTTCTCATCGATTTTTTTGGTGACTTTGATTAGGCGATTTTGTCCTAAAAACACGCTAGTATCCACACCCGCAGGTATTTCTTCGCGCCAGTCTTGGCCTGCATTTACCCCGTCGATTTCGATTGTCGTAAGGGCATGGTTGAGTGGTTTTTCAAGCTTTGTTTTGGCCTGCAAAAACGCTAAATTTTGGCTGTATGCGTCGATAAAAACGCTAAATTTCGCCTCTAAAATTTGCTTGTCAAAGTCGATTTTCGCGCTCTCATTTGGCGCAATGCTTAAATTTTCAATCGTGTATGAGTTCGATAGCGTGAGCTGGGCATTTGTCGCCTGCACGGCGCGGTTGCTCATCGCAGCCCTTGGCGCGGCACTTAGCATGGCTTTTTGCATATACACGCCATCTGCTTCGTATGTTTGCCCACCGATATATTGCGCTTTAAACGGCCTTGGGGCGAGCAGGGCAGAATACGCATACGGATAAATCGCCACACTAAGCGCGTCAAGAGCCGAATTTAGCGGGTTTTTCACGCGGATTGATTGCGTGATAGCAAGCTTTTGCTTCGCTGTATCGGCGCTGATTTTCGCGCTCGCACCTTCGTTTAAAAACGCCGCGTATCGCAATGCAACGCTCTTTGGCGCGCACGCAAAGCTTAAATTCGCATGTCTCATTTGCGCACTTGGTGTGCGTGCGATTTGCTCATTTAGCGCGCTCTCATCGGCTTGAAGCTTAGCTATATTTTCAAAATCCATTAGCGCGCCCATGTAAAATTCATCTGCATTTCCGCTACCAGAACTAGCTAAATTTTTGCTAAATTCAATCTTGGCCTGGATTGCCTTTTTTTGCGCTATTACTTTTGCGAGTGCCTCTTCTAGGCGTTTTCGCTCGTCGCTTTTTATCTCATAAATCCCACTGTCTTCAAGGTTTTCTAGCTCGCACTCGCTTTTTATTTCAAGCAGACCTAAATCGAGTGTGGCAGGGATTTCTACGCTAAATTTCGCAGAGCCCGGGCTAAAAGTTTGGGTCAAAAAACTATCGTTTTGATAAATTTCGATGAAATTTTGCTTTGGTTTTTCTAGCTCGTTTGCGCCACAGAGCGCGCACGATACGATTAGTGGAAGGGTTAGGCTTTTCATTGCATCTCCTTAAAAATTTTCAAAATATTAGTAATTTAAAGTAAATGGTAGTTTAAAAGTGTAAAATGAAAGCTTTATAAAATTTTTAGGGGTGAAATATGCTAGAAGCGCAAGACTGGGAGTTTTTGAAGGGAAATTTTTGCGATAAATTTGATTTTGAGGGTGATGATTTGAGCTTGATTTACAAAAACGCGTATAAAAAGCGCCTAAGAGCAGGGCAGATAATCTATGCTAGCGAGGATTGTTTGGGCTATGTTTTGCTTCGTAGCGGGCTTTTGCGCGCATTTATCGGCACTGGGGGCAAGGAGCTGACCGTTTTTAGCATACAAAACGGCGAGAGCTGTATGATCTGTGATACTTGCAAGTTCGCCCTTGCTCAAAACCGCCTTAGCGTCGAGGCTAGAAGCGAGTGCGAGCTTATCGTAATCCCGCCAAGCATTTTCAAAATCCTAAAAGAACGCTACCCAAGCGTGCTAAATTTCGCCCTAGAAATCGTAGCCAAACGCTTTTCGCAAGTCATAATGGCTAGCGAGCAGGCGATTTTCGCGCCACTTAGCGAGCGCATAATGGGCTTTTTGCGCGAAAATTTGGGCGCAAACGGCGAAGTGTGCGCGACGCACGAAGATATAGCCAATCATATCGGAAGTGCCAGAGAGGCGGTATCGCGCGTGCTAAAAGAGATGGAAAAATCAGGCAAAATCGCCCTTAGCAGGGGCAAGGTCGTGGTGATTGAGATTTGAAATTTTGAAATTTTGCGTTTTGTTTAAATTTTGGTTTGCAAAATACTGCGCCGAAATTTTTTGAAATTTTAAAAATTTTAAAATTTGGCTAAATTTTAAAATTTAGCCAAATTTTGCGTTAAAACAGCCCCTTTAAAATCCCCTTAACAGCCTCTTTTGCCTTGTCTTCACGGCTTTTTTCTTTGGCGTTATTTTGCGCGCCAGTGTTTTGCCCTGATTTAGACCCCTTATCGCCTAAGAGTTTGTCGATACCTTTGCTGATTTCTTTGTTTAATTTTTCCTTCAAATACGCAGAATCGACGCTATATTTTGGGTTTTGCGTAGTGCCTGTGATTTGGACGCTAATATCCGTTTTTTCGATATTTGCCTTAACTGGGATATTGATTTGCTTGCTTTGGGTGTCAAATTTGCCCGCACTCACATTTAGTTTGCTTTTTTGCGCGCTCATATTTGTGTTAAAAGTGATTAAATTTTGCACGATTGTGCCGTCTAAGGTTACATTATTATAAACTTCGCCGGCTAAATCGCGACCTAAAATTTTGCTTACAACGCCCATAAAATCGCTACTTTTTAGGCGTCCTTGATTTATGAGGGAGTTGAATTTACCCTTTTTTGACTTTGTGTTGTAGCTAAAATCCATGTCCCCAACGCCGTCGTAAATGTGGCGCACACCAAGCATATCGGTCAGGTCTTTGACTGCGAATTTCGTGAGTTTGACGCTGACATCATCGTTTATCATTTTGCCGTTCATCGCTCCGCCAAGGATATTTGACGCAAACGAAACGGCAAAATTTTTAGGCTTGTAATCAATTTTGCCGTTTGCGTTAAATTTGCCAAACAGCTCAATGCCAGTTAAAAATTTCATTTTGGTTAAATTTGGCACATTTACGCTATAATCGGCGTTTAGAGTGCTAGTTTTGAGATTGTAGGTGCCTGAAATTTTGTCGAAATTCGCCAAATCTGAGCCAAGTTTGGCGGTAAAATTAGCAAGCGAGTTTTTGATATTTGCACCCAAATTTAGGCTAAATTTCGTATCGCTTGGGAAAGATTTGCCACTAAGTTTGTCGAGGTATTTTTTATAAAGCACGCCATTAGCGATATTTGCGCTAAGTTCGCCATTTATTCCAGAATCTAGATTTAGCTTAGCTTCGCCGTTTATCGCGCCATTTCCGATAGCTTCCATGCCCAAAAATGAGGTTATAACTGCCAAATTTAGCGATTTTGCGCGCACGCTTAGCGCGCTAAGGTTGCCACTAGCTATCAAATTTCCGCCAAGCGCGTCGAGATTTAGGGCTAGGTTAGCTAGTTTGCCCGATTTTAGCGTGATATCAGCCACGCCCTTGCCAGAGCCTGAAAATTTCTGCCCTGTGATGTGAGAGAGTTTGGCAAAGTCACTAATAGCGAAATTTGCGCTTGCTTTGCCGTCTTTGCTAGGCGCATTATACGCGCCATTTATCACGGCTTTAAGGCCGTTTTTAAAGGCGTTTATGTTTGTGTTTTTTAGCGTGAAATCCTTAAAATCGCTGATTAGCTCGCCACTAGCGAGTAAATCGCCAGAGGTTTCGAAATTTATGATTTTGGCTAAATTTTTAAGCTCAGGCACGCTTAGGGTAAAATCGCTTTGAAGGGTGCGTTTTTGCATATCAAAAACGCTTTGTTTCGCGCTTAAATTTGCCAAATTTGAGCTGATTTCGCTCGTGGCTTTGGCGATACCCTCGCTCACGCTGATATCGGAGTTTAGCGCGATTTTAACGCCACTTGGGATAGTTATATTTAAATCTTTTAGCGCCTTTTCATTTAGCAATAAATTTTGCGATTTTATGGTCGCACTGCCCTCTGGTGTGCCGTTTGTGGCGATGATATTGGAGTTAATGGCGACATTTCCGGTGGCGTAAAGTGGCTGACCTGCCACGGCTAAAATTTTGGCGACATTTAAATTTGGCGCTACGATTTGCAGGTCTGTGGGCATAAAATCTGTGAGATTAGCTAGAAATTTCACATCGCTATCAAATGCCCGTCCTGCGCCGTTTGCGCTGATTTTTTGCATATTTCCTAGCACGCGACCATTTAGCGAAATCGCTTCCCCGTCAAGTGCTACGCCAAAGCTTTTTAGATCTTTTGCATTTAGCTCGTAGTTTGTGTCGAAGCTTTTGGAAAAAATGTCGTATTTGCCCACCAAATGAGCCGAAATTTCGCCATTAATTAGCGCCGTAATATCGAAATCGTCGCAGTTAAGGTCGAATTTATCTAGCTTAATATCAAAGCCCGTTTTTTGCGAAAGGTATCGCTCGATATATGGCTTAGTGATAGAGTTGCCAAAATCGCTCCAAAGTAGCGCGAAAACCCCGCCAAAAATCAATCCGATAAAAACCAAAATTCCTATGATATATTTCATAATCTGCCCTTTAAAATTTTTCTTCGATTTTATCGCATTAGATTAAAATTTTATGCCAAAAATTTTGATAAAATAGGGCAAAATTTACTAAATTTCAAGGATTTTTCATGCTACCGCTAAAACAAGTGGAAAATAAAAAAAATAAAAGATTAAATCAAATTTTTGAATTCATCAAATCTCGCCCCGCAAAAACGCAAGAATTAGCCCAAATTTTCGGTGTCAATGCAAAGACGATAGGTAGAGATATGGAGATTTTAAAGGGTTATGGCGTGGTGAAAGAGGGGTGGAGCTGGAAATACGACCCTAGCGCGCAAATGCGGGATTTAAGCGACGAGGAGAGGCTGGTGCTAAGCCTGATAGCAAGTTTGTGCGAAAACATATCCTCTGACTTTTATTTCAAAAATAGCGAGCTGATTTCTGGGCTACTTGGAGGCATGGACGAGCAGATTTTGGCGTTTTTTGGCAACGAAAAGCTGGATAAAAAATCAATAGAAAAATTTAGTCTTGTCCAAAAAGCGATAAAAAACAAAAATATCATCAAATGCACTTACGGCAAGCATGAATTCAAAGCAAAACCCCTAAAAATCGCGTTTTTGGAGGGGTTTTGGTATTTGTTTGTGTTCGATTGCGGCGAAGGGGATAGGTTTAAGAAATTTCATTTCAAAGATATCGAAAATATAAAAATCACGCCCGAGGTTTTCAAAACATCCGCACAGGTGCAAAAGCGCATAAAACAGGCGCGCTCGGTGTGGTTCGAGCTCGAAGATAAATATAGGGCGAGGCTGTGGATAGATGAAGTGATCGCGAAGTATTTTAGGCGCAAACCATATATCAACTGCGATTTTACAAAGGAGTGCGAGGACGGCTCGATCGAGATTGAGTTTGGGTTTAGCAATCCTATGGAGGTCAAACCGCTGATTTATCGGTTTTTGCCACATATCAAGGTCGTCGAACCAGCCTGGCTAAATGATGAGATAAAGGCGCAAATCGCGGGGTATTTAGGCGAGATAAGCTAGTCTTGCAAACTTTGCTTATCTCGTGATTATCACAAATAACCAGCTTCAAGCCTATCGTTTATGCCATCTAGTCTGTGCTCTAAATCGATTATTGTATTTTCTAAAACCGCTATTTTCGCTTCTAAATTTGATATTTTTTTCTCTAAATTTCGCTCGTTGTCTTGCACATCGATTATCGTGTCTTTTAGAAATTCTATATCGTTTTTTAAATCCGATACTCTTTTTTTAAACTATCATCGTAGTATGGCGAATAATCAGTAATTTTTCTATCGCCAACTTTGAAAT
This sequence comes from Campylobacter sp. JMF_01 NE2, assembly GCF_027737365.1. Classification (NCBI taxonomy): domain Bacteria; kingdom Pseudomonadati; phylum Campylobacterota; class Epsilonproteobacteria; order Campylobacterales; family Campylobacteraceae; genus Campylobacter; species Campylobacter sp. JMF_01 NE2. The sequence continues at coordinate 262,010 of NZ_JAOVTR010000002.1, read as the reverse complement.
CTTTGATTATTTGTATAGCTTCTTCTTCGTCCTTTACACTAAATGTGCCAAAATGAGCACCTGCCGGTCTGAAAAGACCAAAACTAATCTTGTTTTCTTTCGTATCGATAAGGCAAGCCATTCCACGGCTATCATTAACAAACGCATTTGAGCCTTGTTTTCTTTGTAAAGCACCGATTTCTAGCGGGAATTTGTCTAAATTTAGCATATTTCTATCCTTTTAATTTAACGTGAATTTTAAAGAATTTAGCCAAGCTAGGCTTGGCTAAATTTGGTCATATTTTTATTCCAGCAGAGATTATCATTTTGGCAAATTCTATGCCAGTAATAAGTCTTATTTTATTTTCTTTTGCTAAATTTATGGCTTCTTGCGAATACCTATCTGCTGTCGAAACTACCCAATATTGCCTGAAATAATCATCTTCGGCAATTTGCTTTATTTCGGCATATTCTTTTATCTGAGTTACAGCCCAATCATTGGTTTGACCTTCGTGAAATTTCGCTTGAACATTAATAACTGTTTTTATATTATCAAAAACAGCCATCACATCAACATCATCATTGTTTTCTTTATCGGATCTATTTTTTGACGGGATAACTACTTCTATTGCACCTATTTTTTCAAAATATGTTTTTACAAGATTTTCAAATTTATCAGGGTTTAAATTTTTTAAAATTTCACTATGCAAAATTTTAGCCATTTTTTCAATCGCCTCTGATAAATTTGCATTTTTTCGGCTTAGTGCATTTTCTACACTATCTGCCAAATCATCGATTTTTGCCATAGTTTGTCTAATTTTCATACGAGCGGTTAGGGCACTATCTGCATGTTCGGCACGGGATAATTTTGCTAAAATTTTTACCTTTCTAACATAGCCTATATCTATAAAATCATCGCTATTTTCTAATTTTATTCTGCTATTTTCTCGTATGATTTTTTTATCGCCCAAATTAGGCAAATTTACACTCTCATCTGAAATCAGCAAGGCATCACCTTCTATTTTACAAATCCAAAATTCACCGCCGTCTTTTGGGACTACGACTATATCGTCTTTTTTCATATTTGTTACAAAATACCATAGATTATATTTGGCTCGATATTTTTTTATCCAATCCAACTCTGGACTAATTTCCATATTGTCTAAAAATCTCATATAACCATCGTCAGCCAAGACTTTTTGTAAAAAATCTTTGTTTGAATAGTCAGAAAATCCGATTGAGATATATCCTTCTTTTTCTAACAACGGGTAAGAAACATTTTTACCGTTTGAAATTCTATGTAACCAGTAACTCATAAATACTCCTTTTATTAAATTTTTACTATCTTTTTATTTGCTTCTTCGGCTCTTTTTATGGTATTTAAAACACCAGAACTATTGTATCTGTAAAATGCCAGTAAAAAGCCTTCATCATCTATCAAATCAACCATAGCTTGATTTCTAGCGAGATAACCAAAGTGGTAGTTCCCGCCGTTATAGTCTTTTTTGATTTCTCTTACTTCGACTTTGTTGTATTGTAGAATTTCATCATATTTTATGGCAGATTTTTTTTGCCTTTTATGCCATTTTATGGAGTTTGGCACACATAAAATAAGTTTTTTGTTTAGCTCTATTGCAATATCGGCAAAAATCTCATCGCCACCCCTTGCCATACCACTTACAAAAATAACATCTTCATTTTCGATATTTGGAATTTCTTTTTTCAAAGCATTAAAAATATCTTTTTTAGCGATTTCATAAGCCTCTTCATTGTAAGTTCTAAGAGTTTCATCGACTACTGGCAAAGATAGTGCTTTTTCTATCTTTACATGACCTGTTAAAGCAATTACCATTTTAAATCCTTTCATAAAAAATTTTTTGATTATATCCCCCCCCCAGCTTTAAATTTGCTGTTTTTATCATGAAAAAAATCGCAAACCAAAATACTCAGTTTTTTCATCTATATTCTTGAAAAAACCTATTTTATCGTAAATGCAAGGGGTTATCTCTTTGCCGTTTTTATCGCATAGTCCCCATTTGTCATTTTTTTTGAGTTGGACTACGCTTTGATATTCATACCAAAATATCTCATCATATCTGAGCGGTAGTATAAATTCGCCTTTTCTGTTTATTACGCCATATTTTTCATTTTTACACAAAATTGCAAAATCATCCTCCAATGGCTTGGCCTCATCGTATATGAAATCCACCAAAACATTGCCCTCATTATCAATCATTCCCCATTGCTCTGTCACAAAATTTTCTTTTTCATCGCAAATTGTGATGCAAGCACTATCCCAAGTAAAATCTCTAAAATTTTTTATGGTGTTATAAATACAAGGAGCCAAAAATTCGCCTTTTTTATTTATCAATCCTTTATAGATATGGCTATATATGTCATTTTTAATTTTTGTTTCTTGGCTTACAACGGCAACTCCGTGATTAAAAATAAAAGGCTTATCAAATTTTAGTGCGATAACAAATATGCCTTTTTTGTCAATCGCTCCAAATTTGCCATTTAACCCTACACAAGCAAGTTCGTCTCTAAAATAATCAGCAAAATCATAGATACAAGGTATAACTTCTTGCCCCGATCTGTCTATATAGCCGTATTTGCCATCTTTGCTAACAAGGCTCATATCATCGTGAAAAGCCTCAATAACATCGTAGATAAATGGAGTTATAACTCTGCCGTTGTGGTTGATAATACCCATTAAATTGTTGTTATCATGGGCAACAATCAAGTCTTCATAAATAATATCGATATAGCTATAAATGCAAGGTACAAGAATCTTGCCTTTATCGTCTATAAGGCCATATCTGCCACCATATTCAATCATAAATAATGCTCTTTGCGGTTGGGATAAACATAACTGATTGATATCATCGTAGATACAAGGGATAATCTCATTGCCTTTCATATCGATATAGCCAAATTTGTTGTTTTTTTTGCTTTTTATAAAATTAGATTTTAATTCGTGGTTATAGCGTATAAAAAGTTCTTGATGCAAATATGTATAATTTCCTACACTATCATACTCAAATGGAATAATAACTTTTCCAAATTTGTCGATAAATCCCCATTTGCCGTCTTTGTTCGCACCAAAAAAGTTGTCTTTGCAAAAGAAAATGCCATCAAATACACAAGGAATAATCTCTTTGCCAAAATTATCTATAATACCACGCTTTCCCGATTTATTGACTATGAAGAGTATCTCATCGTGGGTGTATATATAGTCGTAGATAAAATCCGCTATCAAATTTCCCTTTTTGTCAAAAAGTCCGCATTTTCGACCAAGTTTAATGGCAACGATAAAATTTTTGTATAAGTGAATTTCATCGTAAATGCACGGGATTATCAAATTTGCATTTTCGTCGCAAACTCCATACATAAAATCTTTCATTACAGTTGTCATACCATACCCACAGCGTATCACGCCATCATATTCACAAGGGATAATCTCATTGCCGTTTTCGTCTATTAAGCCAATTTTTCCATCTTTTTTTATCGCTGCTGCATTTTTCATTTCCGCCCCTTTTTAAAATTTTTTGCGATTTTAACAGAAAAGATAGACATTTTTTGTCAAATTTGCCTGCTAAAATTGCAAATTCAAAGGAGATAAAATGACATATTTACGAGACATTACCGCTATCTATCCGAGCCAGTATCGCCCCACAATCTGCGAAAAAGTAGAAGCTAGCGACGCTAGATTTTACAGATACATACTAGAAAAACGCCCTAGCAAAGAGAGTGCAAATGACAAAAAACTGCTAATCTTGCTAAGCAACCCCCAAGAATCCGACCTTTATATCTGCAACGAAAAAATGCGAAAAATCATCGAATTTTGCGAAGCTAGCGGCTATAATGGATACTGCGTGCTTAGCATTTATCCGCTAATAAGTTCAAATCCTGCGAATTTAAGCGAAAAGCTCTATGATAAATGCGATGCGCTGTATAATTTAAATTTGATAAAATCCAAAATCAAAGCCGATTTTAGCGATATTTGGTTAGCTTATGGCGAGTATGAATTACCGAAATTTATGGTGGAAATTTTGGTTGAAATTTTAAATTTTGCCAAAAAATCTGGGAAAAATTTTTTCACGATAAATGGCAAAATATCTGGGCTTTCGCACTTCAAAAACGGCGTCAATCAAAAGATTGAAGTAGGTGAATTGCAAAAGTTTGAAGGCTTGGAGTCTGAAATTGAAAGATTAGAAAAAATCATAAAATTTGGCTGAAATTCAGCCAAATTTCGCTTTAAATAAAGCCGATTTTGCCCGCTAGCGCATTATGATTTTTATGCGAAATTTCGCTTTCCAGCCGGTCGATAAAATCATCTGCGCTCGCGATAGGGGCGAATTTATGCGCGCGCATAATGGCGGCGAAATCGCCCGGCGTGAGAAAGGCTAAATTTGCTAGTCGCTTTTTTGCCGAATTTGTGATTTTCACACCCATGGCCACGCAGCCCTTTTCAAGTAGTCTAAGTGCTTGTTTTGCGCTTAGATAGTCAAATTTTAGCTTCATATCAAACCTGCGCAAGCTAGCCTCATCAAGCGTGTCGATTAGATTGGTCGTGGCGATAAAGATTCCGTCGAAATCTTGCATTTGCGTTAGCATTTCATTGACTTGGGTGATTTCCCACGAGGCACGCGCACCGCGTCTGTTTTGCAAAAAGCTATCGACTTCGTCGAAAACCAGCACTGCTTTTTTCTTTTTTGCTTGCTTAAACGCCATGGCGATATTTTGCTCGGTTGCGCCTACATAGGCATCTAGCAAGTCGCTAGCGGTTTTGATAATCAACTCTTTGCCTAGCTCTTTTGCCAAAAATTTCGCAAACTCGCTTTTGCCAGTCCCGCTAGGTCCGTAAATGCAAATCCTAGCGCTTTTTGCCGTTTTTAACTCGGTGCTTAAATTTGTCAAATTTAGCGCCGAATTCACACAGGCTATGTCATAATTTGGCGAAATTTTGATTTTTTGTTTTTTCTTTTTTGTGCCGAAATTTTCGCCAAACTGCGCCTTTAAATTTCCAAAAATGAGATTTTTGAAAATTTCATCTTTATCTCCGTTCTGGATATTTGAAACGACTTTTGTTGCGCCAGAAATCAGCGCAGGCGAGATTTGGGGGATTTTGGCTAGTTTTTTGGCTGTGCGCTCGCAAATATGGTTTTGGGCGTATTTTTGGATAATTTCGAGCCTTTTGCGCTTTGGCGGCAAAGAAAACTCAATCACCATATCAAATCGCCTAATATAGGCATTATCCATGCACTCTATGTTATTTGTAACCCAAAATGTCGGCACGGCGTTGGATTCTAGCGTGCGATTTATCATGGCTTTGGAGATATCGTTGCTTTTAAATACATCCTCGACTTCATCGAACATTATCAAAGCCTCGTGCGATTTTAGAATTTTGTCTGTGAATTTAATCTTGCGAAATCTAGCGTCGCCCTTTTCGGAGCGAAAGTCATCGTCATCGCAATATGGGATTTCGTATAGGCTTTTGCCTACGCTTTTGGCAAACATTTTGACAAATTCTGTCTTGCCAGTGCCCGGCTCGCCATAAAGCAAGATATTTGTGCCTTTTAGCCCACGCGATACGAAGCTTTTTAGGCTATCTTCATCGATTTTGAGATAGTCGTAATCGCTAAAATTTAGCTCGCAATCGCCACATTTGCGCAAATAGTATGAAAACAAATACTCAATATCTGTGCCACTTTCGACCATTTTGTATGGGAAATTCTCATCGGCGTAGTCAAGTATTTCGTCTATGCTGGGTTTGTAGTTGTTGTGGCACAGTTTATTAAAAATATAGCTACTCATCAAATTTGATTTTCTATCCAGTGCCTTTCTTACGGCGTCTTGGTCTAAATTTAAGATTGTTGCGATAGCGTAGTGTAGATTTGCGCTAGTGATTTTATCTGTGTATCTGCACCCTCTAAAAAAGTTGTGATTGTCAAATACGCGAACGCATATCGAAAATTCGAGTATATCGCGCTCGGTCTGGTTTAGATTTAAAAATTTGCAAATGAAATTTAGGTTGTCATCTAAAATTTTATAGGTTTTTAAATTTTTGTTTTCATATTTACTAAGCTCGGATTTGATGAAATTTTTATCAACTTTGTTTTGTGAGCCTTCGAAATCATACTCGATTTCCTCTTCTTTGTCGAACATTTTGTATTCGTTGATATAGGCTATCGTCCTTAAAACCCAAAGTCTGAACTTTTCGCTAATCTCAAATGGCACGCCTGAATTTCGCATTTTCTATCCTTTCTTTTAAATTTCGATTGGATTTTACTCAAAATTTCAGACACTTTTGTGTCAAATTTAGCCACGAAAATTTTTAAATTTGACAAATTTTCGGTGATTTTATCACTATGAGAGCGCTCTTAAAATGCTATAATCGCGTCAAATTCGTAAAATTTAGAAAAAAGGAGAGAGTATGCAAAGCATAAAAAGCCGTATGATTCGCATAGTAATCGGCGCGATAATCATGGTAGTCGGGGCGTTTTATCACAGCTGGTGGGGCGCAGTGGGGCTAGTGCCGTTTGTCGTGGGGGTAAGTGGATTTTGTCCTGCGTGCTATTTTTTGAATCGTTGCAAACTGCCACAAAATTAAAATTTAAAAGTAGGGCAAGCTTGCCCTACAAATTAATTTGAAGTATTTGAATCGCTTGAAGTGTTGTTGATATAGGCGTTTGTGCTGATTTTGTTCCACTCGCGGCCGATTTTTAAAAAGGCTCTTTGGCTATCTAAAATCTCTTTGAAAAGCGGATCTTTCGCGCTTTCTTCATCTAAAATTTCATTTGTCGCGCTTTTTAGTTTTTCGACTACATCGGCTGGGAAATTGCGGACTTGCACATTTGGAAACTGCGCTTTAAGCTCTGCCCAAATTTTAGAATTCTCATAAAAGCCCTTGTTTTGGAAATTTTCGCCAGCTAGGCGTGTTGCTGCTTCGATGATAGCTTGCAAATCAGCAGGAAGCTTCTCGAAAGCCTTTAAATTCACCAAAATTTGGCAATCCCCAGCTGGTTCTTGCCAGCCTGTGTAGTAGTAGTTCGCCACTTTGTGGAAGCCAAGAGGCATATCATACACCGGGCTTACCCACTCCACAGCGTCGATTGTGCCCATTTCTAGCGCCATAAATAGCTCGCCAGTTGGGACAGTGTTTATCGTAGCGCCTAATTTGCTCATTACCTCGCCACCAAAGCCAGGAATTCTAAATTTAATGCCTTGCAAATCAGCTAACGAGTTGATCTCTTTTTTGAACCAACCGCCCATTTGCATGCCGGTTGAGCCCATTAGAAATGTCTTCATGCCATACGCGCTAAACATTTTATCATTTAGCTCTTTTCCGCCACCATAATAATACCAAGCGTGTTGCTCATCAGTAGTCATACCAAACGGCACGGCAGTCCATAGCATGGTCTTTGCGTCCTTGCCTTTGTAGTAATACAGCGAAGTATAGCCTAAATCATACTGACCGCTTTTGACAAAATCAAAAACACCAAAGCTGGCTTTGTGCTTTGACGGAGTGTCGATACGGATTTCCAATCGTCCGCCACTTAGCTCTTCGGCGTATTTTTTAAACTCATTAGCCGCGTCGCCAAGGACAGGCATGGTGCTTTCCCAGGTGCTAGCTAGGCGCAAGCGGTATTTTTTATCCGCTGCGAAAGCGTGTGTCGAAAAAAGCATTACAAATGCTAAAACTAAAAATTTTTTCATAAAATCTCCCTCCAATAAATTTTTTAAAATTTTAATTAAATAATTCAGGTTTGTTTGCGCGCAAAAACTCAACCACAGCGATTGGCTCGTCTGCACCCTGTGCGTCTGAGTTTTGCAAAACAGCGTCGATATTTTCGATATAGGCTTGCGCGGCGACTTGGAGTTTGTCGCGTCTGACGCCAGCGTAGATTAGCATGGCTTCGAGTGTGATATTTAGCTCGTAGATTAAATCATCGTTGCTTAAATTTTCGTTTTCAGATTTCATTGTCTGCCTTTTGGGTTTTTAAATTTATGAGTTGTTCGATTTGGGACTTTATCGCTTCGTATGAATTCGCGTCTTTAAAACCGATGAAAATCCCGCCACTAGCGTTCGCGTGTCCGCCACCGCCAAGTAGATTTTTCGCCATTGCACTCACATCGACTTTGCCGTTTGCGCGAAAACTTAGCGTTTTTTTCGAGGTTACATCGATGAAAAAATCAATATCTGGGTTTTTGACCAAAAAATCGTTTCCGATGACGCTGACATTGCCGATATTATAGGTCAAAATGCCCTTAAAGCCCTCGTATTCGATACTAAATCTCTCTTTTTGTGCGCCAAGAAGAGTTACGACATAATCTGAGATTAGGTTGCTTAGCGTGTCGTTTCGCTCACTATTAAAAAAGCTTTTTTTGATAGCGTGAAGCGCGTCATCTAGGGCTATGTGAGGCTCATTTAAATTTTGAAATTCAAAAATTTTATTTAGCAAAAAATTTATATACTCTCTGCTTTGCTCTTCAAACATGATTTTGTTGATCTCTTTTGCATTTGAAACCATACCAAGGCAAACCTTGCCAAGCTCGAATTCGCTCTCATCTTTTAGCCAGATATCGACTGCATTTACGACCTTGACAAATTTCGCTAGCTCTTCGTCCTCGCCAAAAATCGCGCTGAAAAAATCATAGGTGATTTTGGTAGCGCAGCGAGAATTATCTAGTAGATACCAAGGGTGCTTCTGTGCGCACTCTGCGCCACTTTGGTGATGATCGAGCAAGAAAATTTTGGCGTTTTTTTGCGCTAATTGTGTTTGAAATTTCTCGCACTGAGCGGGGAGCAAATTTAGATCAGTTATCAAAACAAGTGATTTTGCGTCTGGGTTAGTTTGCAAATTTTCATCGATTTTGCCCAAAATTTGGTCAAATTTTTCGACGATTTCTTTGCCATAATTTGCGTTAAAAAACTCCACGCCACTAAGGTAGTGCGCGACTACGAGCTGGGCAGAGTATCCGTCTAAATCGGTGTGGCTTAGGTGGTAAATTTTCATTAACGCTCTTTTTTGATAATGTCTTGCAAGGTGACATTTTGCATATACTCATCGACTTTGTCTTGAAGCTCGTTAAACATGAGATTTACGCGACACAAAGCCCGTCCGTTTGGGCAGCCTTTGGTGCCTTCTTGTGTGCAATCAAAAATCGAAGCTTTGCGTTTTTCGGCGCTTGTAATGATTTCAAGTAGGGTGATTTCGCTAGGTTTTTTGGCTAGACTAAATCCGCCTTTGGCACCTTTAAATGAGTTTAAAAGCTTGCTTCTAGCTAGGCTTTGCAAAATTTTGGCTAAAAAACTGCGTGAAATTTGAAGTTTTTCAGATATCGTATCGACATCCACAGACTCGCTATTTTGATTTTGAGCTATGCAAATCATCGCAAGTAGGGCGTATTCTGACGCTTTTGTAAAGAGCATTTTCTCTCCTTTTTTGATAAATCCGACTATTTTACCCAAAAAAAGCAAAAATTTAGGTAAATTTAGTATAATTACCGCTTATTTTATTTCACCGATCAGGAGGTCATTATGGCTTTAGACACGGCTCAAAAAGCACAAATAGTTGCGAAATTCGCTAGAAAAGAGAAAGATACAGGTTCAGCAGAGGTGCAAATCGCGCTACTTTCTGCAAAGATTGCATATCTTACAGATCATATCAAAGCAAATCCAAAAGATTTCTCATCTCGCCTTGGACTACTTAAAATCGTAGGTCAAAGAAAAAGAATGATGAAATATCTAAAAAACAAAGATTACGCTACATATTCAAAACTAGTTGCAGAACTTGGTTTAAGAGATAAATAATTTCAGTTTTTATTTTGTCTTAAAGCGCGTCTAGCCCCGCTAGATGCGCTTTTTTTATGCTTATTTTTTTTATTTTTAATTAAATTTGTTGTAAAATTTGCTTTTTTGAATTTTACAAAGGATAAAAAATGCGTAAAATCGGTTTTGACATTGGGATTTCAAGTATCGGCTGGGCGCTAGTTGATACAGGCGAAAGCGATAATGAATTTGAGATTATTGATTGTGGTGTGAGAATTTTTGAAAAAGCTGAAAATCCAAAAGATGGTTCGTCTCTTGCTTTGCCTAGGCGCGAGGCAAGAAGCGCAAGGCGTCGTCTTGCAAGGCGAAAAGCAAGATTAAATGCTGTCAAAAGGCTACTTTGCAAAGAATTTGATATTAAATTTAACGATTTTATTATGCAGGGCGAAAATTTGCCGAAGATTTTCGCTACTGATAAAAACACGTTAAATCCGTGGCAACTTCGCAAATTTGCGTTGGAGCGAAAACTAGATAAATTTGAACTTGCAAGAGTGATTTTACATATCGCAAAACACCGCGGATATGATGATTTGCGGTATTTTGGCGATAGTGATGACGCAGATAGTAAAAAAGTCTTAGGTGCTATTTCAAAAAATAAAAAATTTACTGAGCGTGGTTTTAAAACAGCTTCTAATATGCTTTTAAACGATTTTGAAAAAAAAGGAAATTTCAAGTATTCGTAACCGCGACAAAGACGGAGCGGGGAATTATGAAAATTCAATTCCACAAAGTCTAAACAAAGAAGAACTTACGCTAATTTTAGAAAAACAAGCCGAATTCGGCTATAAATTTAGCGAAAATTTTGCACAAAATCTCATACAAAAGGTCTTTTACTCTCGTCCATTAAAAGACTTTGAAAATAAAGTTGGCAAATGTATTTTTTACGAAAAAGAAAAAAGAGTGGCAAAATTTACGCCATTGGCACAAGAATTTATCGCTTTAACTAAGATTATAAATACGCTTATAAATATCTACAAAGACACAGGCGAAATTTTGCAACAAGAAAAAATTATAGAAATTTTAAATCTTGCAAAATCAAAAGGCGAATTTAAATATAAAGATTTGGCAAAAGCACTGAATTTGCAAAATTACAAAATTAAAGGCTCAAAAAAAGATGATTTAAGCGATATTTTTATAGATTTTAAAAAATATAAAAAATTTACTCAAATTTGCTCTGAAAAATTTGGTGGTGAATTTTGCGATGTTTTTAATGATAAATTTAATGATATTGCACGAATTTGCACCTATAAAAAGGATTTTGACAGCCTTAAAATCGCTCTTAGTAAGTATGAATTTGATGACGAGCAAATAAACGAGCTTTTAAAACTAAAATTTAGCACAAATATCGAGCTAAGCGAAAAAGCGTTAAGGCAAATTTTGCCTTTGATGATGAGTGGCAAACGATATGACGAGGCGTGTAAAGAAGCAAATTTAACTCTAAAAATTCGTGAAAAAAGCGAAAATTTACCACCGCTTTGCGACACGCCACACGGAGCAAGTCTGACAAATCCGGTCGTAGCAAGGGCTGTGAGCGAATATCGAAAAGTTTTAAATTCTATTATCAAAAAGCACGGGCTGGTTCATCAAATTTATTTTGAGCTTACGCGCGAAGTCGGTAAAAATTTCGCTAGCAGAAACGAAGCGATAAAAAAACAAAACGAAAATTTTGCCAAAAACGAAGCCGCGAAAAATCGTCTAGAACAATATGGACTTGAAATAAATAGCGCAAATATCCTAAAAATGAAGCTTTTCATCGAGCAAAATGAGTTTTGCGCTTACAGCGGAGAAAAAATCACGCGTGAAGATTTATTAGATCCCAAAAGGCTTGAAGTTGATCATATTTTGCCGTATTCTAGGAGTTTTGACGATAGCCAGAGTAATAAAGTTTTGGTTTTTATTTCGCAAAATCAAGAGAAGAAAAACCGCACGCCTTTTGAGTGCTGGGGAAATACGCCAAAATGGGAATTTATCAAAAATTTTGCCGAAATTCACTACAAAAAGGCAAATCCAGCCAAATTTAAAAAGCTTTTAAACAGTGATTTTAAAAGCCGTGAGCAGGGTTTTCGTGCGAGCAACTTAAACGATACTTCTTATTTAAATCGCCTTATTATGAACTATACGAAAGATTATCTGAAATTTTTGCCGTTAAAATCTGAAAATTCTCGCCATGTTTATTCGATAAACGGCGGTTTTACTACACCGCTTCGTAGATTTTTAGGGCTTGAAGAAAAAAATCGCAACACTCATTTGCACCACGCACAAGATGCCCTTATAGTCGCACTTTGCAACGAAAAAATGAATAAAGCGTTTAATGAATTTATGAGCCATATCGAAACCAAAAAACTTTTAGAGAGTTCAAAAGATGAATTTGGCGAATTTGACAAAGAAAAATATAAAGAAATTTTGCAAAATAGGCTCGATAAAGATGAGCGAACAAAGAAAAAACTTCGCCTTGATGATTTTATTTATTTAGAAAAATTTTAGAAAAAATGTTGAAAAGGCACTTAGTAAAATTTTCGTTTCCAAACCACCACGAAAAAAGGTTACAGGGGCGTTACATTTAGAAACCGTCGCCTCAAAAGAGCAGATGATCAAAGAGTATAAAAGTGAAGCTGGATTTGAAATGGCGCTTAAAACAAGGCGAATTATCCGGCTTAAAAATGGTGGTTTTGTAAAAAATGATAGTATGCCACGAGTGGATATTTTTGCTCACAAGCAAACGGGCAAATTTTACGGAGTGCCGATTTATGCTATGGATTTTGCTCTTGGAGTTTTGCCAAATCGTGCCGCAGTGCAAGGCAAAGATAAAAATGGCGTTATGAAAGATTGGCTAGAAATGGACGAAAACTATGAGTTTAAATTTTCACTCTTTCCAAATGATTTAATCGCTGTGCAAAAAAGCGGTATGGAAAATCCTATTTTGTGCTATTATGAAGGATTTGGAATTACGACGGCTCAAATTCGAGTAGCAAAACATAGTAACAACAAAGCCGATTTAACAAGCGATGAGATTAAAATTTACGGCGATATATCAAAAAAAGATAAAGTCGAACAGCCTAGTCTTGGAATTCAAGGTTTGCAAATTTTTGAAAAAATGAAAGTCTCGCCACTTGGAGAAATAAGCGCATGTAAATTTGAACCAAGACAAGGCGTAAAGCTAAAATCATCGCCAAAATTCCCAAACAAAGGCTAGATTATGGCAGGGTTTGATGAGAGTTTTAGAAGTTTGATGATAGGCGCTCAGGCAAAACTCAGCTTAAAAAATGCGAATTTGCTCGTTGAGCGACCAGAAAAAGATAGCGTAAGTGTGCCACTAGCCGATATACACACTATCATTTTAGAAAGCCCCGCTATCACGCTAACTTCGGCACTGCTTAGTGCTTTGGCGGAGCATAAAATCGTCCTTTTGTGTTGCGACGCTTCGCACTCGCCAAACGGCGTTTTTATGCCCTATCTTACGCATTATCAAGCTAATGCCGTCATAAAATCGCAAATTGCCCAAACTAAGCAACACAAGGCGATTTTATGGCAGAGCATAATAAAAACGAAAATCATAAATCAAGCAAATTTGGCAGCTAAATTTGATAAAAGTGTAAGCGAAGAGCTAATAAATTTAAGCAAAAAAGTTGTTTTAGCTGACGCTAAAAACTGCGAAGGAATTGCGGCGGCAAAGTATTTTAAAACGCTTTTTGGGGCTGAATTTAGCCGTGATGAGCCGATTTGGATAAATTCAGCCCTTAATTATGTCTATGCGATAATCCGCTCGTGCGTGGTGCGAAATATCGTCGCAAGTGGTCTTTTGCCGATTTTTGGCGTGGGACACGATAATATTTTTAACAATTTCAACCTAGCGGATGATTTAATGGAGCCCTATCGTCCCTTTGGCGATGAGCTTGTTTTGAAGCTCTTTGATGAGAGCAAAGATACATTTTTGAGCGTAAAAGATAAGGCGAATTTGGCTGAAATTTTAGAAGTTTCTACGAAAATAAACGGTAAGAAATTTAGCCTTGCTATGGCTATTGCTAAAACCGTGCAAAGCTACAAAAATAGCCTTATGAGTGGCATTTGCGAGCTAGAATTTGCCGGGTTGTAAATGGAAAATTTTATGAGAGTTTTGGTTATGTTTGATGTGCCAGTCGCTACAAAAGACGAGCGAAAAAAGGCGAGTAAATTTCGCAACAACTTGCTAAAACAAGGCTTTTTTATGATGCAGTTTTCTGTATATATGCGGGTTGTGCGTGGGCTAACAGCAGCGAATTCGGCTGTCGAACGCCTCAAAAAAATACTTCCGCCAAAAGGGAATATTCGCTCACTTATCATTACCGAAAAGCAGTTTGACAAAATGCAACTTTTGCTAGGCGAAGACGACGAACAGATGAAAAAATCAAAGCCAAAACAACTTACGCTTTTTGATGATTTGGAAGATTTTTAAATTTGCGTTGTAAAAGAAAGAAAATTTGGCAAATTTTATAAATTTGCCAAAATAAAAAATTCGGTTTTTCTAAGGGATTTAAACCCTGCGGGAGACCGAAAACTCCCTTATTTTAGGCGCTCGTTAAATTTGTCTTGTGTTTTATAGCCTATTTTTTGATATTTTGCTATAAAAATTTTCGTTTTATCCCTTAAAATCAGATTTTGCTAAGGGTATATTATAGCAAAAACAAATTTAAGGAGTGCCTAAAACACTACTCTTGCAAATTACACCAATTACAATATTATAGCAAAAACAAATTTAAGGAGTGCCTAAAACCTAAATCTTTTTCAGTGTGTCTTGTTCCACATTATAGCAAAAACAAATTTAAGGAGCGCCTAAAACTAAAATATCATAAAATAGCTTAATTATTTTATTATAGCAAAAACAAATTTAAGGAGCGCCTAAAACCGTATTTTCTTGCGTATTTAAACTTAAAGATTATAGCAAAAACAAATTTAAGGAGCGCCTAAAACCAGCAGTTTGAGCGTAGTGAAAAACTTCTTGGTTAAAAAAATTTGCTTTAAGTTAAAATTAAGATTAATTTCCTTTAAAGATTATTTCGCGACAAAAAACAATAAAAATTTTCAAATTTCCTCGCAAATTTTCCAAATTTTAGCCCATTTTAAGGGGGGGGATACAATATAAACTTTATTTTTTTTACAAAGGGCGGAAAATGATTGATAGCGTGGTTGCAAGCGAGCTGTTTATAAACGAGGATATTTTGACATTTTGGGCGGGCAGAAACAAAGAAATCTGCGATATGTGCGTGGCAAATGAAAATTTCGATCGTATCAAACGCTACAATATTTCGCTATCGAATCTCAAAGTCGATACTTTCAGAGCCGGCCATGTGCTTTTTGGCGATGTTGGCGATATATTTTTGAAATTCAGCGCGGGGCGCATTAGGTTTTACGGCGACAAGGCGCCGAGGCTGTATCAGGGCGTATGCCATACCAAAACCAGAATCGGACGAAAAGATGTGGAGTTTCATTTCGTCTATGCCTCAGCTTACGACGCTAGCGACAATCTCATCGAGGTTTTGCATATCGCAAATGATAAAGAGACTATGTTTTGCCTCGTCGATATCATGCTAAATGGCCAAGATTTCAGCGTCGATGAATACCATGCGCCGACTAAAATCGACCTTGACGCTGACCACACTAGAAGGGTTGCGAGTGTAGATGTGCGAAACCAGCAGTGGAACATAAACACCGCCAAAACAGCCGAAAAAGCCAAAGACGAAAATTTAGATAGCGAGCTTATGAAACGCTCTAAATTCGAGGTTGCGGGGCAGATTTCGACACTGCTAGAAAAGCACAAAGAGACGCTGAAAAATATCACAAATAGAAGTGGCGAGAATTTTTACGACTTGTATGCGAAATTTAGCGTTTATGACGATTTTTTGAAAATCGAGAGCTACAAAAGCGCGCTTGGCGATATCCAAACAATCCTAAATAAAATTTATAAAATCAAATTTGACAGGCTTTTAGACTGAAATTTGGGTCAAATTTGGCTTTTTGTTTGAAATTTGCGTGAAATTTTATGATAAATTTTATGATAAATTTTGCGCAAAATTTCAAGTAAAATTTGGGCTTGAATTTTTGATTTTTTTGTCATTATGAGCGGGTGATAGCGAAAAATTTGCCTGATTTGTCATTGCGAGTTTTCGTAGAAAGCGAAGCAATCTACGAGTTTAAATCACCAAAACGCAAATTCCGTGTCATTGCGAGGAGCTGTTTTGGTGCTGACAAAGAAATCTAGTAAATTTTAAATTCAAAATTCCGTATAAATTTAGCGTTGAGCGATTTTTTGAATTTGGGCTAAATTTTAATATTTTGCAAAAATACTGCGCCGAAATTTTTGGCTCGTAGATTGCCACGGCGACTGCGTCGCCTCGCAATGACAAATCACAAAATTTTCAAAATTTCACGCTCAAATTCCACAAATTTCACGCCAAATTTTACTCACCAGAGAAATCCTCCGCTACCATTGCGGCTAGGCGGAGTTTTTCATTATCGAAATGCGTGTAAATGCGCGAGGTATTCAGGCTCGCATGCCCTAGGGCTTCTTGGACTAGCACCAAATCTTTTTCGCGCTTGTAAAGCATGGTCGCAAAGGTGTGACGCAACATGTGCGCGCCGTTTTTTTTCTTGCGAATTCCTACGCTTAAAAGCAGTTTTTCTACGATTCTGCTGATATAAGCCTGAGTGAGCGCCGAGCCTTTTTTGTTGGTAAAGACATAATCATCTTTGTTTGCAAAATTCGTTTCCAATGCGTCCAAATCGCCCTGGATAAGGCGTTTTTTTATCATTACGACGCGGTATTTATTTCCCTTGCCTCGTATCCGCAATACATACAAATCTCCGTCCTCGCTGATATCCTTGCGGCGCAGGTTTATCGCCTCTCCGACGCGGATTCCTGTGTAGATAATCACCTTTAAAATAAGGCGATTTCTATGGGTGAATTTCTTAAAATCTGCGCTATTTATCGCGCCGATAAATTTTGAAATTTCATCTTCGCTTAGAAATTCAGGCAGTTTCACGCCACGATTTCCGCTCACGCCGCCCCAGCTTTTAAGCTCTATTCCGTAGTTGTGCGAGGCGCCATTAGTTTCGTTTTGGCGGTCGATGAAGCCAAAAAAGTTTATCACGGCGATTCGGTAGTTTTTTTTGCTCGCATCGCTTAGCCCTCCCGTGATAGAGGCCAAAACCTCGCTTAAAAGCTCTTCGTCGATATTTTTCATGCTTTCTAGCTCGTAGGATAAAAGCGCATTATAGAGCTTAAAAAGCGGGTTGAAATATGTATTAATGCCCGTTAGCCCTGCATTTCTGGCGTCTTTGGCTAGGGTTGAGAGAACTTCGATATTTGGGACATTTTTGGCTAGTGCCATTATGGTTTTGCTAAACAGCTCCTCGTTTTTAAGCTCTTTGTTTGAAAGCGAGCTTAGCTTATACCTGACGAATTTGGCCATCCAAAAAAGTAGCGAAGAGGCGAAATTTTCTTTGGCGTCTAGGGGTTGTTTCATTTCTCGTCCTTAAAAATCACAAATGGCAACATTAGCGTGTTTTTGATGAGATTATATGGGGTTTTTAAAACATCTGTTGTAACGGCTGTCGAGTAGGTCGGCTTGCTCATAGTGCCTCGGATTTCGATGATAGTCGAGATCGTCTTATCCTCGCCTAAAATTATTTGATTTAAAAGCGGGATTTTCGAGATTATCGAGCTTGCGTCTTTGAGATATTTCAGCTCTAAATCAATATTTAGCGCGCCTGATTTTAGATTTACTTCGCCGTTTCCTGCGATATCTGCGCTCGTGCCCTCAAACTGCATTGCGTTTAGATAGATTTTATCCTCGCTGCGGCGGAAGTAAATTTTGCCGTTTTTCACGCTAAATCCGCGGTCATTAAAATCTGGCGTTTTGAAAGCCAGAAGCGAAGGGACGGAGTTTAGGAAGCTAAGGAGTTTTTGATAGACGATATAATCTTTCAAAAATGTATTTTCGACCAAAATCTCCCCTCGATAGTTTCTCGGATCGATTCCGCTGGCTTTGAGCGTGAAATTTCCACTATCGAAGCTTTGCGAGCCGATGATTTGATTCAGCTCCCTGCCACTGATATTTTGCGCGAAAATTTGAAATAGGCTTTTTTTGAAAATTAGCTTAAAATCGCCTTGCTTGAATTTCGCATTTAGGCTCATATCCTTGCCAGAAAGCGAGCCCGAATACGACACTAAGTCGATAGTTTTATTCATATCGGTTAAAATCACAGATGAATTTGTGCCAGAAAAGTTAAATTTCGAGCGCGCAGAATTCGAGCCTGAGTTAAATTCGCTGGTTTGGACGCTAGTATTTATCATGATATCGAGGTCTTTGAGCGTGATATTTGTGCCAGCCTTGCCACTGCTAAAACTTAGTTTGCCATTGCCCGTAGCGCCATTTAGCGAGCTTCCTGCGACCTTTAAATTTAGGCTATCGCTATTGTAATACCTGCCATTTTTTTCTATCAAACCAAAGTCAAATTTCAAATTTTTGCTAGTGATTGTGAAATTTGAAAAATCAGCCGTGCTAATGTGCGCATCACCGCCCGTGATTCCGATAGTTTTGAGGGTTTTTGAAAAATTTATTAGATCTTTTATCTGGGCTACATTTATGTCGATTTTATCGCCAAATCTCATATCCGCGCCCAAAAACTGCGAGTGCAAAATCGGCGCAGTCCCGCTAAAATCGAGCGTGAGATTGTCTTTGACATTTGAGAATTTTAAAATTTCATTATCCCCAGCCGTGATATTAAAGCTTTTTATCTCGCCACTAAATTTAGCCTTACGCGTGGTAAAATCGATACTCCCGTCAGCCGTGGCGTTGAAAATTTCATTTTGTAGATTTGAGTTTTTGATATCAAGCTTTTTCTCCGTGATATGCACGCTAGCATGCGAGCTTTTAAATTTTGCCTTTGAAATCATAATTTCGCCGTTTTTTAGGCTCACATTTGCATCCAGGGCTGCGTTTTCATGCACTGGGTCGATGTCGATTAGCACTCGTGCGTCGATTTGCTCGGCCTTGCTGACATACACTGGCTCATTTATGCCATAAAACGCCAAAATATCAATCAAATCCTTGCCGATATTTTCTTTGGTGCGCAAATCAAGCGCGACAATCGGCTCTCCGCTAAAAATTTGCTTGATTTTTACCCCAGAGCCATCTAAGCTAATGTCATTAAAGGTCGGATTGCCGATAGCTATATCTAGTGTGCCGTTTTCTAGCGTGATATCAGCGCAATCAGCGATAACTGGCGAAACGGTGCTAGCAAAACTCACATTTAAATCCTGCGCGCTGGCTCTTGCGAAAATGCGCTTCTCATCGGCGTGGGGATCGTCTAAATCAATGGCGATTTTTAGGGTGTCGATGTAGTATTTCTGCGCTACGACCAGCCCGTAAATCCACTCTTTGGCGTGAGGATTGAGGCCTGTGAGCGCGCCAAGCTCGTCCATAAAGCGTTTTAGGCTCGTGGCATGGGCGTTTGAAATCTCTAAATTTAAATTCGAGCCTATATTTAGCGCAGAAATTTCGCCTGAGATTTCATGCGAAGCAAATGTGCCGTTAAAATCATAAATGCTGGATTTGAAATTCGCGCTAGCCTCGCCTTTAAGCGTGGCGTTGAAATCTTTGAGTGAGATTTCATTTACGCTTACTTTTAGGCCGTTGCTAAGCTGGCTAAGGCCTGCGTTTATGCGAAAATAGCGAGTATCGATAAAAAAAACATCATTTTGGTATAAAACCTCGATTTTATCCTCGCCAATGTGCAAATTTTGGATATTAATCTCCTCGAAAAATTTCATCGCAAGGGTAAATTTCTTGCTATATTCGATGAGTTTTTCGTTTTTTTCTCTAAGTTCGGCTGGGGTTTTTGGCGTAGGATTTGCGTCTGAGAGCTCTTTTTTGTTGATTTGCAGATCTTTTACGCGCAAGATTAGATTGTTTTCAAGCTTTAAAAAAAATCCCTCGATTTTGACGAATTTATTCTCAAATTTATCGATTTTTACCCCTGTTTTTATAAAGATAATTCCACTCATAAAAAGTAAAAGCAAAATGGTAAAAAATCCGTAGATTATATTTCGTATCACACGCTCTCCAAACTTTTGGCTAAATAAATTTGTGCGTATAATATAAAATTTAGGCAAAATTTGGGCTTATTTTCGTATAATTTCGCAAAATTTGATTAAGGAAAATTATGCAATCTTTGGGCAGGCTTATCCGTTTTTTATCTTTTGTAGTTGAAATTTTATTAATTTTCGTAGCAGTTATTTTCTGGGATTTTCACCAAAGCGCGCAAAATCCAAAAATCGTCGCAGTAGGGCAAGGAAGCGCGGTAAAAATCCTATCATCGCTGGGGACTGGGGCGAGATTTGGCAAAACTCACGCTAGACTTCTCTCGCTTTATGGTGGCGCAAAAACCGGTGAATTGGAGCTTAGCGCGGAAAATTTACCAAAATATAGATTTTTATACGAGCTAGCTCACGCAAAGCCTGTGATGAACGAAATCAAGCTAATTCCTGGCGAGACCACGATAGTATTTTTGCAAAATTTAGCCAAATCCCGTGCGTTAAGTTTTGAAATTTTAGAGAGCGAATACAACGCAACTGCGCCGTTTTATGAGGGATTTTTGGTGCCTGAGACCTATAAAATTAATAAAAACGAAAACGAAAAAAATATCATTAAAATTTTAAGCGCGAGTGCGAATAAATTTCACGCCGAATTTAGAGAAAAATACTGCGCCGATTGCAACGATACAGCCTATAAAGAGGCGCTAATCAAGGCTTCGATTATCCAAAAAGAGGCCGCAAACGCTGATGAAATGCCAATCGTAGCCTCAGTAATTGAAAACCGCCTAAAAATCGGTATGCGACTTCAAATGGACGGCACGCTAAATTACGGGCTGTATTCGCACACTAGGGTTACGCCAGCGCGTATCCGCACCGATACTAGCCACTACAACACATACCTAAACGACGGCCTGCCACACGAGCCTGTGTGCGTGGTCTCGCCAAACGCGATAAAAGCGGTCTTTGCGCCAGCAAGCACTGAATTTTTATATTTCATGCGAAATAAAAAAACAGGCTTGCATGATTTTGCCAAAACACAGGCCGAGCACGAGCGCAATGTCAGAGCCGCACGAAATGCAAAATAACAAAAAGGAGAGATTATGGCGATTTACTACACTTACACGGACGAATCCCCAGCCATAGCCACACACTCGCTACTACCGATAATTGGGGCGTTTTTACGCTCGGAAAATATCGAGGTAAAAACGGCTGATATTTCGCTTGCTAGCAGGGTTTTGGCGAATTTTAGCGAGTATCTAAGCGAGGAGCAAAAAACTAGCGATGATTTGGCGTTTTTGGCAAATTTGACCAAAAGTAATGACGCAAACATCATAAAACTACCAAATATTTCAGCCTCGCTTCCACAGCTAAAAGCCTGCATTAGCGAGCTTCAAGCGAAGGGTTATGCTTTGCCAAACTACCCTGATAACGCACAAAGCGACGAGGAAAAATCTATCAAAGCCCGCTATGCAAAGGTGCTAGGAAGCGCGGTAAATCCAGTCCTTCGCGAGGGCAACTCAGACAGACGCGCCGCAAAAAGCGTCAAAGACTACGCTAGGGCAAATCCTGTGTGGAGCGCCCAGTGGAGCGGGAGCGAGCAAACCTGCGTGGCAAGCATGAGCGGGGGCGATTTTTACGCTTCTGAGAAATCGAAAATTTTCGCTAATGGTGCAAATTTAAGCATAAATTTCACTTGCGCTAGTGGAGAGAAAACCTGCCTAAAAACCCTGAAAATCGAAGCTGGCGAGGTCGTAGATAGCGCGTTTATGAGCGTGAGCGAGCTTGGTAATTTTATCGCCGCTAGCGCGCAAAAAGCCAAAGAAAGCGGGCTTGTATATAGCGCGCATTTGAAGGCTACGATGATGAAAGTAAGCGATCCTGTGATTTTCGGACGATTTGTGAGCGTGCTATTTAAGGGAGTTTTCGCTGAATTTAAAGATGAATTTGCGAAATTAGGCATAAATGCAAACGACGGGCTAAAAGGGGTATATGAGAAAATAAAAAATTCGCCAAATTTCGCCCAAATAAAGGCTAAATTTGACGAAGCGTTTGCGAATTTGCCCGAAATTTATCATATCGACGAAAATACGACAAATTTCGATATGCCAAATTTGGTGATAATCGACGCTTCGATGCCTGCGATGATACGAAACGGCGGGAAGCTACGCACCAAAGGCGGGCAAATGCGCGAAGCAATGGCGGCGATTCCCGATAGAAGCTACGCTAAAATTTACGAGGCGATGATTGAGGATTTGAGGGCGCATGGGTTTTTGGACCCTGCTAAAATCGGAGCCGTGGCAAATGTGGGATTAATGGCGCAAAAAGCCGAAGAATACGGCTCGCACGATAAGACCTTTATCATGGAAAATGACGGGCGTATCGAGGTTGTAAGCGAAAATGGCGAGGTGGTTTTTGCGTATGATTTGCAAAAAGGCGATATTTTTCGCATGACGCAAACCAAAGAAAAAGCGATTAAAAACTGGGTAAATTTGGCGTTTTCTCGCGCTAAAATCAGTGGCGAGAGGCTGATTTTTTGGCTAGATGAGGCTAGGGCGCACGATAGAAATATAAAAGAAATTTTGCTAAGCCAAATTGCTCAAAATGCCGAATTTAAGGGCGCAAATTTTGAAATTTTAGATCCGTATGAAGCTGTAATCAAGACAAACGAGATTATTCGAAGCGGGCAAAATGTCATAAGCGCGACGGGCAATATTTTGCGCGATTATTTGACCGATTTATACCCGATTTTGGAGCTTGGAAGTAGCGCGAAAATGCTCTCAATCGTGCCACTTTTGGAGGGTGGAGCGATGTTTGAGACGGGTGCTGGTGGGACTGCGCCGGATTTAGTGGCTATGATGAGAGAGCAAAATCACCTTAGCTGGGATAGTTTGGGCGAGTTTATGGCACTGTGTGAGGCGCTGGAATTTGTAGCGCAAAAAGAGCAAAACAAAAAAGCAAAAACCCTAGCAAATGCGCTAAATGCGGCTATTTTTAGGTATTTAAATGAAGCAAAATCCCCAAGCCGCGAAGTAGGGCAAAATGATATTCGCGCCAGCCACTATTTTTTGGCTAAATTTTGGGCGGAAGAATTGGCAAAATTCGAGCCAAAATTCGAGCAAATTTATGCAAAATTTAGCGAAAACGAGGCACAAATTTTAGATGAATTAAACGCGGAGCAGGGCAAAAGCGTGGATTTTGGCGGATATTTTATGCTGGAATTTGACAAAATGCAAAAAATCATGCGCCCAAGCAAAATTTTAAACAAAATCATAGAGGAAATTTAATGAAAATAGCAATAATCGGAGCTGGAAATATCGGCGCAAATGTCGCAAACAATGTGATTGTAAATGAAAATTTAGCCAAATCTATCAGCGAAATCGCGCTTGTGGATATCGCAGAAAACATAGCGCGCGGTAAGGCGCTGGATTTGGCGCATTTAGCGAGCCTTTGTGAGTGCGATGTGAAAGTGCGCGCTGGAAGCGAGCCAGAGCTTTTAAAGGAGGCAGATATCGTCGTAATCACGGCTGGGCTTACGCGAAAAGCGGGGCAAAGCAGGGAAGATTTGCTTAAATCAAATGCCAAAATCGTGAGCGAGTGCGCGAGGAACACAGCTAAATTCGCCCCTAATGCGATAATCATCATCGTAACAAATCCGCTTGATTTAATGGTTTTGTGCGCGCAAAAAGCAAGCAATTTCGCGCCTAGTCGCGTTATCGGCATGGCTGGCGAGCTAGATAGCGCGAGGCTGAAATTTGAGATTGCGAAATTTAGCGGAGATAAAATTTCTGCTCTAAATGCCCCAGTGGTAGGCACTCACAACGATGAAATGGTGATTTTAAAGGACGAGATAAATGCTAAAATTTCGCCTGTCGATTTAAACACTGCCTCGCAAAATACCCTAAATAGTGGCAAAAGCGTAGTTAGCCTGCTTGGCACTTCGGCGTATTTCGCCCCAGCTGGTGGGATCGTAAAAATCATAAAAAGTATAATCGCAGATGATAACAAAACCCTAATTTGCTCTGTGGTAGATGAAAACGGCGTGCCATTTGGCAGGTTTGTGAGTATCGGCAAAAACGGCGCGACACCCCTAGAATTCGAGTATCCGTTGGAATTTAAGAAAAAATACAACAAAATGGGGCAAAGCATAAGAGAGCTTGAATTTTAAATTCGTGGCAAATTTGCAAAAACGCAAATTTGCCTAAATTTCAAAACGCCCTAACTATCATTTTGCGATACTGGCTAAGCTTCTTTTCATCGCTGTTTTGCATAAATTCTTTAATGTAAGCTAGCAAATTTTCCTTTGTATGGGTCGGCAAACCCTGCGGCGGCTAAATTTCGAATCTGCTCGGCGCTTTTGTCGTAGAAATTATCTATTCTAGCGTATCGGTGGATACTTTCCACGCTTGGGACATATTTGTGAAGCAGTTCGGCGACTCTCATTAGCGTATCGTAACTAGCCGCAAAGCCGTCCGCGCCTTGCAAAAATATCCGTTTTGGTGCGCCAAAAACGCTTGGTATCTCCTTTATAATCTTCCGTCAATCGATACTCTGTTTAAATTTTTCTCGCCGATAGTTTTGATTGCAAAGTCTAGTTTGCTTAGCATTTTTTCTTTGTGAGTGTTAAGCATGCCATCAATTCTCACGCTATCAAATGGGTGCAATGCCCAAAAATATGTGCCTTCAAGCTCTAAATTTGCGATAAATTCGCGCTCTTCTTCTAAAATTTCTTTTTCGCTGGCTGGGATAAATTCGCCGTTTAAAATTTGCTCATTTAGCTTCGTATCTTTAAACGCGGTCATTGTGTTTAGTAAAATTTTGCTTGGTTTGATTTTGTTTTCTAACCTCGCCATTGCCCGTGCAGACTCGCTTGCCATGCCACGCCCAGCCGTGCCAAGCATAAGCAAATCACAATGTGAAATGCCGATTTTATTTAGCCTTAGGCACTGAGTTTTGCTATCATCTGCGTCGTAACCTTTGCCTAAATTTCGCATTACGGCGTTAAGACCGCTTTCTATGCCGATGTATAAATCATCTACGCCAGCCTCTTTTAGCGCGATTAATTCCTCATCGCTTTTGGTGGTGATGTTATCGATCCTAGCATACATTGTGATAGTTTTGATATTTGGCAAATATTTTTTGATTAGCTCGATTCGCGCTAAAAGTTTTTTCGTTCCTAGCGCAAATGGATCGCCGCCTACTAGGTAAATGCGCGTCGCTTCCCTCGCGTATGAGCCGTGAAATTTGACGATTTCGGATAGAAATTCCTCGACCTGTGCAAGGCTTAGCATACGAAATTTCACATTTGCATACATATTGCAATACGAGCAAGAGTTGTGCGAACAACCCTCGGTAATTGGGAGCAAAAGGGTGTTTGCCTCCACTGGCGGGCGGTAGATTGTGCCGTTGTAGTTCATTTTTTCTCCTTATTTTTAAAATTCGATATTTTTATGATTTTCGAAATGTAAATTTAAAAAAAGTAAAATTTGAAAATTTATAAAATTTGGGTTACAACTCTTTGATTATATAGCTAGCTAGCTCTTTTATCGCCTCTTCGTTTCTGCGATAATATGTCCATTTGCCGTGTCTTTCGCAGAGCAAAAGCCCGGCTCTTTGGAGCATATCGAGGTAGTTTGACACGGTAGAGGGCGACAGACCTGCCTTTTCTTGGATACTGCTGACGCACACGCCACCTTTTAGATCGACTACTTCGCCAAGCGAACTGCCTTGTGGTGGGAAATTCGCGTCAGGGTTTTTGAGCCAGTTAAGGATATTTAGTCTAGTTTCGTTGTTTAGTGCTTTGCAAATTTCAATTACATCAATTTTCATTTTTTACCTTTTTTAAAATCGCGAGATTTTATCATACATTTCGATAATTGTCAATATATCAAAATATCTCAAATTTTAAAATTTTATTCTTCTGGGTTGATTTCGACTATTTTATTTAGGACATATTGTTCTAAATCTCGTTTGGCAATATCGTTTTTAAGGGCTTCGTTGTAGATTTTTTCGACAGGTTTGGAGTATTTTTCGTATGGAAAATACAAAAAGTGATTTGCCCAAGCTTTTTGGATTAAATTTTTAGTGATTTCCTTGCGCCCCCATGCCTTAAAACAGTCAAATCCGATAAAGACAGCAGAGGTCAGCAAAATGGTAAAAAGTATGGAAAAGTGAAAGTCGATTTTGGTAAAAAGCAGGTGAGTAATGCCTATGGCAAACATCACGAAAACAAAGGCAAATGTCCCAAAAATCGCATACGAGCGACCATAATTAAATCTGAAATTTAGCTTAGCGGGATCGACTAGCATACCGTCGTTAAACTCAGCGTTTGCCTCCAATAAATCGCGGAAAAGCACAGGTTTATCCGAGATATGAAACATAATATTTAAAATTTTGTCTTTGCAGTTTTTATTCATCTTTTTTCCTTGTCAAATTTGGCGCCATTATATCTGAATTTTAATTTTTATAAGATAAAATCACCTTTTAAATTTAAGGAGAGCGTAATGTTTGAGATAGCCAATATGAATAACGATGATTTTGTCTATATCAATGGCGAAATCGTGCGTGCCAAAGACGCTGCGATAAGCCCATTTGACCGCGGTTTCATGCTAGGGGACGGCATTTATGAGGCAGCACCTGTGGTAAATGGCAAAATTTGCGATAAAGCCGATTTCTGGGAGAGATTTGAAAATTCTGTCGCACAAATCGAGCTTAAAATCCCATATACTCACGAAGAATACGAGGCGTTTTTAAACGAAGTCATCGCCAAAAACGGCGTCAAAGAGGGCGTTGTTTATACGCAAATCACGCGTGGTGCGGCGTTTAGGGATTTCGATTATACTGATACGAAGCCGACTGTGTTTGCCTATGCCTTTTCGAAAGTGATTTTCGATAATCCCCTTGGCACCAAAGGTATCGAAATCGTAAGCCTGCCTGAGATTCGCTGGCATAGACGCGATATCAAATCAATCTCGCTTCTAGCGCAGTGTATCTCAAAGCACCTAGCGCACAAGGCTGGGGCTTTCGAGTGCTTTTTGGTAGAAGACGGCTTGGTGACTGAGTGTTCGAGTTCGAGCGCGTTTATCATAAAAGACGGCGTTTTGATTACCAGGCCGCTATCGCACGACATTTTGCCGGGCATTAGACGCAAGGTGATTTTGGGCTTTGCGGGCGAGCTTGGGCTAAAAGTCGAGCAAAGGGCGTTTAGCATGGAGGAAGTCTATGGCGCGGACGAGGTTTTCATCAGCGCAGCTTCTTTGATGGCAATCCCTGTCATCAAAGCTGACGGCAAGCCGATAAATGGCGGCAAAATCGGCAAATTTACCCCGCTAATTCGCGAGCGCTACGCCAAACACCTAAAAGAAGAAGCTGGGCTTTTGTAATTGAAATTTTAAATTTAGTCTATCGTGGTGGGCGAGAATGCCCACTTTGCAGTGCTGTTTTTTAAAAGTAAAATGATAATTTAATAAAACGAGATAAAACAAAATTTAAAAAGGTCATTTAAATGATTGAAAATAGAGTGATTTCTGTGATAATCCCAGTTTATAATGCCGAACAATATTTATATGAGTGCCTAAATTCTGTTACAAATCAATCGTATAAAAATTTAGAAATTATTTTAGTCGATGACGGAAGCATGGATAAAAGCTTTGAGATTTGCGATAAATTTGCCTTGCAAGATAGCCGTATCAAGGTGCTTCATCAAAAAAATGGCGGTGTTAGTGTGGCACGAAACAGTGGGCTGGATATTGCAACTGGCGAGTTTGTGACCTTTGTAGATAGTGATGATATGATTGATAAAGAGCATATCGCAAATATGCTAAATTTATTCGATGAAAATATCGATATAGTTTGTATGCCACTTGAAACAGACGGGCTAAATTTTAGCAAAAAAGAGTTAGACGCAATTTCTGCTTTTAAATATATTTTATACGAAAAAGAGAATTGGTTTGGTTGGAGCAACTGTAACAAGCTTTTTAGAAGAGATATTTTAAAAGATATAAGATATTTGCCAGATGAAAAGGTTGGAGAAGATTTTAGCTTTATCTATAAGGTTATTTTAAATTCAAAAAAAATCGTTTTTGGAAACAAAAAAACTTATAATTACAGAGTTTCCGATACTTCTGTTATGCGTTCTAGTTTTGATGAAAGACACCGAACGCTTTTGGTAGTTTGCGATCGATTTATAAAATATGTAAAAGACAAAGATATAGACTTATTGGACGAAGCATACTATTTTAAGGCTAATAGGCTTATATTATTGCTTTTGTATGCAAGAAAAAACAACGACATAAAAAGCGATATAAAATTTGTAAAAACTTATTCAAATGAATTAAAAAAGATAAAAAAGCAAATTTACAAAAATAAATTTTTGGGTTTTAAATTTAAATTCAAATGTTTTTTACACGCAAATTTTGCTATTTTGTTATACGCAAGGTATAAATTGAAAA
This sequence comes from Campylobacter sp. JMF_01 NE2, assembly GCF_027737365.1. NCBI lineage: Bacteria > Pseudomonadati > Campylobacterota > Epsilonproteobacteria > Campylobacterales > Campylobacteraceae > Campylobacter > Campylobacter sp. JMF_01 NE2. The sequence continues at coordinate 233,677 of NZ_JAOVTR010000002.1, read as the reverse complement.
TTTTCTTAAAAAGCTTAAAATAATCAAACAAGTAGCGTTTGAAAAAGTATAAATTTGCAAATTTATATTTTTCCACGAAATTCCTTGTATGCTCTTGCAATGAGAAATTAATGCAAATTTTGGTTATTTTTTGCATTTTAGACGATTTGATTATAAATTTTAAAAAATTCATTTTCTTCGTAAAATTTCACCACGGCTTTGTCGATTTTGACTATGCGCGAAAGGTAGGCGTAAAGCCCTTCTTTGCGCGTGTAGAGGATTTTTAAGCCATTTAGGCTCGTGGCGCGTGAGAGCGCGACATAGAGTTGGCCGTTGGCAAAAATCCTATCTATATCGCAGGCTAGGTTTTCGATACTCATGCCTTGGGATTTGTGGATTGTGATCGCGTAGGCAAGTTTTAGCGGGAATTGATAATACCGCGCGATTAAAAAATCGCTCGCCTCGTCCTCGTCCGCTCTAATCTCGCTGTAATCATACCCCGCGCGCTCGACTCGCACGAAGGCGCCTGATTTTTTGCGCACTACGATAGATTCAATTTCGCCAAAGCCGTTTAGCTCGATATTTTCTACCACGCCACTTTCGCCGTTGTAAAACTCGCCTGATTTATTCATCGTAAAAAGCACTTTTGCGCCGACTTTTAGGCGCAGGGATTGGCTCAAATTTAGCGAATTTAGCCATTTTGAAATTTTATTATCATCGTAAGAGTTTTCGTGGATTTCGCACAGCCCCTCGCACAGATACAGCCTCGAATCTAGCGCGGCTAGCCTAGCTTCGTTTATCGCATCGACCTCGGCATTTCGCCCAGAGATTATGGTCGCATTATCGTCTAAACTCTCACGCGGAGTGATTAAATTCGCCAAAAATTTGGCTAAATTTTCGCTAATTTTGCCAAGCCTGATTTGCGATAAAATTTCATACAAACTCTCATCGTCCGTGCGCTTAGAACCTAGCATTTCTATGTAGAAAAATTTCATCCCTTCCCATGCGTGCGTGCCAAAGGCATACTCGCTCATACGCAAAAGCGAGCCTTGTTTGCTGGCACTTAGCTCGTCTTTTTTGACGACTGGCGGGAGTTGATAAAAATCGCCCGTTACTAGCAAATGACCGCTAAATTTGGACTTTACGAGGCGGTATTCGATCATCTCAAAGACATCAGCGCCGACCATTGAAATTTCATCAAGCACGATTAAATCAGTAATTGAGAGAATTTTGTTGAGTTCGGTTATTTTGGCTTTTTGCGAGCGGTCTAATTTTTTGAGTTCTTCAAAATTTTTGCTAATGCCAAATTTAAAAAAACTATGCAAGGTTACACCGCCGATTTCTACGGCACTAATGCCGGTTGAGCCTAGCACGATGACGATTTTGCCGTGAGTGCGAAACTCTTCGATGACGCCTTTGACGACATAGCTTTTGCCTACACCGCCACCGCCTGTGATAAATACATTTTGTGATTTGAGCTTTTGTGATACGAAATTAATCAAATTTTATCCTGTTTTTTGGCAAAATTATAGCCAAAAATTTTTAAAGGTAGCAGTTTTGAGAAGGCAAATTTTAATATTTATAACATTTATGTGGATTTTGGCTGGTTGTGCCTCACACGCGCCACAAAAATCCAAATTTATCCCAGAAAATCCAGAGGTTTTGGCATTGGAATTTGAGCAAAGTGCGGAAATTTTGCCACCTGTGAGCGCCCAAAGCGTGGCAAGCGGGGAGAATTTTAAGGAAAGGTATTTTCGCGTTTGGGACGCTGAAAAAATCACCGCTAGCCCAAAGGACGCATTTTGGGGGCTAAACTACGCTAAGGGCAGGCACTTTGATCTAGGGGGAAACATCTACCCGCAAGCTGTGTATGATGCCATGCACGAAAATGCGAACAAAAAAGCCCTTGGTAGCGTAAATATCCCAGCAATCACCATAAAAAACACGCTTTTGCGAAATATCCCAAGCGATATGCCGATTTTCGGCGATCCTAGCGAGCCGGGCGAGGGCGAGCCTTTTGATTATGCGGCAAATTCGGCTCTTGGCGTGGGATACCCGCTTTTTATCTCGCATTTTAGCAAAGACGGCGTCTGGGCGTTCGTGCAAAATGACGGCGTGTGGGGCTGGGTGAAGGCTAGCGATATCCAAGAAATGGGGATAAACGGCGCTAGCGCGTATAAAAATTCGAAATTTATAGCGATTTTGCAGGATAATGCGCCGATTTATGACGAGAGTAGGCGTGAAATTTTTAGAGCGCGCACGGGGACGATTTTGCCGTATGATTTCGCTGGTGGCGGGCTATATGGTGGCAAGATGATTAGCAAAGAGGGCGTGAGAGCGTATTTTGTGGAGGATAAATTTGCCAGAATTTGGCCAGCCGAGCTAAATAGCGAAAACGCAAAACTAATCAGCGCAAGCTTGATAGGGCAAAAATATGGCTGGGGCGGATACAAACTACTGCGCGATTGCTCGTTACTGACAAAGGATTTTTTGGCGAATTTTGGGCTTTGGCTTCCAAGGAATTCAAAGGCGCAATCAAAGCGCGGAAGGACATTTTCGCTAGCAAATTTAAGTGCGAGTGAGAAGCTAAATTTGATCAAAACACACGCCAAACCTTATGCGAGTGTGATTTATATGCCAGGGCATGTAATGCTCTATGTAGGTGAGATAGAGGGCGCACCAGCCGTGCTTCACAATGTCTGGGGGCTAAGGCGTATGAATAAAGAGCGCGCGGTGATTGGCAAAACGGCAATTACCTCGCTAAGCATAGGCGAGGATAGGGCTGATATCGCAGAAGATAGATTGCTAATCTCGCGTATTAGTGCATTTAGCGTGCTTAGCGAAGATGACGGGGTTAGCATACGAGAACTTTTTGGACTAGAAAAATGAGATCGAAACTTTACAACGACAATCTTTTAATCGAAGCCCAAACCCATATTGATAGACTTCATCTAAATATCGCGTGGGAGCGGTTTTGTGAATTTTACAAAAAGGCTGGCGCGATACGCAAAAACGATGAGTATTTGCTAGGGCTTTTTGGGGCGTGTTTGGGATATCTGCCTGATGAGGGTATGAAATTTATGGACTATGGCGCGCATATCATAGACGAGGGCAGGGTTATAGGGATAATCGAAATTTTAAACGAGGCAAACCCTGATAAAAATTTGGTTATTCCAAGGGCGTTTGCTAGGCTTGGCGAGCATGACGAGGCTAGATATCTCATCATCACGGATAAAAAAATTTTGAGATTTTACCTAGATTATGAAGCGCAGTGGCAGAGCTTTTATTTTGAGGATTTGGATTTTTTGGAATTTTGCAAATTTTACGCACTGCTAAATTATAACGCCCTAAAATCCGGTATCCCAGTGACGATGAGAGAGCGCACGGCGTATCGCGAACAAGACATTTCTAGCAAACTTTACCGAAATTTTAAAATTTTTCGTATGTCGCTTTTCGAGGATATGTGTATCCAAAACGAGAGCTTAAATCATCTTTTGCTAAGCGAGGCGTTAAACAAGCTTTGCGATAGGATAATTTTCGCGATTTATGCTTCGCACAACGAGCTTTTGCCAAGTGGAGCGCTAGAAAGCGTGCAAACATACGATGAGCTAAAAAGCCTTTTTGCGCTTATTCACACGGGGGACGATGAGCGTGGCGTGGTGAGATTTAACGGAGATTTGTTCGCGCCTGATTTGCTTTTAGATAATCTTAAAATTAGCGATTTGGCATTGGAGTTAAATTTGATCTCCAAATACGATTACAAACTCGATGTTACGCCAGATATGCTCTCATATATACTTTCTCAAATTTACAATTTCGAAGAAATTTTTCAAAAGAACTGAATTTTAAAATTTAAAATTTCTTGCAGAATAAATTCTGCAAGAAATTAGTATTAAATTAAGGCAGGAGCTACTAAGAAGCCTAACGCTACTGATAGCGCGACCATGATAGTTCCTGGGATGAAGAAGCTGTGATTGAATACATATTTTCCAACTCTTGTTGTGCCTGTATCGTCCATAGCGATAGCACCCAAAGTCGTAGGATATGTAGGTAATACGAAAAGACCTGATACAGCAGCAAAAGAAGCAACCAAAACCCAAACTTGTCCAGCTGTCTCTGGGCTAGTCATACCAAGTGCTAATGCAACTGCTGGCATCATAACTTTTGTAGTTGCAGCTTGTGAATATAGCAAGCAGCTTAGGAAATATAAAACGATAGCTAGAACAAATGGATAGTTGCTAACGATATTTTTCGCTACATCTTTGAAAAGATCGATGTGGCCATTAACAAATGTAGTTCCAAGCCATGCGATACCTACGACGCAGATACAAGCGCTCATACCGCTTTGGAAAGTGTTTGCTTGTAATAGTTTGCCTGTATCGACTTTACACAAAACTGTGATAAAAAAGCCGATTGTAAGCATAAAGCTAATAATAGCAGCGTCGCGAGATAGGATTGGTTTTTCGACCAAACCAACGCTTTTTGAGATAGCAAGAGCGTAAGCAACGACAATCAAAACACCGATAGCAAAAATTGCAACTGAGCGTTTTGCAAATGGTTTTGGCTCTGCGTATTCTGTAACTTTAACCTCTGCAACTAAGCCTTTTGCTAATCTTTCTTGATAGATTGGGTCAGATGAAAGGTCTAGTTTGAAAAATGTATTTACAATAATTGCTGTAACAATCATAGCAACAAATGTTGTTGAAATACAAATGAAAAGTAGTTTTGGATAGCTTACACCTAATGGCTCAACAACACCTGTCATAGCAACAAATGCAGCTGAAATAGGTGAGGCAGTGATTGCGACTTGGCTAGATACAACTGAAAGAGATAGTGGTGCGCTTGGTTTGATGTTTTGACCCTTAGCAACCTCTACGATAACTGGGATCATAGAAAATGCTGTGTGACCAGTACCTGCTAGGATTGTTAGCATATAGGTAACAACTGGCGCTAAGATATTGATTTGTTTTGGGTGTTTGCGCAAAATTCTAGACGCAATTTGAACCAAATAATCCAAACCACCTGCAACTTGCATAGCAGCAATCGCTGAAATAACTGATGCGATGATCAAGATAACATCTACTGGAATATCTTTAAATTCCACCTTCATACCGATAATCGCCATAACGACGATACCTAAACCGCCGGCATATCCGACGCCCATACCGCCTAAGCGAACGCCCAGGTAAATACCAGCTAGCAATACGGCTAGTTGGACAAATAGCATAATATCCATGCAAGACTCCTTTGAAAATTCAAAACTCTAAATTTAGGGTAGGTCAAAATTTGACCTACCACGATAAAATTTATTTACCTGTTTTTTTCATGCCAGGATTTAGCATATTTTTAGGATCTAAAATTTTATCGATTTCTTCTTTTGTTAAATAACCGCGCTCTAAGCAGATATCGCCGACTGCTTTACCAGTTTGCAACGCCTCTTTTGCGATACTTGCTGATTTTTCATAACCTAAAATTGGGTTAAACGCAGTTACGATACCGACTGAGTTTAGCACTGATTTTAAGCAAGCTTCTGGATTTGCAGTTAGTTTTTTGATAGCTTTGTCGCTTAGTGTTTTAACTGCGTTTTCCAAGATTACGATTGAGTTAAATAGATTATAAGCAATGCCTGGTTCGAAAGCGTTTAGCTCGAAATCGCCTCTTTCAGAGCATAGCATGATAGATACATCATTGCCGATGACTTCGTAGCATGCCTCACCTACAACTTCGCAAATTACAGGATTTACCTTACCTGGCATGATTGAACTACCTGGTTGCATTTGTGGTAGGTTGATTTCGCCTAGACCGCATCTTGGGCCTGAATTCATTAGGCGTAAGTCGTTGATGATTTTGCTAATTCTTACAGCAGCTGTTTTTAGTGCGCCAGATACATGCACGAAATCGCCTGTATCTTGTGTAGCTGCGATGAAATCCTCAGCTGGTTTGAACTCAACGCCAGTGATTTGGCTTAGGTGTTTTTCTACTACAAATTTATAATCTGGGTGGCAGTTGATACCTGTGCCGATCGCAGTTGCGCCCATATTTAAAAAGCTCATTGACTCTCTTGCAGCTTTGATTTTTGCTATATCGCTTTTAATGTAGCTTGCAAAAGCGTGGAAGGTGTTGCCAAGTGTAGTTGGGACAGCGTCTTCAAGCTCTGTTCTACCCATTTTGATGATATCTTTGAAAGCCTCAGCTTTTTTCTCTAATTCGCCTTTTAGCTCTTCCATAGCAGCTAGCAAATCTGTAAGTTTAGCGTAAGCTGCGACTTTGATTGAGCTAGGGTATGTATCGTTTGTGCTTTGGCCTAGGTTTGTGTGATCGTTTGGGTGGATAAATTGATATTCGCCTTTGGCATGACCTTGAATTTCAAGAGCGACATTTGTCAAAACCTCATTGACATTCATATTTGTGCTAGTTCCTGCGCCACCTTGGATCATATCTACTACGAATTGATCTGCGAATTCGCCTGCGATAACTTTGTCGCAAGCTGCTACAAGCGCGTCAGCAATCTCTGGTTTTAAAACGCCCAATTCTTTGTTTGAAAGTGCTGCTGCTTTTTTGATTTGTGCAAATGCTTTTACAAAAAATGGATAATCGCCAAGTTTGCGACCTGTCATCTTGAAGTTGTCCAAAGCTCTGAAAGTCTGAACGCCATAGTATTTGTCGTTAGGAATTTCAAGCTCACCTATAAAATCGTGTTCTTTTCTAGTTTCCATCACTAGTCCTTTCTGAAAGAATTTGTGTCATTGTAATACCAAATACCTAAAAATAATCTTAAATTTTCGTTAAAATGTTACTTTAAATTCAAAATTTTATAATTATTTGTTTTATTTTAAGATTTTTTTAAATTTAGCGATTTTTTCGCTTGATATGAAGTATGTAAATTACAGAAAGAAGCAGGACAAATCCTAATAAAAAAAAGGTAATTATATGCAATTTTTCCTTAATTAATTCTTGATTTTCGCCGATAAAATATCCAAGTAGCATTAAAATCAGCACCCAAATCCCAGCACCAAGGGCTGTAAATGTGCAAAATCGCGCTAAATTCATCTTTGCAAGACCTGCTGGCAGGCTGATGTATTGGCGGATACCTGGGATTAGTCTGCAATTAAATGTAGAAATTTCGCCGTGTTTGTTGAAAAATGCTTCAAATTTGGCAAATTTTTCATTTGTTACGCCGATGAATTTGCCAAATTTATCGATAAATTTGCGCCCGAAAAAATAGCACAAATAGTAGTTAAACACAGCCCCAGCCACGCTCCCAGCTAGCCCGCACGCAAATGCTATGGCAAAGCTCATTTCGCCCTTGCTGGCAAGATATCCTGCTGGAATCATCACAACTTCGCTTGGAAATGGGAAAAAACTGCTTTCTAAAAACATCATCGCAAAAATGCCGAAATATCCCCACGCTGCGACGAATTCTACGATAAAATTTACGATTGATGTAAGCACGATTTTTCCTTAAATTTGAAATTTAGAATTTGCGCGAAACTTAAATTTTATTAAATTCCGCGCATTAAATTAAAATTTTTATTTTGCGTATTCTACTGTCTGTTTGCTAAATAGCTCGTTTGCGATATCGTCGATTTTTTTGTTTAGTTTGCTTGGCGCAATTTGAGCTTTTATCATCTCTTTGACTTTGTCAAATTCCACAGGAGCAGCTTCTTTTAGGTCTTCTTTGTAGATGACATGATAGCCAAATTGAGTTTTCACAGGGGTTTTGCTAATCTCGCCTTTATTTAGCGCCCACGCAGCCTCTTCGAACTCGCTTACCATCATACCTTTGCCAAATGAGCCCAAATCGCCGCCGTTTTCTTTGGCGCTTGGATCTGTTGAAATTTCTTTGGCAAGTTTGTTAAATTCGGCTTTTAATTTGTCTTTGCTGACTTTTTCTAGCTTAGCGATAGCGTCTTTTGCCTCTTTTTCATCTTTTAGCAAAATGTGGCTAGCTACGACGCTTTCTGGTTGCATGAAGCTGTCTTTGTTGTCGTCATAGATTTTTTTGGCCTCTTCGTCGGTTACTTTGACATCTTTTGTTTGCTCTTGTTGCCACAAAGCAAAGGCGATTTCATCTTTTGCAAGTTCAACTTGTTTTTTGTATTCTTCACTATTTACGATACCGCTTTTTTTAGCCTCGGCAATCATAAGTTTAAATTTAATCATTTGATCGATTAGTTGTTTTTTGTCCTCATCGCTTGGGGTAGCGTGTGGGTTTTGAGCGAAAACTGGTGCGATATCCTCGTCTGTAACCGTGATATCTGTGCCTTTGACACTAGCTAACACGCCAGCATTTAGCGAAAGTGCCATAGCGGCGACGAAACTGATTGATAAGAATTTTTTCATTTTTTTCCTTTTTTGAAAATTTTTGCGCGCATTATAAAAAAAGATTGTAAATATATGCGTAATATGATAAAAAATGCGAAATTTAGCCTACGAATTCGTAGGCTAAATTTGGATTAAAACGACGGAACAATCGCGCCTTTGTATTTTTCCTCGATAAATTTTTTCACACTTTCGCTTTGAAGTGCGCTATCAAGGGCTTTGATTTTTGGTAGGTTTTCATTGCCTTCTTTGACGACGACGATGTTTGTGTATGGGTTGCCGACTGCTTTTTCGATGAAAAGCGAGTCTTTAACTGGGTTTAAATCCGCGTTGAAAGCGAAATTTGAGTTGATTACAGCGATATCGACATCATCAAGTGTGCGAGGCAAATTTGGACCTTCAAGCTCTAAAATTTGGATATTTTTAGGATTTTTGGTTACATCTAAGGCTGTGCGGAGCTCTACATCTTTGCTAACCTCGATTAATCCTGCATCCGCAAGCACATCAAGAGCGCGAGATTCGTTTGTAGGGTCGTTTGGCACAGCTACTTTGGCGCCGTCTTTTAAATCTTTTAGATCTGTGATTTTTTTGCTATAAATTCCCATCGGTTCTAAATGCACGCCAACTGTTGTTTTGAGTTTTGTGCCATTTTTGGCGTTAAATTCCACTAAATATGGCTCGTGTTGGAAATAGTTCGCATCCACGCTGCCGTCATCTGTGGCTAAATTTGGAGTAACATAGTCGTTGAAAACTTTGACTTCGAGCTCGTATCCAGCGGCTTTTAGCTCTGGTGCGATATGCTCTAAAATTTCAGCATGTGGCACAGGAGTAGCTGCGACAACTAATTTTTCTGCCAAGGCAAAACTTACAACGCTTGCACTAAGAAGTGTAGTTAGAAATAATTTTTTCATTTCTTTCCTTTGATGAGAATTTAAAAAGGGCGATTTTATCATAAAATTTGGGCGCAAAACACAACAATTATTAAATTTATATGTAAATTTGTATTTGAAATTTCACTTCTAAATAATAATTTTTATTAAGTAGAGTTTAATGAGCTTTTGGTTATCATAAATTTTGAATTTTTGATAAAGGAGAGAGTATGAGACAATACGAAACATACAAATGCGACAAATGCGGCTGCGAAGTCGAAGTGCAAAAAGTAGGCGAGGGCGCAGTTTTGACATGCTGTGGAGAGCCGATGAAATGTATCACAGAGGATTTGACACAGGTAAATTTAATGAAGGCGTTTGCTGGCGAATCACAAGCTAGAAACAAATACGATCTTTACGGCGATTTAGCCAAAGAAGCTGGATTTCACGCTATCGCGCGCCACTTTTACGAAGCGGCTGAAAATGAAAAATGGCACGCAAGAGCCGAGCTTAAAGCTCACCACGCAGCAGCGGGAATTCCGCTAGATAAAATGGATAAAAACCTAATCGACGCAGCAGCTGGCGAGAGATACGAGCATGAGAGTATGTATCCTGCGTTTGCTCAAATCGCGACAGAAGAGGGTAAAAAAGAGGTCGCAAGGCTATTTAACGCTATCGGCAAGGTCGAAGTCGAGCATGAGCGCGAATACAACGAGCTTCAAAAAATCTTGCTTGAAGAGGGATTTTTTGAAAGTTTTGACGAGGAAGTTTGGGTTTGCGAAGTGTGTGGTCATGTCCATCGTGGCAAAAAGGCCCCAGGCGCGTGTCCTTTGTGCAAAGCACCAAAAGAGTATTTCAAAAAACAAAGATTAGTTTAATCCTTAAAATTCTGACGCCAAAAAGCGTCAGAATTGCCAAATTTTACTCAAAATTTCACTATAATTCGCCCTAAATTTTACAAAAGGAAAATTTATGAAAAAGCTGCTTTTTTGTGCGATTTTTGGTGCAGTATTGGCTCACGCAAACTTCCTTGATGAGGACATTAGGCTCTGCGATGAGGGTAGGGCTAGCAGTTGCGATTTTCTTATCAACTACTACAAAAGCGCCGAGCAAGAAAAGCACCGCAAAGCTTATGAAATCGTCGCCAAACTTTGCCTAAATGGCGATGATAGCAAGTGTGAAATCATCCGTTCTGAGGAATTTTTTGGCGGTGATCGCAAACGTTATGCCGAAATTTTGGAGAAAAGTTGCGATGAGAAAAACATCAAAAGTTGCCTGTTTTTATTAGAGGATTATCCGATGTGGTCGGACCCCGCACCAAGGGTGCAAAGCGTGTATGATAGGCTGTGCAAATTCGGTGCGCTGCAAGATTGCGATAAACAAAACCTCGATTTTAGCGATGTTAGGGACTTGCGCAAAGCTCACGATATCGCAAGAGCTGCAAGGAAGCTAGAAACGCTTCCAAAAGAGCTGAAAAAATCTGCCCAAAACAAGCTTGACGCCGCAAAATTTGATGATATGATTGGGGCTGAAAATTTCGCTAGCGAGGAAAATTTGGCGCGAGTAAAGCAAAAATGCGAGGAGAAAAACAGCTCTTATTGCGCACTTTTGGGCTATTTTTACGAGGTGCGCGCCAAGGCTAGCACTGATAGCGATGATGATTTTTACGAGTTTAACGCTGCGTCGATGAAATTCTACAAAAAAGCCTGCGAGTATGGGGAGTGGGACGATTGGGATACGGGGCATTATTGCAGGGGATACGACGGGGCTATATTTTATCGCCGTATGCGTGCAGGAGAGTGAAAGCTAGGCAAAATTCGGCGAAATTTTGATTTTGCCAAATTTTGTTTTTTAAATTTTGCAAAATTCTAAAATTCTGCTTATGCAACTTTAAAATACTGTGCCGAAATTTTGCTTTTTATTTTGAAAGGAAAATTTTGCTTTCAAGCGTCATTGCGAGGCGATGAAATCTCCGTGGTAATCTAGGGAATACCAAAAATTTTAAAATATAAAATTTAATTAGAATTTCAAATTTTTGATTATTAAGCTAAAATTTGCATTTTAAATTTCAAAATTTTTTGGAATTTTACTAGATTGCTTCGTCGCTTTGCTCATCGCAATGACATTTTGGGCGAAATTTCGGCACAGTATCAGAGATTGCACTCAGCGAATTTTGCATAAAATTTCAGACGCAGTATCTGCAAAAAAACAAAATTTGCCAAATTTTACTCTCTTGTAAAAACTCTGATATTATCCGCAAATCCGCTATCTTGCACTATTTTAAGATTTTCATTTAGTTTGGATACGACCAAATCGTGGTGAGATTGCACGACATAGCGAGCCTCTTGCGGGCAGAGTTTTTTCCAAATTTCATAGCGTTCGTTGCAAGATTTCCAGCTAAGCTCGCCGTCGCAAGTTTGGATTAAAACTTCCGTTTTGTAACCTGCGGTTTTGAATTTTTTAAGCGTGTAAATTGGTGTATCAGCTGTGCGAAAAGTCCCCTCAATAGCGATATTATAGCGTTCTACGATTGCTTTATTTATGATTATTTCTGTAAGTTTTGCGCAAAACTCGGCTGTTCGCTCTGCCATTTTTTGGCTATCAAGGGCGCAAATTTGGGCGTAGTAGGGGTGGTATTTGCGAAACTCATCGCCGTTTATGACAACGCCATTTTCGCCTAGCTCGTTAAGGGCTAGGCGGAGCATATTTGCCTTACCAGCTCCTGGCTGACCGCCTAAAACATAGGCTTTTGGGGCTTCGTTGCCAGCTTTTGCGAGTGGATTTTTATCCAAAATCACCTCAGCCCATACATTTTGGCTCACTCTTTGGGCGAAAAATTCGGCGTTTTCGTTGATTTTGGCTATGTCGCAGAGCAAATTTTGGCTAATTTCTTTATCTTTATAGGCTTGCAAAGTCGCAGAATTCGTGGTTGTGCCGCCGTCTATGGATTTTATGAGCCTTGCAAGATTTGGCATTTGACTTGCGATATTTCTAAGCACATTTTTTATCTCATCATCGCTCATATCGTATTTTGAAAGAAACATTGTGCGAGCGACTTTCTCATCTGCGTAAAATTTGTGATAATCAAAGTTTTTATCTTGCGTAGGTCTGATTAAAATATCGAATTTAGCGAATTTCTCTTCTAATTCGTCAAAGAAGTTTTGCAAATTTTGCCCGTAAATTTCTCGCAATTTTTCTGCAAAAAATTCCAAAAACAAGCCGTGAGTATTAAATGAAACTTCCCGCCCCATTAGCTTCATATCGTATTCTTCGCGGATTTGCTCGATTTTTTCAGCCGTTTTTTCAAAATCAATGCTTTCATGTTCGCTCATTAAAATTTGATGATAAATTTCGCCCATTTTTTTGCTATCACTTCTCATTTCCTCGTCCCTATCTGCGGGGAATAAATGCCCAACACAAGCGTATTCGAGTAAAACATCTCTTTGCATTAACGAAGCCATTTTTTAATCCTTTAAGTTTTGATAAATGCGATTTTATCGCTATTTGGTAAAATTTTGAGCTTGAAGCTCTTTGATTTTTTCTATCTCTTTTGGCGAGTAACCTGCCTTTAAACGGGCGGTTTCGTTTATCGCGCGAGTGGTTTTAAAGGCTTTTGGGTAGTGGCGCATAACGATTTCGAAAAAACACTCCGAGCTAACTCCCAGCCTAGCGCACTCGTATCTAAACCACTTATCGCCTTTGCTCACATGCGAAACTTCCTCGCGCAAAATCATCTCCAAAAGCGGCCGCAATGGCCTTTTATCCGGCATTTCATCAATATGCGAAAGCAGATAAAAGTTCGCATCTAGCCCGCCAGCCTCCAAGTGCCTAGGCACCACTGCCATGCGCTCAATTAGCGAGTGCTGAGTTTTTTTCAGCGCCTCAAATAGTCCGTCATGCACGCTAAAATCGCCGTAAGAAAAGCCTGTTTTTTCTAGCTCGGCATTTACGAGCGAAAAGTGCCTCACCTCATCTTCTGCCACTTCTAGCCAATCAGCGTAAAATTCGCGTGGCAGTCCCGCGAAACGATAACACGCATCGAGTGCCAAATCAATTGCGCTGTATTCGATATGCGCCACAGAGTGCAGAAATAGGGCGTTTTTATCGACATTTTGTTTTTTTAAATTTTTGTTTTGGATTTTTATATCTTTGACCTGTGAAATTTGGGCGAATTTTGCATAGCTAGGATTTTCGAGTGGATTTGGCTCAAAATTTGGCTCAAATTCTACTTCGTTTTTGCAAAATTTTGCGTAAAATTTTGCAAATTTTTCTATTTTTTCGTTAGGACTGCCAGCGTTTAAAATTTCCCAAATTTCTGCGTGAAAACTCATTTTAACCCCCATTTACGCCATACCAGCTTCGACTAAAAAACAGCTTGGCTGATAGTTTATTTTGCGAATTTTATCAAATTTCGCGTAGCTTAGATAGAGCTCATTTCGCGCCCTAGTCACCGCGACATAAAATAGTCGTCGCTCCTCATCTAGGCTGCCGCCCATGCCCATTAGCTTCAAATTTGGGAAGCGATTTTGCGCCAAATCCACCAAAAACACGCTATCAAACTCCAAACCCTTGCTAGCATGCACGCTTAGCAGATTTACGCCTTCGCCCTCGCTCATTTCCTTCGCGCCAAGTGTGATGAAGTTATAAAAACTCCCCGCGTCCTTGTATTTGCTCGCAATCCCGCCTAAAATCGCTACTTTGTTGTAAATTTTCTCATTTTCGTTCGTTTTGCGATCGGAATCGATTTTGCCGTTTTTGAGCGTGGCTCTGTGAGTGGCGATATTACCTGCGATTATGGCAAAAAGCTTTGAGGATTTTATCAAATTCACTAGCTCGCCGGCGCCGAAATTTGGGCTAAATTTGCTAAATAGCGTGTATAGTTCGTGCAAAATCACAGCTGCGCTCTCGTTTAGTTTGTTGTATTTTAGCACTGGATTTTTGGCGAAATTTTCGCTAAATCCAAGCGTGCTAAACCGCTCTAAACTCGCCTGCAAATCCATATCGTCAAAAAGTCCTAGCTGATAATTTCGCTTTTTTTGCTCGTAAATTTTCGCACTCATATCAGGGCGCAAAAAGCCATCTTTGATATTTCCGCCACCAAGCGCGATTAGCGCGTCGAAAATCTCCTTGCTAGTGGCGTTTCCCACGCCTTTGGCATACTCTAAAATCCCAAGAAATGCCATCATATCCTTTGGGTTTATCAGCGCGCCGAAAATATCCATAAACGCCTTTATTTCGCGACTTTCGAAAAAACTCGTGCTGCCTTTGCGCTTCGCGCCGATTCCTAGCTCTTTGAGCGCGACCTCGATCCCGTCAGCCGAGGAATTGTTGCGAAAAATCACCGCAAAACTCTCAGGCGCGCGCCCACTTTGCTTGATTTGCTGTGCGATATGGCCGTATTGTGACATAATCTCATCATAAACATGCAGTTTTGGCGCGCTAAATTTGCCCGTGCGCCCCACGACTAGCTTTTTGTCATACAGGCGCGGATTGTTTGAAATGACCTTGTTTGCAAGGGCTAAAATTTGGCTAGATGAGCGGTAATTTATGTTTAGCGTGTAAATTTTCGCATCGCTAAAACGGGTGCCGAAAGAGCCGATTATATCGATATTCGCGCCGTTAAAGGCATAAATGCTCTGGTCGAAATCGCCCACGCAAAAAAGGCTTTTTGTCCTAAATGCGTCGATTAGTGAGCCTTGAAGCGAGTTTGTATCTTGATACTCATCGACTAAAATTTCATCATAGTATAGTGGCGCGCCCTTGCGCAGTTCGTGGCGCATTTTAAGCAGTATGTCGTTAAAATCGGCGTAGTTAAAGCGGGCTTTTTCCTCTTCAAATTCACGCAAAATATCCTCGTAAATTTCGCTAAATTCAGCCTGATCTTCAAAATTTCTAGCAAACCACGAGCCAAAATTCTCGCCTGTTTGTTTGTTTTGAAAGAGCGAGTATATGTCGTATAAATACGCACCGCCATACGGCCTAGTGTCGCTGATATGGTAAAATTTGCGATTTTCTACGATACTTTTTAAAAGCGTTTTTAGCTCGCTTGGTTGCTTTAAAATCACACCCTTGCCAAGCTCGCGCAAAAGTGCGTAAGATACCGCGTGGAAGGTGCCTGCGGTGATTTTGGCGGTGATTTTTTTGTCAAAATAGCGATTTAGCCTCGCAATCATTTCGCTAGCTGCCTTGTTTGTGAAGGTTAGAAGCAAAATTTTGCTTGGATTTACGCCAAGGTGCAGTAAATGCGCAATGCGCGCTACAATGGTGCTAGTCTTGCCTGTGCCTGCGCTTGCGATTACGAGATTGTGGCCAAAAGGCGCAGTCGCGGCGGAGTATTGTTCTTGGTTTAAATTTGATATCGCGTTCAAAATTTTCCTTTAAAATCGTAGATTATAGCCTAAATTTATTATAAAAAAATTAGCCCTGCGCCTAAAATTTGGCGTAAATTTGGGCGTGAAATTTAACCAAAATTTGCAAAATTTAAAATTTAACCAAAATTTGCGAATTTTAAAATTTAGCCTAAATTTAACGCACGAAATTTAGCGCGAAATTCGACGCGAAATTTAGCCTAAACTCACGCGCCCATTTCTTTTAGCTTTTTTATCCGTGATTGCAGGCTAGGGTGCGTGGCGAAAAGCCCAGAAAATGCGGGCAAGAAAAACATGTGCGCGCAGGCTCTGGCGTTTGTGTTTTTGATATGAAAATTTGCGAAATTTCTTAGTGGATTTGCGCGAAAATTTCGCATGTCATCTGTGTTTATACTGCCCCTTTGGCGCGTTTTTGAGGAAAAATATCTGTTTAAATTCGGCTTTTTTTCATCTTTTGGGGCTTTAAAATCCTTTTTGCCGATTCCGTCGTGATAGGCTTTGTTGAATTTTTGTATCATAAAAAGCTTATCAAGCGCCTTTTTGATCCCCAAAGGATTGCGCGTGTATTTGGCTGCGCTAGCGTCTGCTAAAAACTCTTTTTGCCTAGAAATCGCGCTTTGGATAAGTTCGGCAAAAACCTTACCCAAAAGCCCAAGTAGCCAAAATATGACGCCCACAAGTATGACTATGGCGATCCCGCTTCCTTTGGAGTTTCTGCCACTTCTACCCCTGCCAAATGCCCTTAAAATCTCATATCCGATGAAGCTAAGCGTGCCAAGTGCGCCAATGACGCTAATTAGCCTAATATTTAGCTCGATATCATCGTGAAATGCGTGCGAAAACTCATGCGCGATTACCCCTTGCATTTCGTCTCGGTTAAATGTCCTCATCGCCCCAGCCGTGACAAAAATCGCGATTTTTTCGCTATCTTTGCCAAAATTCTCCCCGCTTGCCATGGCATTTACGCCATTTTCGTTTTTCATGATAAAAACCCGTGGCATGCCCACACGCGAGGCAATCGCCATTTCTTCGATTATGTTAAGCAGAATTTTTTCGGAATTTTTGGCTGTGTGGGGGTGAATTTCTGTGGCATCAAGCCCCTTTGCAAGGCTAGAAATGTCTGTCGCCTCAAAATGGCGTTTTTTGATATAGCTAAATACAATCACGCAGATTAAAAGCACAGATAAAAGTAACGGCAGGGCGTAATCCGTGCCCTCGCCAAGGGCAAAATTTTTGTAATTTAAAAAATCAAAAAATAGCGCGTATGAGAGCCAAAAAACCTGCACCAAAACGCTTGCAAAGACAAAATTTAGCCACGCAACCTTGCTTTTGGCTAGTTTTTGGTGCTCGTTTATGCTGTGAGATAGCGAGGCTGTTTTGCCAAGGAAAATGCGCGTTATGGCAAACAAAACCGCGCTACACGCCAAAACACACAGATAATACCCGCACTTTGGCGTGCAGGAAATCTCATTTGCGCTTAAAAAATGGCAAAATTTTTCAGGTAGGTAAAAAATCGCTAAATTTAGCGCAGACAACGCCTTCACAAAATTTCTCGCTTAAAACTCGATTTTTGGGGCTTTTTGGATATTTTCCTCTTTGAATTCAAGCAGGGCTAAATCTTTGTGAAATTTAGGGAAAAATCCGACTAAAATATTGTTTGGAAAGCTTTGTTTATAGGTGTTAAAGTCCGTCGCTGCGTCATTGTAAGACTGCCTAGCAAAGCCGATTTTATTCTCAGTAGAGGTGATTTCCTCGCTTAGATGTAGCATATTTTCGCTAGCTTTTAGCTCTGGGTAGGCTTCGACTTGGATATTTAGCCCATTTAGCGCGCTTTTTAGCTCGTTTTCTGCGCTTGCTAAATTTCGCATATCGCTATCATTTAAGCCGTTTTGTTTAATGCGTTCTAATGCGCTAGTTGCGCGGTTTCTGGCATTTACGACATTTTCTAGGGTCCCTCTTTCATGCGCCATGTATTTTTTGACAACTTCGATTAAATTTGGGATTAGATCATATCTGCGTTTTAGCTGGACATCGATTTGTGCAAAGGCGTTTTTGGCTTCGTTTAAAAGTGCGACAAGTTTGTTGTAAATACCAATGAGAAAAATTCCGACAAGAATTAAAATAGCTAAAATTACTAGCAAAATACTCATTTTTTATCCTTTTATTAAATTTGGCTAAATTTCACGCTAAATTTGGAATTTAGCGTGAAATTTGATTATTTGTTTGCTGCGATTTGCGTAACCAAATCGTAGGTTACTGGGATTTTTTTGTATTGTGGCAAAGATGTAGAAAGCCCGTCGATAATCGCGCCAAAATCGTTAAACAAATAGCTTGCAAGAGCCGCTGGGACGGGGTTGATTTCGTTTAGATAGATTTCGTTATTAAACACGAAAAAGTCGCATCTGATGATCGAGCCCTCAAATCCGCTGTTGTAAATTTTAGCAAACGCATCTTTCATCTTATCTGCGATTGAAATGCCCACGGTTTGCTCTGTCACGGTGTTTGGTTGGGTGGTGTCGATGTATTTGCGACCAAAGTCTAGGAAGTCTTTTTTCACAGGTTGGCCAAATTTTGAAAATACAATTTCGCCACCTATTTTACAACCCGCTAGGCTGTATTCTTTGACATCTTTGACGAAAGGCTCGACGATGACCTCGCTATCTAGCTTAAAGACCTTGTCGATGATTTTATCGAGCTCCATATCGCTATTTACGATACTAGCACCGATACTGCTACCTAGGTGAGCTGGTTTTATGATGACAGGGTAGTTAAAAGACGGCAAACTCGTGCGCTTTAAAACTGCGTAATTAATCGCTTTAACCCCTGCGTTTTTGGCTAAATTTTTGGTTAAAATTTTATTATGGCTTACCGCACTTGCCTCTAATCTAGGGCCGATTTGTGGAATTTCGTAAAATTCTAAAAGTGAAGCTAGCTTGCCGTCGCAACCATCGCCACCATGGATCGTGTTGATACAAACATCGATTTCTAATCTGTTTTTTGAAAACATACCGCTTGTGTAAAATCCGCCATAAGAGAGGGTTAGCTCTTTGACCTTGCTGCCATAAGAAGTTTGAGATGAAAAACCGCCCTCAGCAGCGTCTGTGTTGGCAGAGTGAGACCTAGCAAAATTTCTAGCAAAGTAGCTTGCTACCATATTTCCCTCTTCGATTTCGAAAAATCTGCGGTTAGCGTCGCAGTAGATAAAGGCTAAATTTTTGCCTTTTAGTGCGTTTTTTACAGCGATTGCTGTGAGGATACTGACATCGTGCTCGTAGCTTTGTCCGCCAAAAATGATACCGTATTTCATAATAACTCCTTTGGGCTCTTTAAAGTGTAATTCAACTCTCGATTCTATAAAATTTATGCTTTATATTCTCTTTTTGTGTGAAAAATTTGAGTAAATTTATAAATTTTATAGATATAATATTTTTATGAAATTTATATGGTTTGTGAAATTTAGCGCATTTTTGGGCGCATTTTTGCTTTCGTTGTTTTTGATTTTGGATTTTTTATTTCCCCTAAATTTGGCTGGATTAAATAAAGAAAAGTCGTTAGTTTTGTATTCGAGCGAGGGTGAAATTTTAAATATGCAAATCAGCAGTGATGAGATTTGGAGGTTTTATGCCAGTAGCGATGAAATCCCACAGCGTCTAAAACAGAGCGTGGTGCATTTCGAGGATAGGTATTTTTACTACCATTTTGGCGTAAATCCATTTTCGATAGCACGGGCATTTACGCATAATATTTCGCAAAATTTTACGCATAAAAATGCAAATATAGCCAGAGTGGGTGCAAGCACCATTACAATGCAGGTTGCGCGTATGATGAACCCCAAAGAGCGCAGTTACAAAAACAAATTTATCGAAATTTTTAACGCCTTTCAACTCGAATTTCACTACACAAAAGATGAAATTTTGACAATGTATTTCAATCTAGCCCCCTATGGTGGCAATATCGAGGGCGTGGCGAGTGCTAGCTATTTTTATTTTGGCAAAAGCCTAGGTGAGCTTAGCAACGCTCAAATCGCGCTTCTTGCGGTTGTGCCAAAAAACCCGAACAAAAACCGCCTAGACCGCGCGAATTTGGATTTAAACTCGTTAAAAAACAGGCTGATTTCTAGCCTTTATAAGGCTAAAATTTTATCGCTTAGCGAATTTGAACGCGCTAGTAGCGAGAAATTTACCCCCACAAGGCACCCTGCGCCAAATTTCGCCCCGCATTATGCAATGCGCGCCTTTAAAAATGCGAAAAATTTAGGCATGGCAGGGCGTGCCGGCGCGAGTGAGGCTGTGGGTGCGCGTATGGGCGAAACAGCGAGCAAAACAGCTGGCGTGGCAGAGGGTGCGAGCGAAACAGCTACCGAAACAGCCACCGAAACAAAACGCGCGCGCGCAAGTTCTGTGGGGGGAACTAAACACGCACACACAGCGCAAAATGGCACAAATTTAATCCACTCAAATTTAAACAAAACCTATCAACTCACCCTTGAAAATTTCCTTAAATCAAGGATAAATGACCTAGCCAAATTTGGCGTCAAAAATGGCTCTGCAATCCTAATCGACAACGAAAAAATGGCGGTTGTGGCATACGCGGGTTCGCACGATTTTGGCGGATTTTTGGGGCAAAATGACGGCATAGTATGGGCGAAAAATGTAGGCTCCACGCTAAAACCATTTATCTACGCAAGAGCCCTTGAAGAGGGGCTTATCACGCCACGCCGTGAGCTAATCGACGCTCCGATTAGCTTCAAAAACTACTCCCCACGCAACTACAATCTAGGCTTTATGGGGGTTATTAGCGCAAATGAGGCGCTCGGATATAGCCTAAATATCCCGGCTTTGAAGCTTTTATTATCCCTTGGCGATGACGGGCTTTATGAGCTTTTGCTTCGTGCAAATCTCGCGCCGTATTCCAAAGAGCATTATGGGCTTGGGCTCGGGCTTGGCGGAATTAGCATAAATTTGCTAAATCTCACTCATCTTTACAGCGTTTTTGCAAACTCTGGCGAGTTAAAACCGCTAGAACTAGCAGGGGCAAAAGTTGGTCAGAGCGCGCAGATACTAAGCCCGCAAAGTGCGTATATCATCACGCAAATGCTAAAAAACGCCCCGCGAAGCTATCTTGGCTCTGTGTGGCAAAATACCAAAAACATGCCAGCTCTGATGTTTAAAACCGGCACGAGTGCCGACGGGCGCGACCTTTATACGATTGGCGTGACGCCAAAATTTAGCCTTGGGGTTTGGTTTGGCAATTTCAACGGCGAAAAAACGAGCGATATAAGTGGCGGGCTTAGTGCTGCGCGCGTGGTTTTTGATATGTTTTCTTATCTTTCAAACACAGGCGCGATAAATGCCGAATTTGCCCGTCCTAGTGGCGTGAGCGAAAGGGAAATTTGCGCTGATTTTTTCGTAGAAAAAGAGTGTAAAAAAATGGTGCGAGATTTGGTGATAGAGGGTGTAACTTTGCACGATGAGTGCGAATTTTACCGCCCTAGCGAGCTTTTTTATCTTTTGCAAAACGGCATAATCGACGCAAATACGACCAAAAACGGCAGGTGCAAGGATAAATTTGCCCAGATTAGCCCAGCCCTTAGCGATATAGATGGCAAAATTTACGAAGTGGGCGATAGTGGAGAGATAAATCTTAGTGCTTCTTGCACGGCTGTTTTTGGCGATGAAATCTTTATCAGCGTAAATAATAGCCCATACGAGGCGAAAAAAAATGGCGAGAATTTTATGCTAAATTTGGGCGCAGGCGAATATGAGCTTTCGTGTTTGGACGAAAACGCGAATTTTAGTGTGGCGAAATTTAGGGTAAAAAATCGCTAAATTTAAAAATAAAAAATTACCAAAATATAAAAATTTCACAATATAATTACGCGAAATTCTTAGGGGAAAATCATGGAAAAAATTTTAATCAAATTTGGGCTTTGTAGCGCACTTTGCGCTGGGTGGCTCTTTGGCGTGGAAACGCAGATTAATGATGAGAGCTTGGTTTTTAGTGGTGCAAAAATCGCGCCTTTTGGCATAAGCGAGGAGCAAATCGCAAAATGCGAGCCAGGGATTACTGGCGTATATGAGTATAAAAATAGCGCTGAAATAGAGTTTTATCCAAAGACCAAGCTAAATGCCAGCACTCGCTATAACTGCGAGATTGGCGGGGAGAAATTTAGCTTTACGACGGCTGAGTTTAGCGCGAGCGAGCTTAAAATACTGCGCCCAGGACTTGCAAAGATTAGCTTTAACGATAGCGTGAGCGAGGAGGGGGCAAAAGCAGGGATTAGGGTGTATTCACTGCAAAATTTAGCCAAAAACGATATTAGCTTTACCATTAGCGCACAAAATGATAGAAGTTTTTTGATTTCTTATGATGCTAAGCACTCAAATATCGTCATCGAAGCAGGCTTAGTAAAATCAAAAAACGGCGCAACGCTAAGCGCGCCAAAAATCCTAAAAGCAGATGAAGAGCCATTTAACGATAGCATAAACGCCTCAAACCTAGACGATGTCAAAATCCGCGAAATTAGCTTTAATGACGGCTCGTTTGGAGCGAGGCTGTATTTCCCACACTATGTCGATGACGCGAATTTAGCCAAATTTATCCGCGTTAATGGCGTGGGTAAATTTAGCCTTGGCGAGGCTAGATACAGATACTACGAAGATGAGCAAAAATACCCGCAAATCAGTGATAAATACTACTATCATGTAGATATCAAAAGCGCTGAATTTGTGCCAAATAAAAGCTATGAATTGCGCCTTTTAAAGGGCTTTGGCGATGATTCTAGGATAGTTAGAAATGAAATAAAGCTAAATTTCAAAACTGGCGATAGAAAGCCTTTTGTGCAGTTTAGTGATATGAAAAAATTTGTCCCTAAAAACGCAAATATCGCGATAAAAAGCTCAAATTTAAACGAAATTAGCATTAGCGTTTCAAAAATCAGTGATGAGAATTTCAGATATTTTCTAAATTTCGAAAGCAATTATCCGCACTCGCTAGCTAGCGAGGTTGTGAATAAAAAATTTGACATTGGCGGGGCGAAAAACGAGATTAGCGAGCATAAAATCGCTATGGATTTTAAGGGCTTTGAGGACGGCGTGTATGTGATAAATGCGCGTTACAAAGAGGGCGCTATAATGCGAACTATCACGCGCACAGCCTATATTAGCGATATTTCAGCTCAGGTTAGCATGGCTGATAGCGGCGCGCTAATCTATACTTCGCGCCTAAGCGATGCGAAGGCTTTGTCGCACGCTATTGTTAAAATTTACAATGACAAAAACGAGATGATTTTAGAAAAACGCACGAATAGTGACGGAATTTTGCTTGTAAATGACGCTAAATTTTTGGATAAAAATCCTAAATCTATCGAGATTACAGACGGCAAAGAGCGCGGGTTTGTGATATTTGACGAGGCTGTTTCTAGCAGGGAAGCAACTAAAAGTAACGCGCGGGCAATGGTGTATTTCGCTAGCGAGTTAGTAAGCCCAAATGAGGCACTAATCGGCTCTGTGGTGCTCAAAAAGAGCGATTTTACGCCGATTAAAAACACTCCGATTAAATACAAAATCACAGATCCTTACGGCGTGAATATCATCACTCGCGCGCTCAAAACCGACTCTTATGGCGCGCTAAATTTCAAAGAGAATTTGGGTGAAAAAAGCGGAAGTTATACCTTTGAGCTAATCTACGAGGATAAAATCATCGAAACCAAGAAATTTAGCGTCGAAAATTTCATACCAAACCGCGTGAAAAACGAAATTTTAACGAGCAAAGATGAAATTTACAAAGATGAGCTAATAATCGCAAATTTGATTTCAAACTACCTTGTGGGCGCACCAGCTGCAAATTTAGCCAGCAAAATTGAGGTAAAATCTTACGAAAAAGAGCTTAAAATCAGCGGTTTTGAAGGATACAGCTTCACAAATGCAAGACTTAAAAAAGAGGGCACATTGGAGGTAAAAAGCGAGGAATTTAGGCTGGATAATAACGGCAAAAAAGATCTCGTAATCGCTCCAAAGGCGCAGGGTGTCTCAAATGCGGCAAATTTGATGATGAATTTTAGTGTCCAAGACGGTGGCAAAAATGTCAGCGCGTATAAAATGCTAAGCTACTATCCATACGACAAAATTCTAGGAATTCGCGCAAATAAGGACTTCATAAGCAGTGGCGAGGAGGTAAAATTCGACCTTGCATTGCTAGATAGCCTTAGCAAAAAAGAGCAAAAAGGCAAGGTGGATTTAGAAATTTATCGCCAAGATTTCACTTACATTTACAATGGCGAGAGATATGTCGAGCAAGAGAGTTTTTCGCTTGTAGATAGCATTAGCGCGCAGGGCGCACAGATTGGGTATAAATTCGAAAATGGCGGTTCGTATATCGTAGTAGCAAACGACTACGCAAGCGGGGCAAGTGCGAGCGTGAGAGTCGATGTGAGCGGATATGGATATTATGGCAGGCTAAATGCCAAAGATGTCAATACCGCCCGTATAAATTTAGAAAAATCAAAATTAAAACCTGGCGAAATGATTAAAGGCGTGATTACTTCGCCTATCGAAAACGGCGTGCTAAATGTGGCTTTGATAGGAGAGGGCATCTATGATTATAAAATCACGCAAATTCGCGGAAACAGCGCAAGTTTCGAGCTAAGAGTGCCAGAAAATTTCACTGGCGGACACATTAGCGCTAGCATTTCACGCTCTGCCTCGGGCGCTGCTATGCCGCTTCGCACCTATGCAAATGTAGCTGTAAGCCTCGATGTGAGCGAGAAAAAACTCCCTCTTAGCCTGCAAAGCAAGTCTGAGTATAAAAACGGCGAAAAAGCCATAATCGTGGCAAAATCCGCGCCAAATTCTAAAATCACGCTTTATGCTGTGGATTTAGGGATATTAGACGCGATAAATCAAAAAGAACTAAATGCGTTTTTGTATTTTGATAAGCCGATATATTTCAGGCACCGATATTTCGATGTTTTCGATGATTTGAGTGTGTATAGCGCAAACGGCAAAGAACTAAGCTTTGGTGGCGATGAAATGCTAAAAAGTGCGAAGCGAAATTTAAGCCCAGTGCAAAACAAAAAAGATAAAAAATTTGTCAAAATGTATGAGGGTATCGCAAACGGCGCAGGTGAGGCTAGATTTGAGGTAGATTTGCCAAAACACTTTAACTCTATGATTCGCCTAAGTGCGCTAGCCCTTGATGATGAAGAAAAAATCGGCTGGGCAAATTCTCAAATCAGCGTCAAAGATGATATCGTCATCAAACCAGCTGATTTGACATACATGGTCAAAGGCGATGATATAAATATCCCGCTAACGCTCATAAATACGACAAATTCGCCAAAATCGCTAAATTTAAAGGCGAGTTTTAACGACGCAGTTCAAATTTCGCTTAGTGATGCAAATATCACGCTAGGCGCGCTAGAAGCAAAGAATTTGAAATTTAGAGCAAATGCGTTAGAGCTTGGCGAGGGCGTGGTGAGCTTGGAAGCGAGCGAAGAAAATGGGGCAAAATTTGAGTATGAGTTGAAATTTGATGTCATTTCGCAGTTTCCGCGCTCGAAATTTAGCGCCAGTGCTTATAGCGACGCGCCGATGAATTTTAGTCTGCCAGCTTCGTATAAAGATGTCTTTACATACATAGGCACTAGACCTAGCACTTATACGGTGGCAAGGGAGTTGGAGCGATATCCGTATGGTTGCACAGAGCAGATTAGTTCTAAAATTTTAGCCTATGATTTCTTCTACAAACGCGACCACGACGAGGCGATGAAGGGGGCTGTTTTAGAGCATGCTACGAAAATTTTATCAAGGCTTAAAAATAACGGCGAATTTGGGTATTGGAGCGCGCATGGCGAGACGAACGCATTTGCGTCGCTGTATGCTAGCGATGTGCTTTTGGATATGGACGCGAAATACAAAATCCTAACCCCAAAACAAAAAGAGCTGATTTTAAGGGCGCTAAAATCGTCATATTCTAGCGAGTCTAGCTTGCGATTGTATGCGGATTTCGTGCTAGATAGGGTAGGCGCATTAAGCGATGATGAGCTAAATTTCGTCTATGATAAAAAACTCTACGAAGCTAGCCCACTAGCGACATTTTCTATGCTCGCGATTTTGCAAAAACACAAAATGAGCGCGGAATTTAGTAAAATTTATAGTTCAAATTATAAATTTGATTATGCTAATAAAGATGCTAGTAAAATTTTTGCTAGTGAGGTTAGGGACGCTGGATTTGCTCTGTATGCCCTAGGAAGCGTCGGTATAAAAGATAGTGTCTTAGATACTTTGGCACAAAATTTAAGCCAAAATTTACAAGACATTTATAGCACGCAAGAAAGAGCGTTTGTGCTAAGGGCGCTGGAAGCGTATTTTGGCGAAGATGATAAGGGCGTGGGCGCAGATATAGTCGCAAACGGCCTTACGCAAAGTATCCAAACTCCGTCAAATTCAGTAATTATGCTAAATTCTAACGACAGAGAGATCAAAATTTCGCCAAAAAATGGCGAGAAAATTTTTGCTAATTTGCTTAGTTTTGGTTACGAACCAGTAGCACTTAAACATAGCCCGCTTAGTATAAACAACCACACAGGAAATTTGCACGGAATCAAACAGCTAGAAATCGTGCGTGAATTTGTCGATGAGGCTGGTAATGCGGTTTCGCTTGATAATCTAAAAGTAGGGCAGAGAATTTATTCTAAGATAAATTTCCGCTCAAATTTCTATATCAGAAATTTTGTGATTGACGAGGCGGCAAGCACCTGCTTTGAGATCGTCAATGAGCGCATAAATCCGGGATTTATAAGGCCTGAGAATTTGCAGGATAAAACTAGCTTCGAGCATAAAGAGATAATGTTTGATAGAGTGCTAAGCTTCCCGGTTGGTGGGGCGTATTATAAAGATACAAAAAACGGCAATGACTATACCGGCGTATTTTACACACCGCTTAATGTAGTGTATTCTGGTATGTGTGCCTTGCCGGCTGTGAGTATCACTGATATGCAAAACGAAAGCGTAATGGATTATGATTTACCGGCGCTAAATTTCAAAATTAAATAAATTTAACCTTAAAATTTAACTTACTTGTAGAAAATTTAACTACAAGTAAGTTCTTCCTTAACAAATTTTAAACAAAAAAACTATATAATTACGGATTAACGCTATAAGCGTAAAGGAGAACATAATGATTGATTTAGCAAAAGTAGCCGATAGGCTAGAACAAGTCGCTAAACTACCCAAGATAAAAGAGGGCGATAGTATCACTAAACGCCTTGCTGAGCGCGGTTTTTCACGCCGTGATTTTATGAAATGGGCGGGCGCAATGACTGCGGCGATTGGGTTACCTAGCGTATTTGCACCACAAGTTGCACGGGCGGCAGAACTCGCCGATCGCTTACCTGTGATTTGGCTTCACATGGCAGAATGCACAGGTTGTAGCGAAAGCTTACTTAGAATTGATACTCCAACTATCGATTCGTTGATTTTCGACTATATTAGTTTAGAATATCACGAGACGATTATGGCTGCTGCTGGCTGGCAAGCAGAGGAAAATTTAGATGGAGCTATCGAAAAATATAAGGGGCAGTATATTTTAATGGTAGAAGGTGGAATTCCAAGCGGAAGTAGCGAATATTTCCTTACAGTAGGACCTGCTGGTAAGACAGGTGCCGAGCATTGCAGACATGCTGCTGCTGGTGCAGCTGCGATTTTTGCTATTGGAACATGTTCGAGCTTCGGTGGTATCCAAGCAGCAAGACCAAACCCAACAAACGCTGTTGCGTTAAGCAAATTAACTAAAAAACAAGTAATCAATGTCCCTGGCTGTCCGCCAAGCGAAAAAAATATCGTAGGAAATGTCCTTCACTACATACTATTTGGCACACTTCCAGCACTTGATGTTTATAATCGTCCAAAATGGGCTTACGGACTTAGAATTCACGATTTGTGCGAAAGACGCGGTCACTTCGACGCAGGTGAGTTCGTAGAGCAATTCGGCGATCAAGGCGCAAAAGACGGATATTGTCTATATAAAGTAGGTTGCAAAGGCCCATATACATTTAATAACTGCTCACGCGAGAGATTTAATGCTCACACTAGCTGGCCAATCCAAGCAGGTCATGGCTGTATCGGCTGTTCTGAGCCTGATTTTTGGGATCACATGGGACCATTTGAGGAGCCGTTGGCAGATAGATTATACAATACCGTATTTAGCGGAGCAGGTGCTGATGCGACAGCCGATAAAATCGGTATAGGAATTTTGGCTGTTACAGGTGTAGCTATCACAGTTCATGCAGCCATTGCATCATTTAAAAAGAATAAGGGAGAGTAGAAATGTCACAAAGATTAGTAATAGATCCGATAACTCGTATTGAAGGACACTTACGCATAGAAGTAGTTGTCGATGATAACGGAGTTGTAACGGATGCGTATTCTGGCTCTACTTTATGGCGTGGATTAGAGACTATCGTTAAGGGTCGCGATCCTAGGGATATCGGCTTTTTTATGCAAAGAATTTGCGGTGTTTGCACATTTTCTCACTATAATGCTGGAATTTCGGCTGTTGAAAATGCTCTTGGCATAACTCCGCCACTAAATGCGATTTTAACCAGAACGCTAATGAACACTGCGCTATTTATGCACGATCACCCAGTGCATTTTTATCAACTACACGGACTTGACTGGGTTGATATCGTAAGCGCACTAAGCGCAGATCCACACGCTGCTAGCCAAGAGGCTTTCAGATATACAGATTTGCCTTATGCTTGCGGTGAGGATCAGCTAAAAGCAGTTCAACAAAGAGTAAAAGCTTTCGTTGAAAAAGGCGCACTTGGACCATTTGCAAACGCATATTTCGGACACAGCACATACAAGCTAACTCCTGAGCAGAATTTGATTGCGCTTAGCCACTATTTAGAGTGCTTGCGTATCCAAAGAACAGCTGCGCAAATGATGGCGATTTTCGGCGGCAAACAACCACACCCACAAACCCTAACAGTCGGTGGCGTAACATGCGTAATGGATATCCTAAGCCCAGCAAGACTTGGTGAGTATATGGTCAAATTCCAAGAAGTTGCTGATTTCATCAACCGCGCATATTATCCAGACTTGCTTATGGCTGGTGGTGCGTATGCTAGTGAAGAAAGCGTATTAAACGATGTCGGTGTCGCAAATCTATGGACACACCAAACTTTCCAATATTCACGCAATGATTTCTTATTCCAAAGCGGTGTGATTTTAGACGGCGATATTAGCAAGGTTCATGAGCTAGATGAGAGCAAGATTACAGAAGAAGCCACTCACTCATGGTATAAAAATGACAAACCACTTCACCCTTATGACGGCGAACAAGAACCAAACTACACAGGATTTAAGGTAGAGCAAACTCTAAACGCCAAAGGTGAAATGGAAGATACAAAAGTCCTAAATACCGAGGGTAAATATACTTGGATAAAAGCTCCTAGATATGATGGCAAATCACTTCAAGTTGGACCACTATCAAATATCGTTGTAAATTATGCAAAAGGCAATGAATTTGTCACAAAAGTAGTAGATAAATTCCTTTCTGATACTGGTCTTCCACTAGAAGCAGTATTCTCTACTCTTGGTAGAACAGCATGCCGTATGATCGAGGCAAAAGTCGTAGCTGATAATGGATTATTAGCATTTAATAACCTAATCGCTAATATCAAATCAGGC
The DNA here is from genome assembly GCF_027737365.1 of Campylobacter sp. JMF_01 NE2. NCBI lineage: Bacteria > Pseudomonadati > Campylobacterota > Epsilonproteobacteria > Campylobacterales > Campylobacteraceae > Campylobacter > Campylobacter sp. JMF_01 NE2. The sequence continues at coordinate 204,448 of NZ_JAOVTR010000002.1, read as the reverse complement.
GACACTGAGACTTGCGCTAAATACACAATCGATAAAAAGAAATCATACAAAGGCAGATATATCGGACATGTTCCGCGCGGTAGCCTAAGCCACTGGTGCAGAATCGAAAATGGAGTAATCCAAAACTGGCAAGCAGTCGTTCCTAGCACATGGAACGCTAGTCCAAAAGACGCTCAGGGCAATATGGCATCTTATGAGTCATGCTTAATCGGTCTCAAAATTGCAGATTTAACGCAACCGCTTGAAATTATCCGCAAAATCCACTCTTATGATCCGTGCATTGCGTGCGCTGTTCATGTTATGGATACCAAAGGCAACGAGCTTAGCTCATATAAAGTAAATCCAAATATCAAGGATTAAACCATGAACAAAAGAGAAGCTGAGTATGAATTTTCGATAGGATTGCGCCTTACCCACTGGATACGCGCTATCGCTATCGTCATACTTGTAATTACTGGATTTTATTTGGCCTATGTTTTCATAGCCCCAGAGATTAGCTCTGAGCCAAATTTATTCTTGCAAGCTAAAATTCGCTTCGTGCATTTAGTGGCAGGTTTCGTGCTAATGGCGGCTATGCTTTACAAATCATATCTGTTTTTGTTCGATAAACACAGCAGAAAAGAGCTAGTTAGTATCAAGGATTTTATTAATCCTAGGGTTTGGATCGAGCAGATCAAATTTTACCTATTTTTAGGCGAACACCCACATTTGCACGGCGTTTATAATCCTTTGCAATTCATTGCGTATTTGGCATTTTATATCATTTTAGCCTTGATTTGTATCACTGGCCTTGTGCTTCATGTGCATATGTATCATGGCGGACTTGGCGGTATGATTTATGATCTAATGCGCCCAATCGAGGCTATGATGGGTGGTCTAAGTGAGGTTCGCACTATCCACCATTTATCGATGAATTTCCTTATTTTATTTATCCCTGTGCATGTTTATATGGCTGTTTTCAACGCTGTAAAAGGACAAGACGGAGCTATGGACGCTATCATTAGCGGCTATAAGTTCAAGGTTCAAAAATGAAATTAGGTGTTATCGGTATAGGTAACATTATGTACTCCGACGAAGGTGTCGGAGTACATTTTATGCACGCACTGCAACAAAACTACAAATTCACCCCAAACTCACCTGACGATAGTATCGAATTCATCGACGGAGGCACGCTGGCTGCGCTTTTAATGCACATTTTGGTCGAATTCGACGAAATTTTGCTGATTGATTGTATCGACGCAGACGAGGGCAGTATCGGCGATGTGTATTTCTTCGACTACGAGGCTATGCCAAAAAGCGTGAAATGGAGCGGTTCGGCTCACGAGGTGGAGATGCTAGAAACCTTGCAAATGCTAGATCTTTGTGGCGATAGACCACGCACGCAAATCCTAGCCGTGGTGCCAATGCGCATAGAGCCGATGAGTTTTAGCGTGAGCGATGAGGTGCTGAAATCTAGTGAGATTATGGAGCGCACGGCGATAGATTTTATCGCTTCTCGCGGTTTTGTGTGCGAAAAAATTGGAAATTTAAGCGTGCGCGATATCGCTGAAAATTTTGATTCTAAGGGCAAAAATTGATAATTTCTTTTAAATTTGATTATTTGAATAACAACGGCTTAATCGCCTATTTTTTGGATTTTTATGCGCGTAAGGCTGGGCTGAAATACGCCCTAAATTTAGGCAAAAATTTAACCACACTCTATGTCGAAGCAGATGAAAAAGAGCTACTCGAATTTAGCGATAAATTTATGGCGCTTATCCCAAATTCTGCGTTTTTGGCAAAATCGAGCGTGGAGGTGGTATCTGGCGAAGGGGATTTGAAGGAAGTTTGCGCCAGAAGCGACGAGATTAAATTTTTGCCTAAATTTTCAAATTTCACCCCAAGCCAAATTCACGAATTTTTGCAAAGTGGCGAATTTGTAGAAAACGAATTTGGAGTTTTAAGCGGTGTTAGCGTCTTTGACGGCGAGAGTTTCGTCGCTGTAAATAAGCAAAATTTTGGCAAGTTAATCGAGTATGCTTACCGCATTTTGCGTCATAATCAAATTTTGCAAATTTCGCTAAATGGCGAGAAATTTAGCCTTAGTGCGGATTTGAATTTTGAAAATTCAGACTTTATGGTCGCCACTGGTCTAAAATCGTTTAATAAAATTTTCATCACCGATGACAAGCAAAAAATCGCCCTTGCGACATACGAAAAGCCAATTTTGCGCCTCAAAACAAACAGCGTTTTTCGTAGCTCTTTCTCAAAATCGCCTAAATTTTTCGATGTGAAAATGTGTAGCGATCTCTTTTCGTTCGCGCTTTTTAAACGGCTCGAAGATGATGAAATTTACTATGTCAGCGCGCAGGGTAACAAAAATAAATTTTTAAATTTATGCGTGATTGAGGATAGATTTCTTATCACAAAAAACTCTGAATTTATGAGCGAGGCCGAAAAAACACTTCTTGCTTCTGGCGATAGCACCACACATTTTGGGCTAATTTGCAAGGAAAAAGAGATTTTTGATTCGCGCGTGATGAGGGTTTTTGTATCGAAAAATAGCGCCGATGAGATTGCGATTTACGAAGCCAAATCCAAGCGCAAACTTCTAAATTTCGCCATGCCTGCGAATTTGGACGCTCTTTTTGATGAAATCAAAAGCGACGAGACAGGCGCAAAACTTTTGGCAAATTTTAGCGCAAATTTTAGCCTAGATTATGTGCGCGCAAATGCTGATTTTAGCGCAATCAAACCTAGTTTTTATGGCTATTTTGAACTGCTTTCTCGCGTGATTTTTGGCAAAGACGCGCAGTATTTGTTGGAGTGTGCTGGGGAATTTTTGGGCGAAAAGGGCATGAAACTAGACTTCGAGCTTAAAGAAAACGGCGATTTTAACTTCGCCAAAACGCTTCGTTCGGCGATGAGCTACAAGCTAGCAGGGGTCGATGACAAGGTTTTAAGCTACGGCGTGATTGATACGCTGGCTAGATTTATCGGCGATTTGGCTGATGCAAACGAGGCATTATACGATTCTGGCGTGCTTAGCGGTTCGCTCTTTGCCGAGCGCAGGTTCGCAAACATCGCCACACTCGTGCTTGGCAAATCTCGCCTTGATTTCTCGGCATATTTGGGTTTGCAAGGCTGTGAGCGTTAAAATCGAGATTGCAGGAGCTGTGCAGGGCGTGGGCTTTCGCCCGTTTATCTACCGCATTTGCACCGATCTAGGCATAAAAGGCGAGGTTTATAACGACGGCGAGGGCGTGAAAATCCACGCAAACGCCACGAGCGAGCAAATAGCACAGCTTAAAGAGCGCATTTATAGCGAGCTTCCGCCACTTGCGCGGATTGATAAATTTGAAATTTTTGAAATCGCGCCTAAAATTTATAGTGATTTTAAAATCGTTTCTTCGCAAAATTCGGCGAAATTTAACCCAATCTTGCCTGATTTTGCCATTTGCGATGATTGCAGGCGCGAATTTTACGATCCGCAAAACAAACGCTACCGCTACCCATTTATCAACTGCACGAACTGCGGACCGCGACTTAGTATCATCAAAAAACTCCCTTATGACCGCGCAAATACGACAATGGCGCAGTTTAAAATGTGCGAATTTTGTGGTGGCGAATACACTGACCCGCTAAATCGCCGTTATCACGCCGAGCCGATTGCTTGCGCTAAATGCGGACCCAAGCTCTTTTTGAAAAACAAAAATGGCGAAATTTTAGCTACTGGCGAGAATGCGGTTAAAATGCTTTGTGAAATTTTATCTCGTGGCGAGATAGTCGCTGTAAAGGGGCTTGGCGGATTTCATATAATGTGCGACGCGACGAACGAAGACGCCGTAGCGACCTTACGAATTCGCAAAAATCGCCCCGATAAGCCATTTGCCATAATGTGTAAAGATGAGAAAATGGCTAAAAAATTTGCCCGGTTTTGCGAGAGTGAAAAAGAGCTTTTAAACTCGCAAATTAAGCCGATAGTTTTGGTTAAAAAATCAAAAAATTCGCAAAATTTAGCCCTTGCTGATGCGGTTGCGCCAAATTTAGGCAAGGTTGGCATTTTTCTAGCAAACACTGGCATTCATTTGCTACTTTTTGAGTATTTTAATCGCCCGTTAATCGCTACGAGCGCGAATATCAGTGGCGAGCCGATAATTTACGATGAGGCGAGTTTGCGCCAAAAATTGGGCGGTGTGATTGATTTTTATTTGGATAATGACAGAGAGATTATCACGCCAAGCGACGATAGTGTGGGCTTTGTGGTGCAAAATCAGGCGCAGAGTATCGCAAAAATCGCGGAGCAAAATTCGCAAAATATTATGCAAAATTTTGCGCAATTTTTACGCACTTCGCGTGGGCTAAATCCGCAAATTTTCAAAAGCAAATTTGCTCATAAAGGCTCGTTTCTCGCCCTTGGCGCGGAGCTAAAAAACCAGTTTGCAATATATAAAGACGGGCAAATTTTTATTTCCCCATATATCGGCGATTTGAAAAATATCGCCACAAATGCTCGATTTTTCGCGCTTTTGGATATTTTTATCAAAACTTATGATTTGAAATTTGACGCTGTTTTAGGCGACCTGCACCCGAATTTTTTGCACACGAAACATTTTGAAAATTTGGGCTTTGAAGTGGTGAAATTTCAGCACCATTACGCGCATTTGGTCGCGAATTTGGCGGATAATGATTTGCTTGGAAGTGGTAAAAAATATCTTGGATTTAGCTTTGACGGCACGGGTTATGGCGCAGATGGCGCGATTTGGGGTGGCGAAGTGCTGGAATTTGACGAATTTGGCTACAAAAGGGTTTTGCATTTCGATGAATTTGCCTTAATCGGTGGTGAGAGTTCGATCAAAAATATCTATAAACTCGCAATTTCGCTGATTTTTAAATTTGGCATTGAAAGCGAGGCGAGTGAGTTTTTGGCGAAATTTAGCCAAAATGAAATTTCAAATTTAGCCAAAATTTCTCCGCGCTCGCCAAAGACAACCTCGCTTGGACGCATTTTTGACGCATTTGCAAGCGTGATTTGCGCCCTAAAAAGCGTTAGTTTTGACGGCCAAAGCGGTATGAGTTTGGAAAATCTCTTTGATGAGAGCAAAATCACGAGCGAGAGCGAAAAACGCTATAAATTTGAGATAATAAACGGCAAAATTAGCGTCAAAAATGCCTTTTTAAGCGCGCTAAAAGATGAACCAGCCGTGGCTGCGTCAAATTTCATAAACGCGCTTGCTAAAATAATGCTTCAAATCGCAAAAGAGCGAAATTTGCAGGTCGTGCTAAGTGGCGGGGTTTTTCAAAACGCCACGCTTTTGGATTTGGTAGTGCGTAAATTTAGCGAGGCTGGGGTGAAATTTCACCTACACAAAACCACTCCGAGTAACGATAGTGGTGTGGCTCTCGGGCAACTCATGGCCTATATCGCTCGCCTAAAATAATCAATAAATTTTATCAACTAACTTAAAATTTTAAAATTTTACGCTAAAATCGCAGGGAATTTTTAATCAAACAAGGCAAAAATGATGAAAATTTTAAAATTTTTACTATGTTTTGCGCTATTTTTAGGCGCAGATGAAATAAATTTAAATGGCGAAAGCGTGCAGAGCAAAAATCAAAATTTAAAAGAAATTTATCTAGCGGGTGGCTGTTTTTGGGGTATGGAAGGGTATTTTAGGCGAGTAAAGGGCGTCGCGAGCAGCGAGGTTGGCTACGCAAACGGCAATAGCGAAAAAACGGATTATTATTCGCTTAAAAACACAGACCACGCCGAAACTCTAAAAATCAAATTTGATGAAAATGTCGTGGCATTTGCCGAGATTTTGGAGCATTTTTTTAGAGTGATTGATCCCATAAGTGTCGATAAACAAGGTAACGATGTCGGCAGGCAGTATCGCACGGGGATCTATTATACCAACGAGAGCGACAAGGAATTTTTGCAAAATTTCATCGCCTTAAAACAAAAAAAATATAAGGAAAAAATCGCCGTCGAGATCGCACCACTACACAATTACGCGCGCGCAGAAGAGTATCACCAAAACTACCTTGGCAAAAACCCAAATGGATATTGTCATATCGACCTAAATTTGGCGAGCAAACCGCTTTATGACGAGAGCAGGTTCGCGCTCCCTAGCCCAGAAGAGATGAAGGAAAATCTAACGCCGTTGCAATTTAGCGTGACGCAAGAAAAGGCGACGGAGCACCCATACACGAGTGAATTTGATAAACTCGACGCAAAGGGCATTTATATCGATGTCGTTACGAAAAAACCGCTTTTTAGCTCGACGGATAAATTCGACGCAGGGTGCGGGTGGCCGAGCTTTTCTAAGCCCATAACTACCGACGCGCTGGATTATGCGCGCGATACGAGACATGGCATGGTGCGCACGGAGGTTAGCTCGCGTCTTGGCGGGGCGCATTTGGGGCATGTTTTTGAGGACGGCATCAAAGAAAAGGGCGGTTTGCGCTACTGCATAAACGGCGCCTCGCTCGAATTTATCCCGCTTGAAAAAATGAGCGAGCGCGGATACGCTGAGTTTATCCCGTATGTGAAATAGTGAAATTCTGCTGTCCGCAACTTGGATACTGCGCGCGAAATTTTGTTTTCGCAACTTATGAATACTGTATGCGAAATTTCGCCAAATTTTAAATTGCAAACTGTAAAAATGGCAGAATTTTAAAGTTTAAAATTTTGCCATTTACCCTGCGCTTAGTTTGAAATTTGGCGATTGCTTCGCTTTGCTTGCAATGACACTTATGTGCAAATTTTATACAATAAAATTTTCGGGTGCAGTATTTGGCTTGAAAATCTTTGAATTTAGCTTTAAATGATTAACAATATCGATAAATTGCATTATCTCGTTTTTATATTCTTCTGAGATAGAATTTTCACCGATTATAGGTTTATGATAATCTATTTTTTCAAAACTATCGCGATTAAAATTTAAATATATGTAAATTTTGTTGTCAAAAAAGCAAAAATTGCACTTAGTGTTAAGCATTTCTCTTAAATTTAGCATTTTTTCCATAAGAGCAGGGGTTAAGATGTATCTTGCGCCGACTTCATCTGTGCAATATGTCGTGAAAGTGTCGTTAAAATAGGCATTATCCATTTTTGTTTTGGTAAAATGCGAGCTAGCAAATTCGTCGTAATTATCCAAAACAGCAACCCTAGTCTTAAAATATTTATTAAATTCGGCTATAAATAATACACCAAAAAACATAACTTTGTTTTTTATAAGTTGTCTTTCAAGTGTAGGGGCTATTTTCGAAAATTTTAAATCGCTAAATTTGATTTTGACACCGCCTACTTCACCATAAACCAAATCGTTGCCATTATAGCTATCCAAAACGCCTCCACTATAAAGTTGCGGGATATCAAATTCGCTAAATTTTATAAATTTATGCGGTTCATAAACTAAATTTGGCGAAATATCTTTTATAATTTCTCTCATCAGTTGCTTTTTGAATTTGTATTTAAACCACTCTTTAAAATCGAGTAAATATATGATTTCATAAATTTTAAGCAACAAACTAGTTATTATCATGCTTCCAAATAAGCCGTAGAAAAAATAATTAAGCCAAGAAATATCAAATTTTCTTATAAAATACAAAAAAGGAATTATAATTAAAGAGATTAAAAAATATTTAAATTCTTTAAATACAAATAGCATAATTGGTGCTGGCAAACACATCACAACAAGAATTTCAAACGCTGTGGTGCTGGTGTGTTTTGTAAATTTAATTTCATAACGCCAAAATATATAAGTTAATAAAATTATCAATATAGGAAAAAAGAAAGTAAAAAATTTCCTAGCATTTTTCATTTTTAAAGAACCTTTGGCTCTTATGTTTTCCCAATGAGCCAAAGTATCTAGCGTTATTTTGGCATTTTTTTCATTTTCAGCCATTTTTCGTCTCAAACTACCTTGAATTTTTGCTTAAAAGGCTTAAAATTTTAATCATCAAATCTTTTTAAAAGTGAGCCGTAGCTCTCAATTCGGCGATCGCGCAAAAACGGCCACCAGCGTCGCACATTTTCGCACCTTTGCATATCAATCTCCACGACCTCGCAAAGCTCGCTTTCGCTACCTGCGCGAAATAGCTCTTCGCCCTGCGCTCCAAAAACAAAGCTATTGCCCCAAAATTTAATCCCCTCTGCGCTCTCATCGCATGTCATCTCGGGCGCAGTATTTCCCAAAACTACATTTGGCGAAATTTCGCTAAGCTTCGCACTCTCAAATCCTACGCGATTTACGGCAATTACAGGCAGTGAGTTTGCCACGCTGTGCCCTCTTTGCACAGCGACCCACGCTTCTAGCTGTCGCTCACGCTCCGAGCTTTCATCACCCATAAACCAGCCAATCGCAGTTGGATAGATTAGCACCTGCGCCCCACGAAGCGCCATTGCGCGCGCAGCCTCAGGATACCACTGATCCCAGCACACCAGCACGCCCAGCCTTCCCACGCTCGTATCAATCGGCTCAAAGCCCATATCACCGGGCGTGAAATAGAATTTTTCATAAAAATTCGGATCGTCTGGGATATGCATTTTGCGGTATTTTCCCAATACTGCGCCGTCGCGCTCGAAAACCACAGCCGTGTTGTGATACAGCCCCGCACTTCTGCGCTCAAAAAGTGAAGCCACAAGCACTACGCCAAATTCTTTGGCGATACTGCCCCAAAATTTCACATCGTCTTCGAAATTTGTCGCATAGTCGAAATTTTCGGTGTTTTCGCGCTGACAAAAATAGTGGGTTTGGTGGAGTTCTTGAAGCACGATTAAATTCGCCCCTTTTTGCGCCGCCTCGGCGATAAGCTCCTTGGTGCGCGCTATCGTGGCTGATTTGGTGCCGTAAAATTTGTGTGAGATTAAACCGACTTTTAAATTTTTCATTTTTTGCCTTTAAATTTTAAATTTTATCGCTAAATTTATTCATACACGAGCAGTGAAGCGAGCCGTTTTGACGGATAAAAACCCGCGCATCTACGCCAACGACCTTGCGCCCCGGGCAAGCCTTTGAGAGGCGAGAGAGCGCGATTTCGTCGTTTTTATCGCCATAAGTAGGCATGATTAAACCGTCATTTACAAATACGAAATTCGCATAAGTCGCCCCCAAACGCCTATTTTCGTAAAAAATCGGCGCAGGAAGCGGAAGCTCGATAACCTCGAATCCATGCGCTAAAACTTGCTCTTTTAGCGAGCGCAGGGCAGGGTAGTGTATGTCGCTAGAATCATCGCATGAAGCCACGGCGACGAGATTTTCGCTCACAAATCTAGCCAGCGTGTCGATATGGCAGTCTGTATCATCGCCCTGAATAAATCCGCCTTTAAGCCAGATTATTTTTTTTAGCCCAAAAATTTCGCCTAGCTTTTGCTCCAAAATTTCTTTGCTAAGGGCGTTTCGGTTGTCATTTAGCAAGCACTCCTCAGTCGTCATTAGCACGCCAGCGCCGTTAAATTCGACACTTCCACCTTCTAAAATCAAATCGACATCGCGCAGCGCTTTGCCCCAAATTTCATAAAGCGTGGCATTTAGTGCGTTGTCCTTTTCGCTCGCAAATTTCCCGCCCCAAGCGTTGAAGGTGAAATTTAGCGCCTCTACCTTGCCAGCATTTTCGATATCAATCGCGCCATAATCGCGTATCCAAGTGTCATTTGTAGGGATTTGAACGAAATTAACGGCGAATTTCTCGTCTATTTCGCCACACACTTTGTCGAATACTGCCCGTTTTGGTGCGATAGCCACGACTGGCTGAAACTGCGCCACAGCGCGGATAAAGTGCGTATAAGCGCTACTAATCTCGCCTAGATACGGCGCCCAGTCGCTGTCCTCGTGAGGCAGTGAAACTAAAAGTGCGTTTTGATTTTCCCACTCTGCAAATGCTCTCATTTTCTCTCCAAAATTAAATTTGCGTTGAATTTTATGTAAAATTTAGCGTAAAATTTTACGCTAAATTTGTTAAAATTTTAAAAATTCCTCTTTGAAAATGCCTTTTAAATTTTCGTAAGGCACGATGATTTCGGGCTCGCCCATAGCATACGGCGCGATGAAATACGGCGCGAAGACAAACGCCACGCCCTCTTTGGCGAAGTAAAATTCGCTTTTAAAAACGATATCTTCTGGCAGATTATCCACCCAAAATGTCTTGATAAACTCCGTAATATCGCGCTCTTGGCAGGCTTTGTCGCAGTTTGGCTGCGAGGCTATGATATCTGCGCGAAGCATATCCTTGTAACCCTTGAAAATCTCCTTGTATAGGGGCTCCACGCTAACCGCGCCGATTAGGACATTTGTAATGTCGATTTTTTTATTTGCGACTAAATCGTAGATGATATAGCTTGTGTGCTCCATGCCGTGCGCTCCGCCAGAATACGAGTATGAAAACTGCTTGATTTGGGCTAGGTTGCCGATTTGAGAGACGAAGCTTTGCTCGGCGCTAAATTCGCTATGAAAGTCCAAATCGCCATTTTGAGCCATTTCTTTATCGGCTTGGGCCTTGGATTGCTCTACTAAACTTGTGGCGTATTTTTTCGCGTCCAAGCTTTTTAGCAAAAGCGCGCATCTCTCGTCGATACTCTCGCCCTCGCAAATCCCAAACAGGCGGTTTTTTAGCAAAATGTCTAAATTTTCGTTGCCGGTTTGAACTAGGGTGTAGCTGTGCGCATCGTCTGAATACAGCTCCTGGGACTGAGGGTTAATCTGCGCGTAAGAAAACAGCGCAAATAGCGCAATTATGGTAAGTTTTTTCATTTTTTTCCTTTAAATAAATAATCCACCGCGAATTTCTTTGCTAGAAGCGATTAAATTTTCGCGGTTTTTGGTCATTAAATTTGCTATTTTGGCTTGTTTATCAATCTTAGCCAAATCCGCGATTTTTTTCCTAAAATTCGCCATGTTTTGATCTAGCTCTTTTTTTCTAGCCATAGAAATATCTACAAATTCTTTAAATTCCATTTTCAACTTTCACGCTTTCTTTTTCGTATTGTTTGACGATACTTTCATAATCTGCAAATTTGACAAAAGGTCGTATCGGCGAATAAATCGAAGCTTCGATTATATTTTGAAATTGCGAAAATCGTTCTTTTTTGGCTACAATTACGAAATTTGCACGAAAATCTTGAAGTTCGTAAAATTTATTTAGCGAATTCTTAAAATCCGTGCTATGTTCGACTTCAAAAAATGAATTTGGTAAATTTCGCTCGTTAAACCAAACGACATCGATAGTTTTTGCAAATTTAACGATATTTTTATATGAAAATTCGTAAATTTCGCCTAAATTTGCCACTTCACCAAGCTTTTGGTTTATGAAAATTTTATTTTTATCTTGTGGCGGAATATAAGTTTTAAATTTCCTTATGTTGCCGATTTGAGTGATAATACCTTGATAATACGAGTGCGTAAATTCATTTTCTGCAACAATTTTTTCATTTTTAATATCAAATTTAGCTAAGATTTCGTTTTTAAATTCACTCAAACCCCAAAGTCCGGGCTGAATTTTAAAAAATTCTTTGTTTGTTTGCAAAATTCGCCTAATCGAAGCAAACGGCGTTTTTGTTTGCCATGAGCTAACTTCCGTGCCGTGATAAAGTTGCGATAGCGTGGCTACCTTGCCGTTTTTCAAAAGTGCGTTTATGACGAAATCTTTTTGTTGCATTTAATTATCCAATCCTTTAATTTTTTATTGTGTCGGCAAACCTAATTTTTGTAATGGGATATAGTTAAAATAATATTGGCAATTAACGCTTATTATATAATCTAGCATATCCCAATATTCAGGCTTTTTAAACCAATCACTAAGCAGATAAATATATTCCACTTCCATATTTAAATGCGACATAAGTTTTTGATATTGTTTCTTTTTAAAATCGCAAGTTTGAAGTTTCCTATTTATAGCACCTGCAACTTGTTGAAATTTACACTCTATAACGAAAAATGTATTGTTTAAAACTACATATAAGCTATCGTCTGGTAATAATTGTTTAGATATTATATTTTTCCAATCAATTTTTTGTTCATCTAAAAATCTGTAAAGTGCATCTTTCTTGAAAATTTGAGCGATTAATTTATTATCAAAAAATACATTATACCGTTTGGTTCTATATTTAGGCTCGTTTATCTCTATGACACTATAACCATTTTGTTCTGAAAGAAAAGTTGCTAAATCGGTTTTACCTTCAAAACTAGCACCAGTTTGTGTATTTGCTCCACCAATACCACCTTTAATCATTTTTTATCCTTAATTTATTTTTAAATTTAATCCAATTTCTCTTTAATCAAATCCAAAATTTTATCCACGCTAACGCTTTGTTTTTCTAGGTTTTTGCGCTCGATAAACTCTACTTCGCCGTTAGCTAGGCCTTTGCCGACTAGCAGGGCGTATGGAAAGCCCATAAGCTCGTAATCGTTCATCTTAACGCCAAATCGCTCATTTCTATCATCAAGCAAGGCGTTAATGCCTAAATTTCGGCATTTCTCGTAAAGTTCGGTCGCAAAATTGACGATATTTTCATCTTTTGCATTTGAAATGATGATTTCTAGCGCAAAAGGTGATAACTCTTTGCTCCACACGCAACCCTTCTCATCGTGGCTAGACTCGACTGCGACTGCGACTAGACGGCTCACGCCGATACCGTAGCAACCCATGAAAAATGACTGTGTTTTGCCGTTTTCGTCTAAAAATTTTGCCCCCATAGGGTCTGAATATCTCTGTCCTAGCTGGAAAATGTGTCCTACTTCAATGCCCTTTGTAACGCGCAGTTCGCCCCCACAGCACGGGCATTTATCCCCAGCTTTGACTTCGGTTAAGTCTTTGAAGCGAGTTTTGTTAAAATTCGTAACCGCACAGCCAATTAAATGGTAGTTTTCTTCGTTTGCCCCAGCTATCATTTCGCGCTCGTTTTCAAGCTCAGCGTCTATGTAAAAATCAATATCTCTTGGCAGTCCAAACGGCCCGCAAAATCCAGGCACAAGCCCAGATTCGCGCACTTCGCTCTCATCTGCATCGATTAGTTCTAGCGCGCCACAAGCGTTTTGTGCCTTTGTCTCTTGCAAATCATCATCGCCTCTAACAAAGAAAACCACGATTTTTGCGCTATCTTCGTAGATTGCCTTTTTCATCACAGCTTTGATTGTAAAAAATTTATCCACTTTGAAAAATTCAGCCACGCTCTCGATTGTTTTAGTCCCTGGCGTGTGAAATTTCATCATACCCTCGGTCTCTGGCGCTTCGCAAGGGGCTGTGCGTTTAGCGCGGTGCGCTGCTTCGATATTAGCAGCATAAGAGCAGTTTTCGCAGACTAAAATATCGTCCTCGCCATTATCCGCTAAAACCATAAATTCCTTGCTTCCGCTTCCGCCGATTGCGCCACTATCGGCTTGGACGGCACGGAAATTTAGCCCAAGACGGGTGAAAATTTTGGTGTAAGTTTGCTCCATGAGATCAAATTCGCGCTTCAAATCAGCCTCGTTTGCGTGAAAACTATATCCGTCTTTCATAGTAAATTCTCTACCGCGCAAAAGTCCGAAGCGAGGTCTAGCTTCATCTCTAAATTTGGTGTTTATTTGGTAGATATGAAGCGGGAGTTGCTTGTAGCTGGTGATTTTGTTCGCCACCATTAGCACGGCACTTTCTTCGTTTGTCGGGCTTAGGACAAAGTCATTTTCTTTGCGGTCTTTTAGGCGCAAAAGCTCTTTGCCGTATTTGTTATACCTGCCGCTTGCTTTCCACGCATCAGCTGGTGTAACCACGCTAAAAGAGATCTCTTGCGCGCCTGAGTTATTCATCTCTTCGCGCACGATTTGCGTGATTTTGTTTAAAACCATTTTTCCTAGCGGCATGAAATTATAAAGTCCGCTACCTAACTGCTCGATAAATCCCGCCCTAAGCAAGAAAATATGGCTTGGCAAAATGGCGTCTTTTGGCGCTTCTTTAAATGTCGGTGCAAAAAGTTTGCTAAATTTCATTTTTATTCTCCATTGTTTTGCTATTTTCGTAGTCTAAAAATTTTTCGTAATTTTCTTTAAGGGCGAAAATTTCATTTAACGAATTTGTCGCGAAATCAATCTCGTCCTTGCTCTTTAAATTTTTCAAATTTGTCGTTGGTGTGTGCAAAAATGATTTGAAAACTTGGTGAATTAGCTTTCTGGCTTCTTCTTTGTCGCTGTTTTTTAAATAGCCTTTTTTGATAGCTTTTTCTAGCTCGATTTCGGCTATATCCCTGGCTTTGGCGCGTAGGGCCTTGATGAGTGGGGTGGCTGCTTTGGCGTTTTGGCTATCGAAAAACTCGCTAGTTTGCGCTCCGATGATAGCGTAGGCGTTGTGGGCCTGTTCCTCGCGCAAGATTAGGTTGTTTTTGACGATTTCTTCTAAATCATCGACGCTATATACGACGATATCCTCGCTTTGGCTTAGCTCTATGTCGCGCGGGACGGCGATATCGAAAAAGTAGCGTTTGAAATTTTTGGCTTCAATGATTTCATCGGTGATTATTGGCGTAGCGGAGCTTGTCGCGCTGAAAAATAGTCTATTGATATTGACATATTTTTTTAGGTTTTCAAGGCTATCAAATTTCACGCCTTCCCCTAGGCTTTTGGCTAAATTTTCGGCATTTTTTAAATTTCGGTTTAAAATTGTAATCTTCGCGCCACTTGCGAGCAGGTGTTTGCACGCTAGCTCGCTCATTTCGCCAGCCCCACATACTATGGCTTCCTCGCCTTGAAGCGAGCCTAATTTTTCCTTTGCCATGGATACTGCCACGCTTGAAACAGATACTGGGTTTTTGGAAATTTCGGTTTTTGTGCGCACGCTAGCGGCGCATTTTAGCGAAGCGTCGATTGCGCTTTTGATATCCTCGCCTGTGTTGTTGTTTTCAAGCGCAAATTTATACGCATCTTTTAGCTGGCCTACGATTTGCGTTTCGCCGACAACTAGGCTATCGAGCGAGCTTGCGACCGAAAAAAGATGATGAATCGCGCCGTCATCATCGTATAAATCAGCCCTGGTTTCTAGCTCGTCTAGCCCCACGCCACTGACGCGAGATAGCGCAAGTAGGGTAAATTTCGACGCAGCCTCATAATCGCTTACACTAGCGAAAATTTCCACGCGGTTACAGGTATTTAGCACCATACACTCTTTGATACTCGCGTTCGAGCATAAAAGTCGCAAAATTTCTTTTTTTCGCACATCGTTTGTGAAAGATAGCTTTTCACGCACTGTAATGTCTGTGTTTTTGTGAGTAAAACTCACACTCATATAAGCCATTAAAACTCCCTATTTATCATATTTTCAGCGATTGCGGTAAGCTTTTCGTTTTTGAAATCTTTTATCGCTTCTATTGCGCTAGTGCCCAAAAATTTCGCTTCATTTATGCAACGATCTATGATTTTATGCTCGCTAAATTTTGCCCTAAGCCACGAAATTTCGCCCTCGTTTAGCTCTTTTTTGAAAAGTGATTTTAGTTTTTCTTTATCATTTTCGCCCAAATTCTCGTATAGATAAATATACGCTAGCGTAGTTTTGCCCTCTTTGAAATCCCCTAAATTCGGCTTTCCTAATACTTCGCTTGATTGCGTGATATCCAAAATATCGTCGATTATTTGAAAGGCAAGGCCTAAATTTTTGCCATATTCGCCAAATTTTTCTACCTCGACGCCCTCGCCAAATTTCAAATACGCCGCACTTCTTGCCACTTCCTCGATGAAAACGGCGGTTTTGTAATAAATCATTTGGGTGTATTTTTGGGCGTCAGAGTTGAAATTTTGCGACATTTTTACATCCATCATTTCGCCAATTGCGAGTTTGGTGACAGCCGAGCTTAGCGAAGTAGCGATGAAAGCAGGAAATTTGCAAAGCTCGCTGTAAGCTTTGGAGTAGAGTATGTCGCCGAGCATAACGGCGTTTTTAGAGCCCTGGGTTGCGTTGATTGAGGGCTTGCCACGGCGCATTACGCTTTCGTCGATGACATCATCATGCAGCAGGCTAGCAGCCTGAATAAGCTCGGTAATAGCGCATAGCCTTAGGCTCTCTTCACTCTCTCCGGCGATATTTAAAAGCAGTTTTGAGCGCAGTTTTTTGCCTGAACTAAGAGTCAAAAACATTTCGTTAGCTACGCTGTATCCGCAACTAGCGATGAAATTTTGCATAATTTGATCAATTTTGTCCATTATTTCTTTCTTTTTTGATAAAAAATTTAGCGATTATAGCAAAATTAAATTTAATCCAAGCTAGAATTTATCGATAATCTCCCACGCTTGCTCTGGCGTTTTTGCGTTTTTTACGCCCTCTCTAAACTCGCCCATGCCCCAGCTTACTTGCAGATACTGGATATTTGCCCTTTTAGCGGCGAATTCGTCCTTTTTGCTATCGCCTAAAAAAATCGCTTTTTTAAATTTGCTATTTTTCAAAACTTCTAAAATCATAGCGGGATCTGGTTTGTGCGGCACTCTCTCGCTCTCGCCCACGATAAAGTCAAAAAACTCGCTTAGCCCCGTAAATTCGGCTATGCTAGCAAGACTAGCTTGTGGGGCATTCGAGGCTAGGGCGACGAAATATCCAGCGTTTTTGCATTTTTTTAGCAAATCCAAAATCCCAGGATAGGGCAGGGCGAATTTGCGGTAATTCCCCATATACACAGCCATAAATTCAGCCCCTAGCTCCGCGCTCACGCTCTGTGTGCCATATAGCGCTATAAAGGGGTTTTGCGCGGGATCGTTTATCACGCTCATTATGTAATCATGCTCCAAAGGTGCGAGATCAAGGCGGTTTCTAGTGAAATTTATACTCTCGCAAATGGCTTTTTTGCTATCAAGTAGCGTGCCGTCCATATCAAAGATTATCGTTTTCATGCGCCCCGCCTTGCAAAAATTTTCTAATATCGCTCTCCCATTTTGGCGCGGCGGTTACTGCACTTTCGGTGTAGCATTTATCGAAAAATTTATCGATTCGCGAGGCGTCAAGGTTGTTTAAAACGCTGATTTTAAAGTATCTTGTATAGCCTGCTACATCGAGCACTTCCCCGCTCGTGCCGATACAGACGAACATTTCGCACTCTTGCAGTGCCTCGTATAAATCGGCGTAGTGTGGGGCTTGCTCGCCAAACATAACGATATTGTGGCGCATTTTTTCGCTCCCGCATTTTTCGCAAATTTGCCCATTTATTGGCGCGTAGCCGATATTTTGGACATGTCCGCACGCCTCACAGCGAATTTCGGGCAAAAATCCGTGCAAATGGATTACGCCCTCGCACCCAGCGCGTTCTAGCAGATCATCGACATTTTGGGTTTGCACGACGATTTTTTCTCCAAATTCTTTTTTTAATTTTGCGATTGTGTAGTGGGCTAAATTTGGCTCACAAGTAGCAAGTTGCGCCCTGCGCTCATCGTAAAATTTAAGCACCTTCGCTCTATCTTTTAAAAACCCAGGCACTGAGCAAACCTCTGCCACGCTGTATTGCTCCCATAATCCGCCACTCTCCCTAAATGTGCGAAGCCCGCTAGCAGCACTCAGCCCAGCCCCACTTAAAATCAATACTTTTTTCATTTTTTTTCCTTAATACTCATCGCTAAATTTGCCCTTGTGCTTCTCTTTTTTGTAAGTTTTTGAATTTTTGAGTTTTTCTAGCAAATTTGCCTCTTTTATCAGCTCGTCTTTGCCCTTGTGCGCTAGGACCGATTTGACGAAGTTTTCGAGCGATTTCGTGTAGGGCTGGTCTAAATAAACAGCTTCTACTTTTTTTAAAACTTCGTAGTTTTTTATCACGCGAATTTTAAATAAATTCTCGTCAAAATCATCTCGTTTCAAAATCGAAATTGCCGATTTTGCGAAGCGCTCTAAGGCGCGGATGTATTTGATACGATCGCTTTTTTCATTTATTTGGCTCAAATTTTATCCTTTGAAATCAAAAGTGCGATTATATCAAATTTAGCTTTATTTTTTATTTTACATATTTTTCCTATATATTATTAAAACTATATTTTTTTCAAAACACTTTAAATAGGGAATTTATAAAATATATTTTCTCTATTGACTTGTTTGTAAATAAGTGTTATAATCCCCGAAAATTTTAAAATTTAAGGAGGAGAGATGGCGGAATTTAACTTCGAAACACTAGCAACTCACGCAGGATACAGCTCAAAAGAGGGCTGTGGTTCTATGGCGGTGCCGATTTATCTAACCACGGCGTTTGACTTTGGCACGAGCGAGGAGGCGGCAGCTAGATTTGCATTGCAAAGCCTTGGTCCCATTTATACGCGTTTAAATAACCCAACGGTCGATATTTTCGAGGCGCGCATTGCAGCCCTTGAAGGTGGCGTGGCGGCGATTGGCACTGCTAGCGGTCAAGCCGCTTCATTTTATGCGGTCGCAAATGTCGCAAGTGCGGGCGATAATATCATCATGGCGCAAAAAGTCTATGGTGGAACTTCGAATTTAATGCTCCATACGCTTAAAAAATTTGGCATTGAGACGCGTATGTTCGACGCAGACAGCGCGGACGATTTAGAAAGCTTAATTGATGAGAAAACAAAGGCGATTTTCTTCGAAACGCTTTCAAATCCGCAAGTGGCAATTCCAAATTTTTATAAAATCATAGAAATCGCCGATAAATACGGCATTATCAGCATTGTGGATAACACAGTTGCCACGCCAGTGCTGTTTAATCCTATCAAAAAAGGCGCCGATATCGTCGTGCATAGCGCGAGCAAGTATATCAGCGGTCAAGGGCTAACCATCGCAGGTGCTGTCGTAAGTGGGGCTAGCACAAACAAAAAAATCGTAGGAAATCCAAGATATGCTGATTTCAACGAGCCAGACGAGAGCTATCACGGGCTAGTTTATACAAATTTAGTAGAAAATTTCGACATTTTCACGCTTCGAATTCGCCTTGGTTTGCTTCGCGATATCGGTGCGACGATGAGCCCATTTAGCGCGTGGCAGTTGATTCAGGGGCTTGAAACCCTAAGCGTGAGGGTAAAAGAACACTCTCGTAAAACGCAAAAAATCGCTGAATTTTTAGAATCTCACCCAGCGATAAAAAGCGTAAATTACCCAGGTCTAAAAAGCTCGCCACTAAATAAATTTGTAAGCGAAAATTTCACCGAGGGGTTATGTAGCGGGCTTTTGTGCTTTGATGTAGGAAGCAGAAAAGTAGCCGATGATATCATGCGAGAGGTGAAAATTTTTGCTGTCGTGGTAAATATCGGCGATAGCAAATCTGTCATCACTCACCCAGCAAGTTCAACTCACTCGCAATCAAGCGACGAGGAATTGCTTAGTGCGGGCATTACTCCGGGGCTAATTAGGCTTAGCGTGGGGCTAGAAGACACTGACGATTTGATTAATGATCTTAAAAACGCAATCGAAAAAGCAACAAAATAAGGGGAATATATGGCACTTTTATCTACAAAAGGTGTGTATGGCTTAATGGCGATTTTAGAAATCGCCAAAGCTAGCGAAATTTCGCCGATTAGCATTAGCGAAATTTCAGATAGAATTTTGGTTTCAAAAAACTATTTGGAGCAGATTTTAAACGGCCTTAGAGGCGGTGGATTGATCGAGAGTATAAAGGGCAAAAACGGTGGATATTATCTCTCGCGCGATATCGAGGATATCACATTTGCTGATGTTTTTAAGGCCATGGAAAAGGACTTTAAGCTTACGAATTTGAAGCTATTAAACCCAAATTTAGAGTTTTTTTTCAAAGAGTATGATGAAAAACTGCTAGAAATTTTCAACAAATCAATTAGCAAATTTGAAGAATACAAGGAAGAAAGCACTAAATTTTTGGATTTTAGTATTTAGGTGAAACCAGCGCGCAAAGCGCGCCACCTCTAAGGTTTTGCGGGGTGGGGGTGCGGGGGCGGAGTGCCTCCTAAAAAACGCACCGCCCCCGCGTAAAATTTAAAATTGCGAAGCAATTTTACTAAATAAAAAAGGAAAAAAATGAAAATAGCAAACGATGTAACAGATCTAATCGGCAACACTCCGTTAGTTAGGATTAATACCTTTTCAAAAAACGCGACAATACTTGCAAAAGCTGAGTTTCTAAACCCAAGCCACTCAGTCAAAGACCGTATCGCGTGGAATATCATCAAGGTCGCCTTCGTGCAAAATCTCATCAACAAAGACACAATCCTAATTGAGCCAACCAGCGGAAATACAGGCGTAGGACTAGCCATGGTAGCTGCGAAAATGGGGTTAAAACTAATTCTAACAATGCCAAGTTCGATGAGTATCGAAAGACAAAAGCTAATCGCGGCTTTTGGCGCGAAAATCGTGCTCACAGATCCGCAATTTGGCATGAAGGGTGCCGTGGATAAGGCAAACGAACTAGCTGAGGAAAACCCAAATTCATTTATCCCAAGCCAGTTTGACAATCCAGCCAACCCACAAGCCCACTACGATAGCACTGGCCCTGAGATTTGGCGCGATACAGACGGCAAAGTCGATATCCTAGTCGCTGGATTTGGCACGGGAGGCACGCTAAGCGGGACAGCGAAATATCTCAAAGAGCAAAACCCTGATTTAAAGGTAATCGCAGTCGAGCCTGATTCGTCGCCATTAGCTAGTAGGGGGTGTGCCGGAAGTCACAAAATCCAAGGAATCGGCGCAAATTTCATACCGAAAAACCTAAATTTAGACATAATCGATGAGTATATCGCGGTCGCAAATGGCGCAGCTTTCGATACTGCAAAGACTTTGGCGCAAAAAGAAGGCTTGTTAGTGGGCATTTCAAGCGGCGCAAATGTCTATGCGGCAAACATCGTCGCCAATCGCTTCGAAAATCGTGGCAAAATCATCGTAACCACGCTAAATGACACCGGCGAGAGATACCTTTCTACCGATTTATTCAAATAAAATTTAATCTCAAATTTGCGAATTTTGTAATTCGCAAATTTGCTTTTTACTACGAAAAATTCCAAACGCTAAATTCGTTGTCATTGCGAGAAGCGAAGCGAGGAAGCAATCTACGAGTTTAAAATTCCAAACGCTAAATTTGCGAAATTTATAAAATTTTAATAAATTTCTGCCAAAACACTGCGCCGAAATTTTAAATTCATAGATTGCTTCGAATTTGCTACGCAAATTCTCGCAATGACACTAGCGAGCAAATTTGTTTAATTTGTCATTGCGAGCGAGTGTAACGAGCGTGGCAATCTACGAGTTAAAAATTCCAAACGCCAAATTTGCGAAATTGAAATTCCATAAATTTACACATTATTATCAAAATTTGCGCTAGAATTTGGCTAAATTTCATAAAAAGGAAAGTTATGAAAAAGCTTTTTGTTTTTTTATTTTTGTGTGCTTCTTTATGGGGCAAAATCAACATAAACGACGCGACTAGATACGAGCTAATGACCATTGGTGGGCTTGATGCGGGCAGGGCGGACATGCTCATAAACTACCGCAAATCGCGCGAAATCACAGACGAAAACCAGCTAAAAAATATAACCGGTTTTGGCGGTTATGATACGACTAGGCTCGCGCAAAATTTTGATTTGCAAGCCTTGCCAAAGCCAGAGCCTACCCCAGAACCTAAAAAAGAGAGCGAACAAAACATAATCATAATCCAACCAGAAAAAAGGGTCTATGTAAATCACCCGCCAAGATACCGCTACGAACAGAATTTCGGCAATGGTATCACTATCATAGAAGAGGGCAATCTACGACGCAGACCACTACCGCCGCGCTACGAGGAGCACCGAGGGCGCCGCTTTGGCGCGCATGAGCAAAACAGAGTCGCCAAACCTGCGCCCGTGCCACAGCATCTCACCACGCAAAGAGCTAAGAGCTCCCAAAATAACTGCGTCATGCGAAATGGAATTTGCATAAGTGGCGAAGTGCGCGCCAAAGGCGTGTGGAGATAGGCTATCTGGCTTAAATTTTAAAATGATCGGAATTAAAAAGAGTTTGAATTTCTTTTTTTAATTCTAGGTCGCCGAAGTTTTCTTTTATCGCTTCGCTTAAATTTGGCGTGGTTTTGCTTAAATTCGCCTTTATGATTTTATCGTTTTCTTTGATTTTTGCTAGGCTTTCATGCCCTAATTTTTCGCTCGTGCTAGAAAATACATAAGGCTTGCCACTATGCTTGCGAAATCCAGGCTCTGCGACATTTAAAAACCGTTTGGTGGTAGGCTTAAAGCCATAGGCGTCTAGCTTGCTATTTGAAAAGTTATTTTACAGATTTAAGTCGCTTAAATTTTAACCTTCCAAAATGCTACAAATTTTGCAAAAGACAAATTTTCGGGGCAGTGTTTGCGAAAATAAAGGCGAAATTTGCCTATTTTCTCGCCATGAAAACAGCGAAATTCGCCCATTTAAAGATAATTTCCACGCTGGCAAATCCGGCATTAAGCGCGAGTGTTTTGTTCTCGCTCTCTGTGTATGGGATCAGCACATTTTCGAGCGCTTTGCGCTTTTGGGCGATTTCGAACTTCGAATAGCCTTGATTTTCTTTGTAATTTTCGTAAATTTCAATCATATTTTTGCTAAGCGTTTTATCCTCATAAACGAGCTTTTCAGCGAAAATCAAAACCCCATTTTCGCCCAAATTTTCATAAATTTTGCGCATAAATTCTGCCCGTTTTATCGGGCGAATAAACTGCAAAGTGTAGTTTAAAATCACGGCGTCAAAGCCCTTAAAATCGCACTCTAAGATATCTTCGCACGAAAATTTTATCTGCGCGCCAAAAGCAGCGGTTTTTGCCGCGGCGATTTCTAGCATTGCTTCGGAGTTATCCACGCCAAAAAGCGCTAAATCAGGGCGCATTTGATACAAGCTAAGCAAAATCCCAGCCGTCGAGCAGCCAAGGTCTATGGCTTTGGCACCCTGAGCCAAAATCCGCGCCAAAAGCTCGCAAACAAGCTCGGAGCTTTGCTTGTAAAACGGCACCGAGCGCGCGATCATATCGTCAAAGACGCTAGCGACGCTTTTGTCGAACTCGAACTGCTTTTTTATCGGCGTTTTGAAAATTTCATCTTTCATATTTGTTTCCTAAAATCTCCCTAGCAAGGGCGATATCGCTTGAAATTTGTGCTTTTAATTCGCTTAAATTTGCAAATTTTTTGTTTTCGCGGATAAATTTGATAAATTTCACGCTAGCGCTCTTTGGCGTGAAATTTGCGCCAAACTCCCCTAAAATGTGCGTTTCTATGGCGAAATTGCTATCCGTGCTGACTCTGTGCCCTATAAAAGATACGCTTTTGTAAATTTTGTTTTTTACCCTGCATAGCGTGGCATAAACGCCATGTTTTGGCATATAAAACTCGCTAGCATCTAGATTTAGCGTCGCAAACAGCTCCTTTGCGCCAAGGCCTTGACCGCTGATGACTTTGCCAGAGATTTCATACTCCCTCCCCAAAAACTGCGCCGCCTTCTCGCACTCGCCAGCGATTAAAAACTCTTTGATTAGCCTCGTATGCACGCCCACACCGTCGATTTTAAACTCGTCGATTATGAGCGTTTCGCCAGCGAAATTCGCGCGCAAAAACTCTGCGTCGCTGGCTCTATTTTTGCCAAATTTAAAATCATTTCCGACTACGATTTTTTCTAAATTTGGAAAATTTGCGTTTAAAAGCGCGATAAATTCGGCTCCGCTTAAATTTTTCACCTTAGCTAAATCGCAGTAAAAAATCTCTTTTTCACAAATTTGGCTAATTAGGCTAGGTGGCGTGAGTTTGGGCGCAGTATCGGCGATGACTATGATTATGCCGCCATGCTCACCAAGAGCATCAAATAGCTTTTGATGAGCCCTGTGAAATCCGTCGAAATTGCCGATAGCAAGGGCTTTAATCTCGCTTTTTTTCGCTCCATTTAAATTTAGAAATTTCTCGTTTTCGCCAAATTTGGCTAGGATTGAAATTTCGCTAGGCTCACTCATTTTTGCTTCGTCCATACGATTTTTTGGGTGTCATAGCCACTTTCTTTGGCTTTGTTTAGGTAGATATTTTTGATGAGTTCGGGCATGGTTTTGGTGCGCGAAAGCATATAAAGCTCGCCTGTGTTTTCGCCAAAAACGAGCGCGTAGCTGTAATCCACATCGGTTTGAGCGACGCTAAATTTAGCATTTTTTATCATACCTTTGCGAACTAAATTTCCCTCGGATTTTTTGCCCACAAAGGCTAGTTCTTCGCTAGATAATTTGATTTTTCCGCTTTGGCTTTGGGCTGATTTTAGCATATTTATCGAGCCGTTTTTATCGACGAAAATCTCGTAAGCTGTGTTTTCTAACTCGCCTGTAAAGCCCTTGATATGGGCTATCTCATACCAGCCACCGCAAAATTTAGCTATGTCAAAATCCCGCGTGATAGGCGCGTTTGGCGAAATGCTTTTGGCGCACGCCCCTAGGAAAAATATAGTTAAGGTTAAAATTAAAATTTGCTTAAATTTCATCTATTCTCCTTTTTTATAATGATAGAAAAACTCCTGATTTCCCTCTTTGCCTTTGATTTGACAAGGGAGTTTTTGTATCATTATAAGCCCCATTTTAGCGCAGTTTAACTCAAATTTCGCCATTGCTTGCTCTACTAGCTTTTGATTTTTTATGACGCCTTTTTTATCTCGTTTTGCGCCCACGCCGACCTCGAATTGCGGTTTGAAAAGCAAGATTATATCGCGCGAAGCAAGGCGCAAAATGCTAGGCAAAATTTTCTCAATCCCGATAAAGCTGACATCGCAGGTGATTAGCTCAAAACTCGTTTGGCTCTCAAACTCCCTGATATCGGTGTTTTCGCGCACGATTACACGCGGATCGTGGCGCAAGCTATCATCTAGCTGTGCGCTTCCCACATCAAGGGCTACGACCTCGCTTGCGCCGTATTTTAGCAAAATTTGCACAAATCCGCCCGTCGATGAGCCAATATCTAGGGCGCGCACGCCCGCGATATCAAGCGCGCACTCATCTAAAAATCCCTTTAATTTTAGCGCGCCACGGCTTACGAAAATTTCGTCTGTCGCGCTAATCTCGCCACTTGCTACTTCGGCTGATACCTTGTCGCAAATTTCGCCATTTAGCAAAATTTTGCCCTCTTTAATGAGATTTTGGGCTTTGTTTCGGCTGATTTTTAGAGCCTGGGCCACGAAACTATCAAATCTCACGCGCCATTTCCTCGAACTCATCTTCGCTTAGCGTGCGCACGCCAAGGGCATTTGCCTTATCTAGCTTGCTTCCAGCCTCGCTTCCATAAATCACAAAATCGGTTTTGGCTGATACTGAGCCCGAAACCTTTGCGCCCATTTGCAAAAGGCAGTTTTTGATCTCGTCTCTGGGGCGCGACATGGTGCCAGTAAGCACGATAGTCTTGCCTGTAAAGGTGGTTTGCGTGGTTTTGCTCTTAGAAATTTGCGGATTTATGATTGTGATTAGATTACGAATTTTTTCTTCGTTTTCGGCGCAAAATTCGCAAAAACTCTTCGCCATAGCCTCGCCAAAATTTTCTAAATTTAGCACCTCTTCATAGCTAGCGTCTAGCCATTTCTCGCCGAAACTCTCGGCGATTTTGCGCGCTGCGACCTCGCCTATATGCTCGATACCAAGCCCGCTGATGAAGCGATAAAGCTGCGCGCCCTTGCTCGAATTTATAGCGTTTAAGAGATTTGAAATTTTTTTATCTTTAAAGCCTTCAAGCCCCACAAAATCAGCTTCGCTAAGCGCGTAAATATCGGCGATTTCGTTAATTTTACCAAGGCTATGAAGCAGGGTAATCGTAGCCTCGCTTAGCCCTTCTATATTCATACATTTTTTCGAGCAAAAATAGATCAAAGCCCCTACAATCCGTGCTTTGCAACTCAAATTTTGACATTTTATCAAAGCACCCTCATCTAGCAGACCACCGCCACATACAGGACACGCGCTAGGGCGAGTTATGGGCGTTTGCGAGCCGTCTCTGCGCCCAGCAAAGACGCTTGTGATTTTTGGGATTACATCGCCGCTTCGTATAATTCCCACAAAATCGTTTTTCATCAGCCCTAAACGCTCGATTTCATCGAAATTATGAAGCGTAGCGTTGCTGACATTTGCTCCGTCGATATTGACGCTTTCGACCACCGCCACAGGGGTGATTGCGCCCGTTCTGCCTACTTGCAAAACAATGTCTTTTAGCCTTGTAACCTTTTCGATAGCTGGGAATTTATACGCTACCATGAAACGCGGAAATTTCACGGTGTATCCCAGCAAATCGCACTTTGCGACATCGTTTATGCGAAGCACCATGCCATCTAGCATCAAATCTTTTTTATCGCGCAGGGCGTGCAAATCCTCGTAAGCCTTGCGGATTTCATTTGCACTCGCGCAAATTCGCCTAAAATCGTCCCTCTTAAAACCAAGACTTCGCACAAACTCCATAATCTCGCTATGGCGCGTGAAATTTAATCTATGCTCGCCCACCCCCCAAGGTATAAATTGAAGCTTTCGCCTTGCTACGACCGCGCTATCTAGCTGGCGAAGGCTTCCAGCTGCGGCGTTGCGCGGGTTTGAAAACAGCGCTTCGCCATTTTGCGCGCGCTCATCGTTTAGAGCGTCAAAATCGCTTTTAGCAATCAAAACTTCGCCACGAATTTCGATTTTTTCGTTATATGGGATTTGAAGCGGGATAGATTTTATCGCTCTTGCATTAGCGGTTACATTTTCGCCGATTTTGCCGTCTCCGCGCGTGGCAGCAGAGATTAAAATGCCGTCTTCGTATGTGAGATTTAGGCTCGCTCCGTCAAATTTCGGCTCGACATAAAATTCTAAATTTGCCTTTTCTCCACGCCCAAGCCACGCCAAAAGTTCGCCATCGTCAAAAATATCCTCCATAGACCACATTTGCGCGCCGTGAGAAAGCTTTTCGAAACCCTCGCTAAGCTCGCCTCCGATACGCAAAGTAGGGGAGTATGGCAAAATTTGCTCTGGGTGGGCGCGCTCGAAGATTTCGACCTTGCTATATAGCGTGTCATATTCTTCATCGCTAGCGATTGGATTATCTTGTGTGTAATACGCTCTTGCCCATAAATTCAGGGTTTGCACTGCCTCTTTGTATTCGTTAAAATCCATTTTATTTCCCAAAAATTTTCAGCGCTTTTTCATAATCTTCTTGCGTGTCGATTCCGACGCTGTTTGTAGCAATTTGCAACATTGCGATTTTTTTGCCAGCACTTAGGGCGCGAAGTTGCTCTAATTTCTCGGTATTTTCTAGCACGCTAGGCGGTAGGGCGCAAAATTCGCGCAAGGTTTTTGCGCTATACGCATAAATGCCAATATGCCCCAAATAATCCTTGAATTCGGCTCTTGGATAAGGTATCGGCGCGCGTGAAAAATAAATCGCAAAGCCGTGGTTGTCTAAAATTACCTTGACCAAATTTGGATCTTGCACGCTTGTGGGGTCGATTTTTTTGTAGCAACTAGCCATAAATGCGCCATTTTTTATCGCGCTGGTGGCAAATTCTTTAAATTTAATTAAATTTTGTGTCTCAAAAAACGGCTCGTCGGCTTGAACATTGATTAAAATTTCATCATCGCTTAAATTTGCGTTTTTCACGGCTTCGTTTATGCGGTCAGTCCCGCTTTGGTGGTTTTCATCTGTCATGACGGCGCGAAATCCGTAATCCTTAGCAATTTGCAGGATTTTTTCATCATCTACCGCGATTAGCACATTATCGACTTTCGCGGCGTTTTGCGCTGTTTTGATAAACATCGGCACACCGGCAAATTCGCATAAAATTTTGTTTTTAAACCTAGTTGAGGCTAGGCGGGCAGGTATTATAATCATAGTTTTATCCAATCAATAATCGTGTTTTTAATCTCGTTTTGCTCGATTATGCTCGTGTGAATTTCAGGGCTGGCAAAAAGGCGTGAAATTTGCGCTGGAATATCGCTTTGAAACTCTTTTGAAAGCGCGATCATATCGGCTTTTTCGTCTTCGCATGGGCGAGATTTTATCGCTTTTATCATTGACGGAGTAAATTTTATCCATTTCGCCGTAGAAACGATAAGTGTCGGTGTATCGCCACCTAAAAGTTTGAAGCAGTTTGCAGTGTGTGGGTCGATGAGACGGCCACTACCGCTAGCTTCTTTGATAAATTTCGAGCACTCATCATCGCTTGTGAAATCAGCCTCAAATTCGCTTTGAAGCTTAGTAAGCTCATCTTTGCTAAGGGCGTAGAATTTATCTTGCGCAAGGCTAGCCATAAGCTCTTTTGTGCGTTTATCGCCGAATAAATCAGCCAGCACACGCTCGACATTTGAACTAATTAAAATGTCCATTGCAGGGCTAATCGTGCTAATTAGCTCCCTGCCACGCAAATCGTAAATTCCAGTTTTGATTAGATCAGTTAGGATATTGTTTGCGTTGGAGGCGATTTTGATTTTGCCGATATTTGCCCCCATTTTTTTGGCGAAATACGCACCTAGGGCGTTGCCGAAATTTCCGCTTGGTACGATTACATCAAATTTATCGTGCGCGCTAAATTTTGGATTTTTGCTAAATTGCACGCTAGCGTAAATGTAGTAGATGATTTGAAACAAAATTCTGCCGAAATTTACAGAATTTGCCGCACTTAGGCAAAGATTATTAGCTTTTAGCTCGTTTTTGAAATCATCATCGCTAAGTAGCGATTTTAACGCTCTTTGCGCGTCGTCGAAATTCCCTTTAATGCCTAGAATTTTTAAATTTTTGGCTGATTGTTTTACCATTTGTTGGCGCTGAATTTCACTTGTGCCACCTGCTGGATATAGACATACGACCTTGATATTTGGGTCGTTTGCAAATGTTTCAAGCGTAGCTGGGCCAGTATCGCCACTAGTAGCGCAGATTATGAGGTATTTTTCATTTCTTTGCGCCGCTAACTCGCCAAGAAGCGCGCCAAATGGTTGCAACGCCATATCTTTAAAAGCAAGTGTCGGGCCGTGATAAAGCTCCAAAATATAGGTGTTATCGTTAAATTTAGAAATTTCAAGTGGCAGGGCAGGGTTTTCGAAACTATCATACCTAGCAAGAGCGGTTTTGAAAACCTCCGGCGAAATGTCGAAATCTAGGGCTTTTATAAGCTTTAAAGCTATTTGTTTGTAGCTAAGCTCTTTGCACTCGCTCCAAAATTCAGGTGTAAGTTTAGGCAACTCGCGCGGTGTATAAAGTCCGCCAAATGCAGCACTTGGGCTTAGTAGTGCGTCACTAAGTGTGGCGCTTGCGCTAAAATCTCTTGTGGAAACTAATTTCATAAATTCTCCTTATCTAATCAAACTTCCGATACCAGTATCAGTGAAAAGCTCTAATAAAAGCGAGTGTGGGATTTTGCCATTTATTATGTGAGCGGCCTTGGTGCCTGTGTTTATACACTCCAAGCAAGCATCGATTTTAGGTATCATACCGCCACTAATCGTGCCGTCTTTTTTCAAAGCCGAGATCGAATTTTCATCGAGTTTGCTAATGAGTTTGCCCTCTTTATCTAGCACGCCGTCGATATCGCTTAGAAAAATCACTTTGTCGGCTTTTAGGTAGCTAGCGATTTTGCTAGCGCAAAGATCTGCGTTTATGTTAAAGCTGATATTTTCGTCATTTTCGCCCCCGGCAAGTGGCGCGATGACTGGCAGATAGTCGCGATCTAGCAAATCATAAATGACTTTCGTATTCACATCTGTGATTTCGCCTACGAAGCCGTATTTTTCGCGGTCTAAAAATTTCGCCCTCAAAAGTCCGCCGTCCTTACCACTAATGCCTATGGCAGGGGTTCCGTTTTGGTTAAGAAGCGCGGTGATTTCTTTATTTACAAGTCCGCTTAGCACCATTTCGGTTACTTCGATAGCTTCTTTGCTTGTTACGCGCAAACCATCGCAAAATTCGCTTTTGATATCCAGTAAATCGAGGGTTTGGTTGATTTTTTTGCCGCCACCATGCACGACGATGACCTTGATACCAACCATGTGCAAAAGCGTGATATCACGGGCGAAATTTAGCTTTAAAACCTCGTCGGTTTGGGCTGCGCCGCCGTATTTGATGACGAAAATTTTATCGCGAAATTTGCGGATATAAGGTAGGGCTGAGATGATAATTTCTGCAATTTGACTTGATTTTATCATTGTTTTCTCCAAATTTAGTGGTTTAGTTTGCTAGCAATATAGGCTTTGATTTGGTTTTTGAAATTTTCGCTAATCGTGGTTTTAAGCTCTATTACGCTGGTATTTAGCCCGAAATTTTCGAGCTTGACGAAATCTTTGGCGGTGCAAATGATATGCGTGGCGCTAGATTTAGCTAGTAAATTTTGAATTTCATCTTTTGTAAAATCATAGTGATCTGGGAAATAAAAACTAGCTTTGGCGTGTTTTTCAAACTCTTTTAGGCGCCATGGCTTGGCAATTGCGCTGATTAAAATCGTATTTTCCTTATCGGTGTGTGGATTTGGGAAATTTGAAATTTCGCTCGTGGATTTTATATCATCTATGCTAGGGATAAAATCTGCGAATTTGTAGAAATTTGGCGGATAGCGATAGCCAGCAACCGGCAGCGGCAAGGGCAAAAGTGGCGAATCGCTAGGGCGCAAAACAATCTCAAATTTTTCTATATGAAATTTAGAAAATCCATCGTCTAAAATCACGAGAGCAAAGCCATCTTTTTTGGCCTGCATTATGGCATTTTCGCGGTTTTCGCTCACAAGAACGCTTGCGTTTTTTAGTGTTTTGGCATAGAGCATGGCTTCATCGCCACTGGTTTTTATGTCGCATAAAATTTCGCCATTTTTCGCTACATATTGCAGTCCGTGGCTTTTGCGGCCGTATCCGCGCAGTATTATGCAAGTAGGAATCTCAGGGCTAAATTCTGTAAAAATTGCCCCCACAAGCGGAGTTTTACCACTTCCGCCAAGGGTTAAATTTCCCACGCTTACTACTGTTATGCCATAATCTTTGGGTTTAATTAGGGCGCGCCTAATCATCTGAATAAAGCCAAAAATGATTGAGAGTGGAAGCAAAAAAAATGAAATTATAAGCCAAATAACGCCTGGATCGTATAAATTTTTTTCGAGCCAAATTTTAAACACGGCTTCTCGCAATTTCTATAATTTTTTCGCAGATATACGCCACATCGTCATCGCTAAGTGAGGCATAAATCGGCAAAGATAAAATTTGCTGATAATTTTTTAGCGCATTTGGGAAGTCATTGACTTTGTAATTATACTTGGATTTGTAGTAGCTCAGCAGGTGCAGTGGCACATAGTGAAGCCCCACATCAATGCCCCTAGAAATCATTTCGCGCGCGAAATCATCGCGGTTTTTGTCGATTTTGATGATAAATTGTGTATAAATATGCTCCGCGCTATCGGTAGGAAGCTCGATATGAGGGCAATTTTCCAAGGATTTCCTAAACATTTTTGCGATATTTTGGCGACGCTTGATAAAACTATCTGTTTTTTCTAGTTGCGATAGCGCAAATGCCGCATTTATCGAGTTTAAATCGTATTTTTGACCGATACGATCTACATTGTAAGTAAAGCCTAAATTTCCGTCTTTATAAAACGCTTCGCCCACGATTCCGTTATTGCGCAAAATTTTGGCAGAATTTGCCAAACCTTCGTTGTTTGTGACGAAAAATCCAGCCGTAGAGATTGCGTCTTGGGCTTGTGGATTTATCTGAAAGCACGAAAACAGCGAGTTTTCAAACGAGCCGATTTTTTTGCCCTTGTATGTAGCACCTGTGGCCCTAGAAGCGTCATCTATGATAGTGATATTTTCTTTTTTGGCGATTTCGTAAATCTCGTCCATATCTGTTACGAGCCCAGCTGTATGCGAGATAAAGGCGCATTTTAGCTTTTTGTGTCTGTTTAGCTCGATAGCTTTTGAAAAGCTTTCGGGGGTGATATTAAAGGTGTTGGTATCGATATCTACGAATATCGGCTCAGCATCAAAATGCCTAATAACTGCCGCTACATGCGGAAATGAATTGACTGAGCATAAAATTCTATCTCCGCGCTTGACACCGAGTGTGCAAAGTGCAAGATGAAGCGCAGTAGTGCCACTAGTAGTGGAGATTGCGTAATTCACGCCAAAATACTCACAAATTTTATTTTCAAAAATTTCTGAGTATTTTATTTGTGGATTGTGAAGGGCATTTAGTATAAGCGATTCTTCTTTATCATCAACCTGCGCTTTAAAAAAGGGTATTTGCCTCATGTGAAATCCTAAGCATTAGGATCTACTTGTGCTACATTTGGCATGCGTAATTTAAAGCTATTTTTTATCATTCTATTTGTGATAAATTTGCATAAATCAGCGTTGTGATTCGAATCAAGCAAGTATGCTAAATCATCTTTTGTAATCTCTTTGCCGCCTCTAATTTTTTCGCGAAGTTCAGGGCGAGAGAAGATATCTCTAAGCACGCTATCAAGGATATCATAGCTATATCCAAGCTCTCTTTCGTCGCTTTGATTTTCCCATAAATCTGCGCTCGGAGTTTTTGCGATTATGTTTTCATTGATTGTAAGTGCTTCGGCAAGTTTGCTTACTTTTGTCTTTAAAATTTCACCGATTGGGTTAAAGGCACACGCTAAATCACCATAAATCGTGCTGTATCCTAGCATTCTTTCGCTCAAATTTGTTGTTCCAACTACGACCGCGCGGTGTTTCGCACTGTAATCATATAATAATCCCATGCGAACTCTTGTCGCAAAATTTCCAGTTCTTAGCTTGTCTGCGCCAGTATCAAGCGAAGCGAAAGCCTCCATAAATGGGGCGATTTCTTGGATTTCGTAGTCTATACCAAACATATCGCAGTGCTCGATTGCATCGCCTAAATTTGCTAAATTTGAGCTAGGCATAGGCATGATTAGGGCGTGAGTTGGGATCTCTGTTAGGGCGCATAACGCCGATACTACGGCACTATCAAGTCCTCCGCTGACTCCGACTACGAAAGCGTCTGCTCCTGTTTTTTCAAGTTCTGTGGCCAAAAAATCGGTCAAATATGGAATTAAATTTTGAGCGTTCATAGAAAACCTTTGTAAATTATAAACTAAACTTTTAATTCTACCAATATTAAACTAAAATTAAGCTTTAAAAAAGAGAGAAAAATTTGATTAAAATTTATGATTTATTTGCAAATTTTGCCAAATTTAACAAAATACGCAAAATTATTTGTAAAATTTTGCGTATTTACAGGCTGATTTTGACATAGACTCGTTTCGGGGCAGGGTAACCCTCGATAGTGAGATTTGGGTTTTTTGGATCTAGGAAATTTTCCAAGCTCTGGCCGTCAATCCACTCGGTTTTTCGCTGTTCGTTAAAATCAGTTTGTTTGGTTTCTAAAATTTCAAAATTCTTAAATTTCGCCCTTTCGCACCAGTTGCTAAGTGCGCCGATAGTGGGCACGAAGTAGATATTTGAGATCTTAGAATACCCGCCCTTTGGCGTGAGCGCGAAATCCCCGTCCATATCTATATACATTGTATCTAAAATCACCTCGCCACCGCTATTTAGCGCAGATTTGAGCTGTTTTAGCATAGAGATAGGATCTGAGCGATGATAAATCACGCCAAGGCAGAAAATCGTGTCAAATTTCGCCCCATAAAACGGCAAATGCTCCACGCCAAGCGGCTCGAAAATCGCCTGCGCTCGCATAAAATGCTGTAAAAACAAAAATTGCAGATAAAATAGCGCGCTAGGATCAAAGCCTGTAACGCTATGCGCGCCAAGGCCTAGCATACGATACATATAATAACCATTATTGCACCCCACATCTGCGACATTTTTGCCCGCCAAATCGATATGCCCCCCTAAAAGATTAAATTTGATGAAGCTTTGCCACTCGCTGTCGATAAAAAGCTCATTTAGCACGAAAGGTCCCTTGCGCCAAGGTTTTAGCGATAGTGCGATTTGCCTGATTTGCTTCATTTGCTCTTCATTTGCGTCAAATTTCGCACTTATAGCATCGCCAAAACTCACCTTGCAATCAAATTTTGGCAGTGCCTTAATCGCGCCTAAAATTTCAGCGTTTTGAGCGTTTTCTAGTTTTTTTAACATTTCGTTTTTTATGGTAGTTAAATCCATTTTTTACCCTAAATTTCATAAATTTTGCGCCATTTTATCAAAGCAAATTTAAAAAAGCAATTTTAAAGCATTAAAAGGATAAAATCTCTGCCTTTTAGAGCCAAGTTTGGTTAGATTATTCAGGAATTTTTCAAATGAAAAGACGAGATTTTTTCAAATTTAGTAGTATTTTAGGTGTCGCTAGCTTCGCTCCTAGCGTGGTTTTAGGTGCAGATACGATTGCTAGCGAAGCTGCAAAAAAAACGCGCAAATTTAGCGTTAGTTTAAAACACGCTATCAAAGAGGTCGGCAAAGAGAGCAGGGTATGGGTCCCGCTCGTGCTTCCTAGCGATTTTCAGCAGGTCATTTCGCACTATAAGGTCGGCTCAAACGCAGTGGAGAAATTTATCACTGAGGGCGAAATTCCGACATATTATGCGAAATTTAGCGGAAGCGAAACTCCGATACTTGATATCAGTTTCGATGTGCAAACCACAGAGCGAAATACCGATTTTTCGAAGGTAAATTTCAACGAAAACGAAAAATTAGCCCCCGAAATTGCCAAATTTTTGCAGCCAACTACGCAAATTCAAATCGACGGCGTGGTGAAGCAAAAATCAGATGAAATCGTGGGAAATATCAAAGGCGATTTAGAAAAGGCTAGGGCGATTTACACCTGGGTGGCAAACACCATGGAGCGCGATAACAGCGTGCTTGGGTGTGGGCTAGGCGATGTGAAGCAAATACTTAGTAGCGGTAAATTAAGTGGCAAATGCACCGACATAAACTCAGTTTTTGTGGCTTTGGCGAGGGCTGCTGGGATACCTGCGCGCGAAATGTTTGGTATCCGTGTGGGCGCGTCGCGTTTCTCATCTCAAATGGGCGCAGCACCCAAAGATGATGGATTTAGCCATATTTCAGGCGGACAGCATTGCAGAGCTGAGTTTTATCTCAAAGGATATGGCTGGATTCCAGTAGATCCTGCCGATGTCACCAAGGTCCGCCTAGGCGAAAAACTCACAAACGACGACCAAAAAATCGCGCAAATCCGCGAATATCTCTTTGGCAACTGGGAGATGTGCTGGATAGGGTTTAATTACGGCAGAGATTTCACGCTAAGTCCGCGCCCAGCGCAATTTCCGATAAACAATTTCGGCTATGTTTATGGCGAAACGGACGGACAAACGCTAAATTATTACGACCCGAAAGAATTTAGCTACGATTATAAAAGTCGCGAAATTTGAGTAGGCTAAAATTTATCGTTCTAGCGATTGTAAGCGCATTTATGGCGACTTTGTGCTGTTTGCCGGCGCTTTTGTTTTTGCTTTTTGGGGTGAGTTTTTCGGCACTTTCCTTTGCGGACGAGTTGGCGAGATTTCGCCCCATTTTTACGGCGATTTCCATTGTTTTTTACATTGTGAGCCTCTATTTTGTGCTATTTCGCAAAAACTCATGCGTTATCGGCGCAGGTCGCAAAAAATGGTATTTTATTTACATTTTAAGCGGAATTTTGATATTTTTACTTCTATTTTATCCTGAAATTTTAGGGAGATTTTATGCGTAAAATTTTACTTTTATCACTCGTTTGTGGCGCGCTTTTTGCACAGCGCGAAATCGAAATCCAAGTCGGAAAAATCCATTGCAACCTATGCGCAGCTTCGATTAAATTTGCCTTGCAAAAATGCGAGGGGGTAATTAGCGTCGAGGCCAAAGAGGGCGAGAAAAAGGCGGTCGTCATCGCCGAGGATAGCGCCGATACGAACGCTATGATCGAGGCTTTGAAAAACGCAAAATACGAAAAAGCCAAAATTTTAAGTATTAAACAAAAATAAGGAAATTTATGCGTAAAATTTTACTATTATTTGCCCTTGTTAGCGCGGTTTTCGCCGATAGAGAGATTGAAATTTATGTAGAGAAAATACACTGCCCGCTCTGCACGCAAATGGTGAGAAAGGCCCTAAGCGAGTGCGAGGGCGTAATCAGCGCGCGCGTGGAGTTAGCAACTAAAACAGCCAGCGTGCTAGCGCGCGATGATGCCGATACAAAGGCAATGCTTGAAGCTATCGCAAAGACCACTTACGAGGGCAAAATCGTAAGCGATAAGCGAAAATAAGGCGAAAAAATGCAAAAAGTTATGAGTTATTTTAGGCAAATTTGCGAAATTCCGCACCTTAGCTATGAAACCGAAAAACTGCGCGATTTTTTAGTGGAATTTGCTAAAAAGCACGAATTTAGCGTAGAAGTTGATAGTGCCGGAAATATTTATGCCATAAAAGGTGAGCCACAAATTTGCCTGCAAGCGCATTATGATATGGTTGGCGTAGGGCTTGCGCCGCAAATCGAGCTAGTAGAGCAAGACGGATTTTTAAGCGCGAAAAATTCATCGCTTGGGGCTGATAACGGAATCGGTGTAGCAATTATAATGGCGATGATGAGCGAATTTAGCGATTTTGAGGCAGTTTTCACAAATAACGAAGAAGTGGGGCTTTGGGGCGTTAGAGAATTTAACGCAGAGATAAAAAGCAAAAAAATGCTAAATTTGGACAGCGAAGATGAAAACGAAGTCATAATCGGGTGCGCAGGAAGTGCCGAAATTCGCGCTATTTGCGACAGCGCGCGCGAGAAAAAAAGTGGCTTTTGCTATGAGATTTTTATCGATGATTTTCCGGGCGGTCATAGTGGAATCGAAATTCATAAAAATTTGCCAAACGGGGTTAAATTTTTAGCCGAATTTGTCGCTAAAAACGGCGGTAAAATCGCCGAATTTAGCGGTGGTGAAAGGGCAAATTCAATCCCTGCAAAAGCTAGTGTGACTGCAATTTTTAAAAATGAAATTTCAAATTTTCCAAATTTTATTAAACATAAATTTTTAGGGTTTAAAGAATGCGAAATTTACGAAAATTCGGACAATATTTTAAATCTCATTTGCGAATTTAAACAAGGTGTTAGGGATTTTAACGATGAGTTAAAACTGCCACAAACTAGCATAAATTTATCTTTGGCTGGTGAAAAAAACGGCAAATTTGAACTTTTGTTTTACGCTAGATCGATGAGCGAAAAGGGCTTAAAAGGGGTGAAATATCAAACCAAAATGTCGGCTGAGAATTTTGGCTTGGAATGCGTTTTTGGCGAAACTAGCCAGCCTTGGCAACCGCAAATTAGCGAATTTAGCGAATTTATATTAAAAAATTTGCAAAAATTTGTGCCAACTGCGAAGCTTAGTGCCGTTCATGCCGGGTTAGAGTGTGGCGTTTTTATCACAAAAGATAGCGCTATACAGGCGGCTTCGATTGGTCCAAATATCACTTCGCCACACAGCACGCATGAAAAAGTCGAGCTAAAATCGGTCGAAAAAATCCTAAATGCCGTGCGAGAGATAATGACAAACACGCAAAATTTATAAAATTTTATCCTTACTTTTGCAAAGGTGCGATAAAAAGCACTCTTTGCACTGCGGTTTTACCGCCTTGCAAGTGTATCGTCCAAATAATACCAAAGCTTGGTGCAGATAGTTTAGATCGCTTACAAATGCCTTTGTAAGGTCGTTTTCGGTTAGTTCTGGCGTTTTTGCGCTTGAAAGTCCAAGCCTGTGCGAAACGCGAAAAACATGGGTATCCACGGCGATAAAATTCGCCCCACAATGCTCGATTAGCACGACATGGGCTGTCTTTTGCCCGACCCCTGCAAGGCTTTTTAAATCCTTTTCATTTAGCGGGATTTCGCCACCGAAATTTTCCACCACAGACTTTGCCATTTTGATTAAATTTTGCGCTTTGTTATTAAAAAAACTGCACGAATTTATCAGCATTTTAACTGCGGCCAAATTTGCATTTGCGAGCGAGTGTATGTCAGGAAACTCCCTAAATAGCGCAGGTGTGATTAAATTTACCCGTTTATCGGTGCATTGCGCGCTAAGCATAACGCAGACGATTAGCTCGTATAAATTCCTAAATTTAAGCTCGGTTGTGGGCTCGCCAAAATGCTCTAACAATAAATTTTTGATTTCCAAAATATCTTTTTTCGTTCTCATGCCCTTATTTTACACAAAATTTTTGATTATTAATCGCTTTTTGGCTATAATCTCGCATTTTTTTACAAGGAATTTTAATGAAAAAATTACTATTTTCAGCCCTAAGTTTAGCAGCGGCAGTAAGCCTAAATGCGACAGTTTTCGCCACAGTTAATGGCGCGCCAATCACAGAGGCCGAGGTCGCCCCGCACATAGCAGCACTTGGCAAAGATCCAGCCGCACTTACCAACCAAGAAAAACAAATGGTGCTTGCAAGAGCGGTTGATATCGAAATTTTAGCCTCTGAGGCTAAAAAAAGTGGCGTTACAAATCTACAAGAATACAAAGACGCCCTAAAAGCAGCACAAGATAGAATCGCTATCGAAATGTATCAACACCAACTATCAAAGCAAATCAAAGTAAGCGACGCTGATATCGCTAAATTTTACAACGAGAACAAATCTGCTTTCGTCGAACCAGCCGCTTTGTTGCTATCTAATATCACAGTGGATAAAAAGGCCGAAGCTGACGCGATTATCAAAGAGCTAAAAAACACAAAAGCCGACGCTTTGGTGAGCAAATTCGAAGAGCTTGCGGTAGCTAAATCAATCGTGCCTGAGGCCAAACAAACCAAAGGTCAT
This sequence comes from Campylobacter sp. JMF_01 NE2, assembly GCF_027737365.1. NCBI lineage: Bacteria > Pseudomonadati > Campylobacterota > Epsilonproteobacteria > Campylobacterales > Campylobacteraceae > Campylobacter > Campylobacter sp. JMF_01 NE2. The sequence goes on along the minus strand of NZ_JAOVTR010000002.1, from coordinate 165,833 downwards.
CTTGCATGGGTTACCCAAGAAATGATGCCAAAGGCGTTTTGGGACGCTTCAAGCAAGCTTAAAAGAGGCGCTATCACGCAAACCCCTATCAAAACTGATTTAGGCTATCATATCGTGCTCAAAGAAGACGCCAAACTTCAAAAACAGCTTAGCCAAGACGAAGCCAAGCCTTTTATCGAAAATTTAATCAAAGGCCAACAAGCAGGCGCTGCATTAGAGCAAAAACTACAAGAACTTCGCAAAAGCGCGAAGGTAGAAGTAAAATAAATTTCACTTCAATTACACTGACCCGCTCATAGATACGCGAAAATGCGTATCCTAAGGCGGGCAAAATTTTAATCATTAACCAGCTTTGGCTATAATCTTGCGATTTTTTTTACAAAGGAATTTAAATGAATAAATTAGTTTTTTCAGCACTTAGTTTAGCTGTGGCCATGGGCCTAAATGCGACAGTTTTAGCGACTGCTAATGGCAAAAACATCACAGAAAACGATGTTATTCCATTTCTAGTAGCCCAAGGCATAGCTCCACAACAATTCGCTTCACTGCCAGCAAACACCAAAAAAGATATCTTAAACCGCGTTATCGCTAGAAAACTTGTCGTAGAACAAGCTAAAAAAGCAGGCGTTATGAACGACGAAGTTTATAAAAAAGAGTTAGAGTTCCAAAAAGACAACCTAGCTGTGCGCGTATGGCAATCAAAAGAGGCCAAAAAAATCAAAATCAGCGACAAAGAGGTTCAAGACTTTTACAACAAAAATAAAGCCAAATTTGTAAATCCAGAACTTGCCCAAGTTCGCCATATTTTGGTCAAAACAGACGCCGAGGCAAAGGCTGTGATTGATGAGCTAAAAGGGCTAAATGGTGGTGCGCTAATCACTAAATTTAGCGAAATCGCAAAAGCCAAATCAATCGAGCCAGCCGCTAAACAATCAGGTGGAGCACTACCAGCATTTCCAAAAGAGGGCGCTATGGTTAAACCTTTCGCAGACGCTGCATTTGCGCTAAAAAAAGGTGAAATTTCAAAAACTCCTGTTAAGACAGAATTTGGCTACCATGTAATCTTAAAAGAGGATCAAATCGCAAAACGCCAAGTCCCAGTTAGCGAGGTAAAACCTCTAATCGAAGGCTCAATCCGCCAAGAAAAAGCAGCCGCAAATTCAGAAAAATTGGCGCAAGATCTGCTTAAAAAAGCAAAAATCGAATACAAATAATCTTAAAAAAGGGGTGCAAAATGGGTGTTTTAGATGTAGTTAAAGCTGGTGTATTATTTGGCGATGATGTTAGCAAGCTCTACAAATATGCGCAGAGCGAGGGTTTTGCAATCCCTGCTGTAAATGTCGTAGGAAGCCACTCGGTAAATGCTGTCTTAGAGAGCGCCAAAAAGGCAAACTCTCCTGTGATTATCCAATTCAGCAATGGCGGAGCGAGTTATTATGCGGGCAAAGAGTGCGAAAACGGCGCGATTATGGGCGCAGTCGCAGGTGCTTTGCAGGTGCATTTGCTAGCTAGGTATTATGGCGTGCCTGTGATTTTACACACTGACCACGCAGCGCGCAAACTGCTTCCTTGGATTGATGGATTATTAGAGGCAAGCGCAGGGTATAAAAAAGCGCACGGCGTGCCACTATTTAGCTCTCACATGCTAGATCTTAGCGAAGAGAGTTTGGAAGAAAATTTAAGTACTTGCGAAAGCTATCTTAAAAAGATGAGCGAGCTAGGAATTTCCTTAGAAATCGAGCTTGGCGTAACAGGTGGCGAGGAAGATGGCGTGGATAATACAGGCGTGGATAACGCGCTTTTATACACGCAACCAGAAGATGTCGCGCTTGCGTATGAAAGACTTAAAAAAATCAGCGATAATTTCTCGATTGCAGCGAGCTTTGGCAATGTGCATGGCGTGTATAAACCGGGAAATGTCGTGCTTCGCCCTGAAATTTTGCGAAATTCGCAAAAATTCGTGCAAGAAAAATTTGGCTTAAATGACGCCAAACCTGTAAATTTCGTATTCCACGGCGGCAGCGGTAGCGAGATCAAAGATATCAAAGACGCTGTAAGCTATGGCGTAGTCAAGATGAATATCGACACCGATACGCAGTGGGCATTTTGGGACGGCGTGAGAGAGTATGAGCTCAAAAACAGAGCATACTTGCAAGGTCAAATCGGAAACCCAGAAGGCGAAGATAAACCAAACAAAAAATACTACGACCCTCGCAAATGGCTAAGATGTGGCGAGGAAAGTATGGTAAAAAGATTGCTTGTCGCATTTGAAAATTTAAATTGTATAAACAAAAACTAAGGCAAATTTATGGAAAAAACAACAGAAATTTTAGATTTAACGCTTCCAGAAAATCCAGAGCGCTCACTACTTGGCGTTTATCTGAAAATCGTGTTTGTTCCTGTGGTGATTTTCGCCATATTTTTGCTAGGATTTTTGAAGGTAATCAACTTCAAAGTTGAGCTTCACTCGATTGTAATGATGGGCTTTTTGCTCATCATTGCGCTATTTTTGGCTAGGCATAATGCTGAATTTGGCTGTTTGAAATTTCAAAATAGTATCGAAAATTTCAAAACCGAACTCAAAAACTACATCGTCGAAAATCTCCTTAGCATAGGGGCTAAGAAAAAGTCCGACGCTAAATTTGAAAATTTCGTAGATGAATATTCGCGCTCGCTTCGCAATGACAACTACGCCTCTGTCGCGGTGGGTGTTTTCCCAATGCTGGGAATTTTGGGCACATTTATCAGCATTGCGATTTCTATGCCAAATTTCTCATCATCAAATATCGCAAATTTAGAGACCGAGATTGCTGGGCTTCTAGGTGGCGTTGGCACGGCGTTTTATGTGTCGATTTATGGTATTTTTCTGGCGCTTTGGTGGATTTATTTCGAAAAAAAGGGAATTAGCAAATTCGAAAGATTGCTTTTAAAATACAAAAACGCCACAAAAAACTTTTTTTGGAGCAAAGAGGAAATCACGCAAAGCTACCTTAGCGAGATACTTGATCGCAACGCCGAGGTTTCGCGCTCCTTCATGGTTATGGCTTCAAATACCCTTAGCGATAGCCTAAATGTCGCAATCGATGAAAAAATGCAAACACTTCAAGGCATAATTGACGCCGAACAGCGCGCCCTTGCGCTAACCACAAGCGAATTAGAGCGAGCCAACGAAATGATACTAAATGCCAACCTAACTCACGGCGAAATTAGCAAAAATTTCGATCAAATTTTATCGTCTTTAAAGGCCGTTACGAGCAATATGGTCGAGATCCAAAACGGCATTTCAGCGGGATATTTGAGCTTTTCGAAATCATCTGAGCAAAAAAGCGCAAATCTGCAAACCAGCGCAGACGCCCTAAATCAGGCAATCGTAAATTTTACCTTGCAGATCAAATCCCTAAACGAAAATATACTAAGCGAGCAAATTAACGCAAGAGAGAGCTTTAAGGCAAGTTTTAAAGAGCTAAATGACGAAATCAAATCGCTTTTCGATTCTAGCTTAGGCAAAAATACAAGCTCAGAGGGTATCATCGACGAGCTACGCAAAACGCTTCAAAGCATAGACGAAAAAGAAAACCAAAATGAAGAGTAAAACCAGCGAAAAAGAGACCTTTTGGATAGCTTACGCTGATTTAATGGCGGGGCTTTTGTTTGTCTTTATTTTACTAATCGGCGGGATTATCGTCAAATACTATTTGGTGCAAGACGACCTCAAAGCCCAAACCAGCGAGCATGAAAAGACTATGGTCGCACTTCAATCCTCGCAGAAAAAATCAGCCGAATTAGAGGCTTTAAATAAGATTTTTTCCGAACAGCTTGAAAAGCTAAATGTCGAAAACACCGACCTTCGCAAGCAAAATTCGATCTATTTTATCCAAATCGAAGATCTAAGCGCCATGGCAGAAAAACTCAAAAAAGAGAATTTCGACATTAGCGAGCTTTTGAAAAACACTCGCACCGAAGCTACCGAAAAAGAGATAAAAATCGCGTTTTTGCTCGATCAGCTAACCCAAAAAGAGAGCGATTTCAACAAAATTTTGCACGATTTAAATGTCACCAAAAACCGAATTCGCAACCTAACCGGTCAAAAGGTCAAACTAATTGCCGAACTTAAAGAACGCTTAGGTGGCAAAATCCGCATAGATAGCGAGAGCGGGGCGATGACGCTAAACTCGTCCGTGCTTTTTGACAAGGGTTCAAGCGAGCTTAAAGATGGTAGCAAAGAGAGTTTCAAAACCGCGCTAGAAGGGTATTTTAGCGCGCTTATGGATAATGACGAGATCAGAAATAGCCTAGATCAAATCATCATCGAGGGCCACACAGACAGCGACGGCGGGTATTTATACAACCTAGCCCTTTCGCAAGAGCGCGCGCTAGCGGTGATGAATTTCATAAACGAGTGGAACAAAGACGAGAGATTGCAAAAATACCTAATCGCAAGCGGTCGCAGTTATTCTCAGCCTGTGCTAACTGACGGCGTCGAGGACAAAGACGCAAGCCGTCGAATCGAAATCAAATTTACGCTTAGCAACAAAGAGGCTATGGAAGAAATCCGCAAATTTTTGGAATTTGACGCAAATGCGACAAGATAGCTTTGGCGGGGCGCAATACTCGCGCGAGCTTTCGCAGCGCGCCATAATCTCGCCTGAGTTTGAAGTCCATTTGCGCGAAGTAGAAAAGGCGCAAAAAACAGGCGAAATTTCGCTACAACCCCCACAAATCCAAAAGATAAAAATCGAAAATTTTAGCTTTGCAATTTTGCGTGATGATTTGATTGGGATTTTTAACGGCAATAAAGCAAGGAAACTCCAATCCCTGCTCGGTGCCGATTTGCAGGGCATTTCAAAGATTGTAAGCTTTGGTAGCTCGCAATCAAACGCTATGTATAACGAAAGCGTTTTTGCCCGCATAAAGGGGCTTAAATTTCAGTTTGTCATCTCGCATTTAAGCGAAAATTTAAGTGCGTGTCCGTGCGGGAATTTCGCCGCCGCACTCGCCAATGGCATGGAGATTTTCGTGGCGCAAAATCGCCGTGAATTCGCACTTGACCTTTGCGATGAGAGCACGATTTTTATCGAAGAGGGCGTTGCGCAGGGCGAGGCTGAGGCTGGATTTATCGCGCAGGCTAAATTTATCGAGGAATATGCGCGCGAAAATGGGCGAGAATTTGACATTTTTTTGCCTAGTGGCACTGGCACGAGCGCGGCGTATCTAGCCAAACACAGCCGTTTTCGCGTCTTTACCACGCCTTGCGTGGGCGATTGCTCGTATCTGAGAGAGCAAATACTAGCCCTAGATCCACGCTCGGGCGTGCAAATTTTGCCCCCGCCACGCAAATTTCACTTTGGCAAACCTTACGCCGAACTTTATGAAATTTGGGGAAAAGCCCACGCGCAAACCGGCATAGAATTTGATCTAATCTACGACCCCGTTGGGCTTCTCACGCTTTTAGCTAACCGCGAAAAATTCACAAACGAAGTCCTATATATCCACCAAGGCGGAATTCTCGGCAATATCTCGCAGCTGCAAAGATATGAGTATAAATTTAAAAGGAAATAAATGGCACTTTTCAAAGAAAAAATCGTCAAAGAACAAAAGCAAGATGAAAAAACTCTAAACGAACGCTACGAAAATTTTCTCAAATTTCAAGCCAAAATCGACGCCATAAAAGGCTACAAAGAAGAAGAGTATCAGACCGATTTTTTGCACGATATTTTTGAGGCTTGCCTTGGATACACGCTCAAAACGAGCGATCCACAAAATTTCAATCTCCAACGAGAGAGCAAAAACGAAACCGACGGCAAAAAGGCTGACGGCGCAATCCTAGGCGCAAACAGCGAAGTCATCGGCGTCATCGAGCTAAAAGACCAAAAAACACACGATTTGGACAAAATCGAAAATCAAGCCTTTAATTATCACAATTCAAACTCAAAAAGCCGTTATATCATCATCTCAAATTTCGATGAAATCCGCCTGTATATCGACAAAAAAACCGCTTATGAAAAATTTAGCCTTTTTACTATGACACGAGATGAATTCGAGCTTTTTCACCAAATTTTTTGCTTCGAAAATATAAATTCGTTTAAAACTATTGATTTGCGGGACAAAAGCGAGAGTTCTGATAGAGAAATTTCAAAAAGACTTTACGCTGATTTTAGTGAATTTCGCCTAAAACTCTTTGAAAACGCCATTTCAAACAATCAAAATTTAGACAAAAAGCAAATTCTTAGCCTAGTGCAAAAATTCTGCGACCGCATAATTTTTGTCCTTTTTGCCGAAGATTATGGACTTTTGAAATCAAATTTTGTCGCAGACATTAACACCGAGTGGCAAAATCAAAAATTTACCGATTTTAGCCTTTATGAAATTTGGCAAAAATATTTTGAAGCTATTGACAAAGGAAATCAAAAACTAGGTGTTGAAAATGGCTACAACGGCGGACTTTTTGCCACTGATGAGACGCTAAATTCGCTAAAATTTAGCGATGAAATTTTACAAAGCTATATCGCCAAACTCTCAGCCTACGACTTCGCTAGCGATATTGGTGTAAATATCCTAGGTCATATTTTCGAGCAAAGCCTAAGCGATTTAGAAGAGTTAAATTCGCAAATAATCGGCGAAAAATTTGAAAAAACAAACTCCAAACGCAAGAAAGACGGCATTTTCTACACACCTGAATACATTGTGAAATTTATCATTAGCCAAACGCTAGGGCAGATTTGCGAAAATGAAAAGTCAAGGCTAAATTTGCACGAAATCGCAATCCCAAAAAACCCAAAACGCCTTAGCAAAGTAGAAACGCAAACGCTAGAAAATATCCGTGCTTATAAAGAATTTTTGCTTGGTTTAAAAATCATCGACCCTGCTTGTGGAAGTGGAGCATTTTTAAACGGGGCTTTGGATTTTCTCATTAACGAACACAAAAATTTAGATAAATTTCGCAAAATTTACGAAAACGAAGCTTTGCCGTTATACGACATAGAACCCCAAATTTTAGAAAACAACCTTTTTGGCGTGGATATTAACGCTGACGCTGTGCAAATCGCCAAACTCTCGCTTTGGCTCCGCACCGCGCAAAAAGGGCGAAAACTCACGGATTTATCGAATAATATAAAATGCGCAAATTCGCTTTTAGATTTTCCGTTTGATTTCAAATTCGACATTGTCATCGGCAATCCGCCCTATGTCCGCCAAGAGATGATAAAAGAGCAAAAACCGCACTTGCAAAAGCTTTACAAAGCATATTGTGGCACGGCTGATTTGTTTGTGTATTTTTATGAACTGGGGCTAAATTTGCTAAAAAACGGCGGTTTGCTAGGCTTTATCTGCTCGAATAAATTTTTCCGTGCTAGTTACGGGCAAAATTTGCGCGAATTAATACTACAAAATTCGCAAATTCTCGCAATCGCCGATTTTAACGGCGTTAAAGTTTTCGATGATGCCACCGTCGATAGTGCCATTACGATTTTACGCAAAAACGGAGCAAATTCAACTTTGTCATTGCGAGACCACGAAGTGGTCGAAGCAATCCAGAGAAATTCCGATTATCTCGCCACTTCAAAAACGGCTAACGCCGTGCTGGATTGCTTCGACGACAAGTCGTCTCTCAATGACAGCGCACAGTCTGTCATTGAGAGCGAAGCGAAGCAATCTACGAGCGAAAACAACCCAAATCCAAATTCGCAAAACTCAGAATTCAAACTCTACTCCCCAAATTTGCAAGATTTTGCGACCCTGCAAACTGCGAATTTAAAAGCAAGCGGTTTTATCTTCTTAAACCCGCTCGAAGCAAATCTCAAAGCCAAAATCGAACGCCTTGGCACACCGCTGAAAGATTGGGATATAAACATTAATTATGGCATTAAAACAGGCTTAAACGAAGCTTTTATTATAGATGAAGCGACCCGCACCGAAATTTTGAGTGGTTGCGAGAGCGTAGCCGAGCTTGAACGCACAAAAGCGATAATCAAGCCAATACTTCGTGGGCGAGATATTAAACGCTACACATACTCGTGGGCGAAAATTTATATTATCGGCACATTTCCTGCCCTGCATTTAGATATTGACGAATTTCCAAGCCTTAAAAATTATTTGTCTAAATTTTTACCACAAATCGAACAAAGTGGTGAAAAAGGGTGTCGCAAAAAGACAAGCAATAAATGGTTTGAAACACAGGATAATATTGCGTATTGCGCTGAATTTGAGAAAGAGAAAATTTTTTACAACGAAATCGGCACAAGTATTGAATTCGTTTTAGATACTGACAAATTTTATTGCAATAATAAATGTTATTTTATAACATTAAAAAATTCAAATTTGCAAACAATAAAATATTTTCTAGCTATTTTAAATTCGAAAATTTTGCAATTTCTATTCAAATTTAAATTTAATTTCGGTGGTGGTAAAGGCGTAAATAATTTTAGCGATATTTCTATCCCAAAAATTTCAAAAGAAAAAGAAGCAGAATTTGTGAATTTAGTGGATAAAATTTTAAAAATCAAAAACCAAAACGAAATTTCTAGGGACGATGAAATAATGCTAAAAGTTTTAGACAAAGAGCTAAATTCGCTTGTTTTTGCACTTTATGATTTGAGTGCCGACGAAATCGCCTTAATCGAAAACTCCTAATTCTCGCAATGCCCAATCTGTCATTGCGAGAAACGGCGCAAGCCGTTTCGTGGCAATCTACGAGCATAAATAATCCAAACGCAAATTTCGTGTCATTGCGAGAAAACGAAGTTTTCGAAGCAATCCAGTAAAATTTAGAGAGAATTTGAATTAATCAAAATTTATCTGAATTTCCCTGGATTGCTTCGCTGGGCTCGCAATGACAGCAAAAACACACGCTTTAAATTTTAAACTCGTAGATTGCTTCGCTTTCTGCGAAAGCTCGCAATGACAAGTCAAGGTAAATTTTGCATAATCTGTCATTGCGAGAAACGGCGCAAGCCGTTTTGTGGCAATCTACGAGCCAAAATTACCAAACGCTATAATCCGTGTCATTGCGAGAAAACGAAGTTTTCGAAGCAATCCAGTAAAATTTATAGAGAATTTCAATTTATCAAATTTATCTGAATTTCCCTGGATTGCTTCGCTACGCTCGCAATGACAAATCAACGCGCATTTCGGGGCAGTATTTCAAACTTGCGGTAGCGGAAATTTCGCAATGACATTAAATTCCCAAATTTATTAAATTCAAAACCAAATTATGCTATAAACTTCAAATTTTTACAATCAAAATTTTAGGATCAAATATGAAAATTTTAAAAAGCACAGATAGCAATTTCGCGCAAGAATTCGAGGCTCTGGTAAATCGTGGCAATATGGACATGCAAAAGGTAATGCCAATCGTAAGCGGTATCATCGATGATATCAAGGCGCGCGGTGATGAGGCGCTAAACGAGCAAATAGCCAAATTTGACAAATGGGAAGTTAAGGGAAATTTGGCGATTTCGCAAGACGAGATGAAAAAGGCTTTCGACGAGCTAAATGGCGAGCTAAAAACCGCGCTTAAAGTGGCGTATGATCGCATTTATGCCTATCACGAAAAACAGCTCGAAAAAAGCTGGATTGACTTCGGCGCACACGGCGAAATTTTAGGTCAAAAAATCACGCCCGTAGATCGCGCGGGGCTGTATATCCCAGGTGGCAAGGCTGCTTATCCTAGCTCGCTTTTGATGAACGCAGTGCCTGCAATCGTCGCAGGTGTCGCTGATATCACGGTCTGCACCCCTGCTGTGGGCGGAGTGGTAAATTCGCTTCTCTTAGCCGCCATGCATGTGCTAGGGATAAAAAAAGCCTACAAAGTAGGCGGTGCGAGCGCAGTCGCAGCCATGGCGTATGGCACAGAAACGATAGAAAAGGTCGATGTCATCACAGGCCCCGGAAATATCTTTGTAGCCACAGCTAAAAAGCTAGTTTTTGGCGATGTAAATATCGATATGATCGCAGGTCCTAGCGAAGTGGGCGTGCTAGCAGATGCGAGTGCGAGTGCGTATCACACGGCTGTGGATTTGCTAAGCCAAGCTGAGCACGACGAGATCGCAAGCAGTATTTTGGTAAGCGCAGATGAGAAATTTGCCCTTGCTGTAAAAGATGAAATTTATAAAATTTTGCCTACATTAGAGCGCGAGAGTATCGCTAGAAAGAGCATTGATGACAAGGGCGCGATTATTATCGCGCGAGATTTTGACGAGGCGATAGATTTGATGAACGACCTAGCCGTCGAACACCTAGAAATCGCCATGGACAACGCCTACGATTACCTTGCGCGCATTAAACACGCGGGCGCGATTTTCTTGGGTCATTACACGCCTGAGGCTATGGGGGATTATTTGGCGGGGCCAAATCATACTTTGCCGACAGGTGGCAGTGCTAGATTTTTCTCGCCGCTTGGGGTTTATCACTTCATCAAACGAAGCTCGATAATCGCGCTAAATAAGGGCGCAATCGACGCTCTGGGCGAAGCGTGCATGGCACTAGCGCAGGCTGAGGGCTTAACAGCGCACAAAAAATCGGTGGAAATTCGCTATAAAAATAATGATTAAAAAAATTTTCAAATTTTTTCTTTGGGTTTTTGGTATTGCTGGTTTTTTGTTTTTGGCTTTTTGCATTGCTATTATTATTTTTTTTAATGCTTTAATTTTATTTACGCCACCAGCTGGGTGCGATCCACGCGAGCCCAGCGACGCTTGCGATTATATAAACACAAATTACGAAAGCCAGTTTGAAAACACCCAAGCAAACCCCTTTCCTGCGGATTTAACCCCAAAACCTATATTTTGGGAAAATGCGATTGAGGGGGCATTTCCTGATGCCATTAGCGTGCCTTATATCTACTTGCGAGATAAGCATGGCGTGTGGCTTCGCTACAACGACGGCTTGTCGTTTGATTATTTTTTGGGCGAAGATATGCCGGGGGAGCATTATTTATACATAGAAGATGATTTTTCGCCAAGCGAGGAAGTGCGAAAAAAGGAGAAATTTTACAGGCACAAATCGTGGAATATCACCCTCAAAGATGGCGCAAACGAAATTTATAAGCAAACTGCGCATAAAATCACTAGGCAATACATTGGCTCGTTTGATTTGCACTCAAACCCGGGTAGGACGGTGTGGTTCCCTAGCAGTGCTGAGCAAAATTTCGAGGCGATTTCAAGATTGCAAATCCCGCTTGAAGCTTACGATTTCCCGCCTAAACTAAATATAAATACCGAAATCACGCCCCAAAAATACGGTAAATTTCGCGGTGATAGCGAGGTTTTGCCAGTAGATGAAAATGTCTATGAGATCAAAACCCACGAAGGGACGCAGAAAATCCGCACCTCAAATATGAGCAAATGGCCCGTGAGATACAAGAAGCAAAAGGCGATTTGCGGGGATAAATTTTGCCTATTTCTCTTCACCGATACGGATAAAAAGCGTAAATATTGCGAAAATATAGGCAATGAAACAGCGATAATTTTTTTAAATTTAGAGCGTAAATTCACTTCCAGATCATATACCAATAGCCCGCTAAATAGGACTACTGGCTATCATTTTGGGCTAAAAGATGGCTACGAAATCGAGGATATAGCCTCATTTGAGATGATACCTAGCGAGTTTGCGGAGTTTGAGAAAAAACAGCAACCCGATAAAATGACCTACAAAAATGTCCCAACTGGCAAAAATTTTGTCGAATATGAGCTTAAAATTTACGCCAAAGACGGCGCGCTCATAAATCAGTATTGCGACCACTACTACATGCACAAGCCAATAAGGGAGTTGCAGTGAAAATAGGGCAAATGGGCGGAATTTTTTATATTTTGATTGTGTGTGTTTGTTTGGCTGGCGCAAATGAGCAGAATTTTACACAGAATTTATCACAAAATTTTACGCAAAATTTAAACAAGAGCGTTTCTGTGGACACTGCGCCCGATACTGCGCCGAATTTTTCGCTCGATATTGCGCCTGATACCAACGCAACCACTGCGCCAAATTTTGAAATTTTCCACGACGAAAACGCTACAAACGAGCAAATTTCTAGCGCACTAGACGCACTTTTGGATTTTGCGCGCGCAAATGCTGAGCGCATAAATGAGGAATTTGGCGAGTATGGCGAGCGGATTTTCACGCATTTTATCTATAATTCTAAAATTTCGCGCACAGGCAAATTTGACTTCGACAAAATCACTGAAATTTTAAAATTCAGCCCGAATTTGAATTATAACGAGGGCGAATTTGACAATCCATTAAATATCGTAAATTCCTATGGTTGCGATATCGGCGCAGGTTTGGCAAATGACGAAAATTCCACTAAATTTGATAGCGAGGAGCTGTTTGCGCTAATAGATTTGCTGGTAAGCAGTGGCGCCAAACCTAGCGAAAACGACGCTAAAATGGCTAGCGCGTGCGATAATTTCGACGCGTTTGCATATTTTTTGGCTAACGGCGCACCGCTAGGAAATGGCGTGGTCGCTGATATAACTTCGAGCGAGGCGGAGTTTATCAAAGACCAAAATATCACGCTTGATTATCTCTTAAAAACCCCGCCAAGCGATCTTAGGCGCATTGCGCAGAGTTACGATTTTTCGAAATTTCACGCCGATAAAATGCGGTTTTTCGAGGAAAGTTTGAAGTATAAAGGGATAAACGAGCTCGATAAAAAGGAGCTTGAAGGCTTTATTAAATTTTCTGCGCTTATGGATAATTCGCTTGCGGTGCAGTTTTTGTTGGAGCATGGCATTTGCGAGAAAGACCGCCAAATGTGCGCTTATATGAAGGCGCAGGCGAAGTATTTCGAGGCTGAGAAAATCTCGGATATACTTAGCTTGGAGCTGAAACATAAATTTTGAAATTCTGTGAAATTTGAAATTTCACGCTGGCGCAACCTTGAAATACTGCACCGATTTTGTGTCATTGAGAAATTTTGCAAATTTTATTTGCTTTGTCATTGCGAGACCACGCAGTGGTCGAAGCAATCCAGTAAAATTTAGAGAGAATTTTAAATTTAAAATTTTACGCTTTCCATTGTCATTGCGAGCGAGTGTAACGAGCGTGGCAATCTACGAATTAAAAATTTAAGGTCGGTATTTTTGCAAATTTATTGTTAGGAATTTTATACTCGTAGATTGCTTCGTCGCTGTTTCACAGCTCCTCGCAATGACAATAGCAAGCAAATTTAGTATAATTTGTCATTGCGAGGCGACGCAGTCGCCGTGGCAATCTACGAGCCAAAAATAACAAACGCTATAATCCGTGTCATTGCGAGACCACGCAGTGGTCGAAGCAATCCAGTAAAATTTAGAGAGAATTTTAAAATTTATAAATTTCGGTAAATTTATCTGTGAATTGAAATTTATCTGAATTTCCCTTGATTGCTTCGGCAAAGCGTCTTGACGCTTTGCTTTTGCTCGCAATGACAGTAAAAACACATGCTTTAAATTTTAAACTCGTAGATTGCTTCGCTTTTTACGAAAGCTCGCAATGACAAATCAGAGATTAGGGAATTTCCCTGGATTGCTTCGGCAAAGCGTCTTGACGCTTTGCTTTTGCTCGCAATGACAAAATCGGGGCAGTATTTAGGAACTTGCGGTAACGAAAGCTCGCAATGACAAAAATAATGCTTCTTACAATGAGAAAGAATTTTCTGGTATAAAAAAAGCGCCGAAAAATTCGGCGCCGAAGTAGAAATAATAGTAAAATAACGATTATTTATCGTTAGCAATTCTTTCTTTCATAGAGCAAGCTTTTTGGTGACCTTGCTCGCAAGCCATTGATAGTGATAGCATTGCACGATCGTGATTATGCCATTTGCCGTCTAAAACTGAGTGGAAGATACCGTCGCGGTAGCAAGCCTCAGCCCATTTAGCGATATTGCAAGTTTTGTCATAATATGTGTGAGCTTTGTCATAGTCTTTTGGTAAGCCATCTTCGCCACGGAAATATTTCATACCAAGCTCAGTGCAAGCTTGATAATCTCCTGCTTCGCATTTAGCGTCCATATCCTCTGCTAGACCAGCGAATGCGCAACTCGCAAAACCAAATAGTGCTAAGAAAACTAGTTTTTTCATAACTTTCTCCTTGTAAAATAATATGTGTTTCCTTTGGAACGCGTGATTATACACTAAAATAGTTATAATAGAGTTAAATTTTAATTAAATTTTGTGTAAATTAGATAATTTGCGCCGAATTTTATCGGCGCAGTGGTAAAAACAGAGTAAAAATAATGATTAATTATCGTCTTTGATTCTCTCTGCCATTTTGCAAGCTTTTTCGTGACCTTGATCACAAGCCATTTTCAAAGATAGCATTGCGCGATCGTGGTTGTGCTCTGCACCAACGCCTACTGAGTGAAATATTCCGTCGCGGTAGCAAGCCTCAGCGTAATTGTGTTTATTACAAGTATCATCATAATATGAGTGAGCTTTCTCGTGGTCTTGTGGCAAACCATCTTGACCGCGGTAGTATTTCATACCAAGCTCAGTGCAAGCTTGATAATCTCCTGCTTGACATTTTGCGTCCATTTCCTCAGCTATACCAGCGAATGCACAACTCGCAACACCAAACAATGTTAAGAAAACTAATTTTTTCATAACTTTGCTCCTTTTAAATAAAATATTCGTTTCCTTTAAAACGGGGCGTATTATACTCCAAAAATTTGCTAACGAAGCTAAATTTTACTTAAATTTTTAGTAAATTCGACAAATTTTATTAATTTACTAGGTTTTATGCGTCTAGTAAGTAGTAGGATATTTGCTCGTCCTTTAACATACGGATAAGATTTGTAGTCCCGCTTACACCTGTTGGATAACCTGCCGTCATGATATATGTTCCGTCAAGCTTGATCGCGCCACAATCCACGCCGCTTTTGATAGCCTTTGCCATGAGCGTGTGAAGCTTGGCTTCTTCTGCTATAACTAGGCTTTGGCCTATACCCCAACAAAGCGTGAGATAGCGCGCTGTGTTTATATCGTGGGTAACGGCTAGGATATCGATATTTGGGCGATATCTCGCCATTTGCACGGCTAGTTTGCCAGAGGAGGTTAGGGCGATGATTTTATCCGCGTTTAGCTGACCTGCTAGCCTAACGGCAGATTCTGCCATGATATCGGTGCTATCGTGGTTTTCGTGCTTGAAGCGGTTGTAAGCGTAGATCTCTTGCGCTTCTAGTATCGTATGCGACATAGCGCGCACGACAGCGACTGGATTTATGCCTACTGCACTCTCTTCGCTTAGCATTACAGCGTCTGTGCCGTCAAGCACGGCGTTGGCGACATCGCTGATTTCGGCTCTGGTGGCTGTTTCGTTGCGCGTCATGCTAAGAAGCATTTGAGTGGCTGTGATGACTGGTTTGGCGGCTTCGTTTGCCTTTTTGATAATCAATTTTTGGATTGAAGGCACCTTGTAAAACGGCACCTCGATACCCAAATCGCCCCTAGCGACCATGATTCCGTCGCTCTCGTCGATAATGCTATCTATGTTTTCCACAGCGTCAAATTTTTCGATTTTTGCCAAAACATGGGCGTGCGAGCCAGAGGCGCGCAAAATTTTCTTTGCTTTGATTATGTCGTTTGCGCTTTGCACAAAGCTGATTGCCACAAAATCCACGCCAAGAGTGGCGCCAAATTCCATATCGGCTCTATCTTTTGGCGTGATGACATCTATGCCAAGGACGGTATTTGGGAAATTTACACCCTTTTTCGAGCTTAGGGTGCCGTCGTTTTCGATGACGGTTTGGACGACATCGTTTCCGCTGTGAGCGACCCTAGCGCGGATTATGCCGTCGTAGAGATAGACATATTCGCCAGCTTTTAGCATAGGCAAAATTTGGGGTTGATTAATGCTAAGAGCGTAGTGGTGCGGGGCGATTTGGGTGCCGATTTGCTCTTTGGCGTAGATATCGAGGCGATCGCCGGCTTTTAGCTCGAAAGGCGTATCAAGCTCGCCAATGCGGATTTTAGGGCCGCAGATGTCTTGCAAAATCCCGATATGAAATCCGACCTTTTTCTCCACACTACGGATTTTTGCGACATTTTGCGCGTGGTATTCGTGCGAGTTGTGCGAAAAATTTAGTCTAAAAACATTGACCCCAGCCCTAACCATGGCTTCCATTATCTCTTCGTTATCGCTAGCTGGGCCAAGCGTGGCTATGATTTTTGCTTTTTTCATTAAATTTTCCTTTGTGTTAAAATTTGAAATTTAAAAGTAAAATTTATGCAGAAAAATTCTGCATAAATTTGATTATTTTACAAGTTCGTTTTCGAATTTTTCAGCGTCGAATTTTTTGCCCAAAAACGAGCAGATTGAGATAGCGTCGCGCTCTGCGTTGCCAAAACAGCTTGTCGCACCCGGGCTTGGAGTCATATTGAAAATCACGCCGTTATTATCGTCAATTCTAGCCTCGCCTAGAAGCAATTCAAGCTTGTCTTGGTCGATGATTTGGGCTCTGACGCCTCCAAAACCTTTGGCGTAGTAGATATCTTCTTCTCTAATGCTAGGTATGATTTTTTTGGCATTTTTGACAAAGAGTTTTTTGCCCAAAACCGGCACTTCAAAAGCAATATTGCGCATTAAGAAATTTCGCACATCACTATCGCCAAAATTATTCCAAAATACCTTTGCAACTTTTGGAGTGAAATTTAGTGATTGGAAAAACTCAGGCACCGAGCGACAGCCCTTGTAACGCTCTAATTTTGGCATAGTTAGCGCAGTAGGGCCAAATCTCGTGCAACCATCAGCTAGCAGGTCAGGGTCTCCGTGAAGTGCGGCAAATGGGAGTTTTGGGTTTTGCACCATATAGACTTTGCCATTTAGTAATTTTTGTTTGGTTAGATAAAAGCTTCCAGCGATACAAATCGCGCTAAGGTTTTTGCCATAGCCCATTTTGTGCGCTAGCCATAGTGAGTGCGCGCCTGCATCGACTACGACGAAATCAGCGCTGACTGAAATTTTATTTGCAGTGCGGATATAAAATTTATCGCCTACCTTTGTGATATTTTGAACCTCAGAATTTAGGTATAAGTCGCAAATTTTGCCCTTTGTTTTTTGTGCATTTTCGACTAGGGTATTTGTCATCGCGCCAAAATCGATTGTGGTATATGCGCCACTTTGCACGCCAAGACCTGCGACATCTTCGGGGCGAGGGTTGCCATTGCTATCGAAAATGACCTTTGGCTCGATCTGTTTTAACTTGTCTTTGTCATAAAATTCCAAATACGGATAAAGCTCTTTGAAAACCTCATAGCGATCTTTGATAAAAGCGACCTCACTATCGCCCACGCCGATTGCCATTTTTTGCCCTTCAAAGATAAATTTACCGATATAATCGTGCTTTTTGCAGTATTTCGCAATCATATCGGCTGCGCGTTTGACCTTTTTGGCTTTGTCGATTGTGTAGTTTGTCTCGATATCGCCACAATGGATCGTTTGCGAATTTGCCGTGCCCTTTGTATTTAGCGTGGCTAAACCTTCGTATTTTTCGATGATTGCGATGGATTTTATATCAGTGTATTGCGCCAAAGTGTATGCTAGCGCACCGCCAGAAATACCGCCGCCGACGATGACGACTTCGTAGTGTTTTTCTTGCATTTTCACCCCTTAAAAGTATGCGATATTTTGCAAAAATTTTACTTAAAAAAGTGTTAAATTTCGCCGAATTTATCGGAATTTCTCGGAGTTAAATTTAAGATTAAATTGTCATAAAATAACTAAAAATTTAAAAATTTCGCAAGGTTAAATTCCTTGCGAAATTTTATTTTTTCAAAGATTTGAAAAGCTCTACGCTATCGAGTTGCTCCCATGGGTATTTTGGGTTGCCGACTTGGCCGTAAGCAGCTACTTTTGCGTATAAAAATGTCTGGGCACTTGGTTTGTCTAGGCCGAATTTCTCAGTAATCCAGCGCGGGGTTAGGGCGAAATTTTCAAGGACAAATTTCGAGAGTGTATCATCATCAATACCAGCGTTTGTGCCCATACAATCGACACTCACGCTAACTGGTTTTGCTACGCCGATAGCATAGCTTAGCTGGATTATACATTTTTTCGCTAACCCTGCTGCGACGATATTTTTAGCGATATAGCGCGCTGCGTAAAGCCCCGAGCGATCGACTTTGGTGTAGTCTTTGCTAGATTGTGCGCCACCGCCGATTGGCGAATATCCGCCAAAGCTATCGACGATGAGTTTGCGTCCAGTCAAACCGCTATCGTGAAGCGAGCTGTGATTTACATAGCGACCTGTTGGGTTGATATAAATTATGGTTTTTTCTTTTTGATAAAGCTCTTTTGGAAGACCTGCTGTGTCGATTAA
Organism: Campylobacter sp. JMF_01 NE2; assembly: GCF_027737365.1. Lineage (NCBI taxonomy): Bacteria > Pseudomonadati > Campylobacterota > Epsilonproteobacteria > Campylobacterales > Campylobacteraceae > Campylobacter > Campylobacter sp. JMF_01 NE2. Next base: position 147,547 of record NZ_JAOVTR010000002.1, on the reverse strand, counting down.
ATTTTGGATTAGTTCGCGCACATATTCGATACTCATACTCTCCACGCAAGGCGCGCTGACTACGATTGTGTGGATTGATTGCGGTTTGCAGTCTTCGAAATTTGACTTCGTGCCATAATCAAGCGTAACTTGTGTTTTAATATCCACACCAAGCTGATTTGGGTGAGTTTTGGCATACTCATAAACCTTATCGCAAAGAAGCCTTGCATAAGTAATCGCTGCTGGCATGAAATTTTGCGTCTCCGAGCTAGCAAAACCAAACATTATGCCTTGATCTCCCGCGCCGATCTCGCCACTTTCTTGATCTACACCTTGGTTGATATCTGGGCTTTGTTGGTTTAGATATACATCGACCTCGACATCTTGCGGGTGCAGGCATTGCTCACGGGTAAAAAATGGATTGTCATTGTAGCCAATGTCGCTAAGAGCGCGTTTGACGATATGGCGATAATCATCGTGGGTGAAATCGACTTTGGCATTTACTTCGCCGCCGATTACGATATGTTTGCCTGCTACGAAAACCTCGCTAGCTACGCGTCCTTTGGGATCTTTTTTTAAAATTTCATCGACGATTGAATCTGCGATTATGTCGGCGCATTTATCTGGGTGACCAGGGCTTACGACCTCGCTTGTGAATAGATACATTTAAGCTCCTAAAATTTTGAAAATTTTGGGCGTAATTCTAGCGTTTAATATTTAATGTAAAATGAAATTTTATTAAATTTTTAAAGAATTTAAATAATGTTAAATAAAAATTTAGATATATTGCGACAAATTTTACTCATTGAAAGGGAGGCAAGATGACTTACTTAGATAAGCTGATACAAAGTTACAGCAACAAAAGCCTGATAATGCGCATTATCATCGGACTTTTGCTCGGTGCTGCGCTAGGGTATTTTGCTAGGGTCGGTGTATCTGGGCTGGATTTGGACGGCGGTGAAACAAATGCGTGGAGTAATATCGCAAATTTGGCTAGATTGTTTGGTGATTTTTTCGTAAGTGCGCTTAAAGCTGTCGCCCCAGTGCTAGTTTTTATTCTAATTTTAAGTTCGCTTGTCAATAAAACTTTTGGAAGCACGACAGGGCTAAAAAGAGTTATCGTGCTTTATATCGTAGGCACGCTTTTGGCTGCTTTTGTTGGCGTTGGCGTTAGCTTTATGTTTCCGACTCCGATTGCTCTTGATGGCGTTGGCGCAGCAAACTCACCTGCACCTGCAAATGTCTGGGAAGTGCTAAAAACTACATTTTTCAAAATCGTTGATAACCCTGTAAATGCCCTTTCTAGCGGTAATTATGTCGGTATTGTCGCATGGGCGGTAGGACTTGGAATCGCGCTTAAATTTTGCACGAACGAGACCAAACGCTTCATCGGCGATTTAAGCGAAGGTGTAACAAAAATAATTCAAGTTGTAATTCAACTAGCACCAATTGGTATTTTTGGCATTATTACTTACACTGTGTATGATTTGGGCGTAGAGGGCTTGGCAACCTATGCTAAGCTTACAGGCGTGCTTGTGCTAGCACTTATTTTAGTAGCTGTCGCAGTAAATCCGCTAATCGTATTTTTCGTAACCAAGAAAAACCCTTTCCCTATCGTCTTTACCTGCCTTAAAGAGAGCGGAATCCCAGCGTTTTTCACACGCTCATCGGCTGCGAATATCCCTGTGAATATGAACCTTTGCAAAAAACTCGGCGTTGATGACGAGCTAAGCTCTATCTCTATCCCACTAGGAGCTACCGTAAATATGGCGGGAGCCGCTGTGGTTATCGCTATTTTGGCACTTTCGACTGCATACACGCTAGGAATTCATCCTGATTTTGGCACAGCTTTGCTTCTATGCGTAGTCTCAGCCGTGGGCGCATGTGGTACAAGTGGCGTGCCTGGCGGTTCGCTTATGCTTATTCCGCTTGCGTGTGCGCTTTTTGGTATCGACAACGATATCGCATTTAAGGTCATCACCGTCGGTGTCATAATCTCTGTAATCCAAGACTCAATGGAAACAGCCCTAAATAGCTCCACCGACGCACTTTTTACAATTATCGTTTCACAAACTTCAAAACATTAAAATTTAAAAATTTAAGCGACCAAATTTTTGGTCGCTTACCACTGTATAACTCTTTTTGGCTAGAATTGCGCCAAAAATTTAAAGGAAAAGTATGAATTGGGATTTGAGTGAATTGTTTCAAAACGAGGCAAAATTTGAACTTGCGATCGAAAATACGCGCACTAAGGCTAGCGAATTTGAGGCGAAATTTAGGGGAAATTTGGCGAATTTAACCTGCGATAAATTTTGCGAAGCGTTAGGCGAATACGAGCGCATAAACGCGCAAATTTCAAAGATTATGAGCTTCGTGCATTTAGATTTCGCCAGAGATACTACGCGTGGGGCAAGGCAAGCCAAAGTGGAGCAAATCTGCAACGATATCGCCCAAAATTTGCTATTTTTCGAGCTAGAATTTAACGAGCTTAGCGATGAGAAATCGCAAAATTTCATCGCGGGTAGTGGCCGTTTTGCTTACTATTTAAATTTGCTTAAAAAACACAAATCACACCAACTAAGCCTGCTTGAAGAAAAGGTTTTGCTAAAAACGAGCGTAGTGGGTGCAGAGGCGTTTTCGAGGCTGTTTGATGAGAGTATGGCAAGGCTAAAATTTGACTTTGGGGGCGAGAAAATCAGCGAAGAGGAGCTTTTATCACACCTTTACGATAGCGATAGAAATGCGCGCAAGCAGGCCGCAGCTTCGCTAAGTGCGGCATTAGAGCAAAATTCGCACCTTTTAACCTACATTTATAATATGATAAAAACTAGCCTTAAAATCAGTTGCGAGCTTCGCGGATACGGGCAGGGCGAGCTAATCATGCACGAAGAAAACCAAATCGAAAAATCAAGCGTCGATGCGCTCATTAGCGCAACCGAGCGAAATTTTGATTTAGTGTGGCGCTACTATGATAAAAAACGCGAAATTTTGGGGCTTGAAAAGCTCTATGATTTTGATCGATACGCACCGCTAAATTTAAACGACGATAGCAAATTTAGCTTTGATGAGGCTAAGCAAATCGTCCTTGACGCCTTTGATAAATTTAGCCCTAAATTTGGGCAAATCGCAAGGGAAGCGTTTGCGAAAAACTGGATTGATGCCATGCCAAAGCCAAATAAACAAAGTGGCGCATTTTCGCACTCTGGTTCAGCTGATACGCACCCGTTTGTGCTACTAAATTTCACCGCCAAACGTCGCGATGTATTTACCCTAGCGCACGAGTTAGGTCATGCAATCCACCAATATCTAAGCTACAATGCTGGATATTTTTACTCATTTACGCCACTTACCACGGCTGAGACAGCCTCTGTATTTTGCGAAATGCTAGTTTTTGACTATATGCTCTCGCGCGCGGAAAAAAGCGTGGCTCGTGCCATGATAGCAAACAAACTCGAAGATATTTTTGCTACGCTGTATCGCCAGATAGGATTTACGACATTTGAGCGCAGAATTCACGCCTCGCCTGATGAGCTAGCCACCGAGCAAATCAATGAAATTTGGCTAGAAGAGTCCAAAAAAATGTTTGGCGATGCGCTAGAACTTAGAGATGAATATAAAATTTGGTGGAGTTATATACCGCACTTTATCCATACGCCGTTTTATTGCTACTCTTACGGCTTTGCGCAGTTGCTAGTTTTGGCGCTTTATGGGCTGTATAAAAGTGGCAAAATTTCAAATTTCGCCGAAATTTACACTGAATTTTTAAGCTCGGGCGGAAGTGATTCGCCTAAAAATTTAGTCGCAAAATTTGGGCTAAATTTAGACGATGATAAATTTTGGGAGATTGGAATTTCTCAAATTCGCTCCCTTGTTAGCGAGTTTGTAAAGGAGTAAAGATGATTTTAGAAAACGAAAAATTCATACAAAAAGAGATTGCGCACATCAAAGAAATTTTGGAGCTTTTTTTCGAGCTTGGCGAGAGTTTTGGCGTGGTAGCGCGCACAAGCGAGGTGAAATTCGACCCAGAACTTCCTAGCGAGATAAGTGCGGGTTTTATCAAAAAACCTGTGATTTTCTTCGAGCTAGAAAACTACACGCTGTCAAGCGCGCATATCCAAAAGGACGATTTGAAATTTGAAGCTGGTTTTGGTAGCGAGGATTTCGCAGCGGTCGTATCAATCCCGCTGCATGCTATAATGGAGATAGTCCAAGCTAATGCCCCAGTGGCTGTAAATTTAGCCAAAATAGATAGCGAGTGGATCAAAAAAGAGAGATCTCGCAGAATTTTCGCTAGATAGGAAAGATATGAAATTTTTAGACGAATTAAACGAGGCTCAGCGCAGGGCAGCACTGCATATAGACGGAGCTATGCTGATTTTAGCGGGCGCAGGTAGTGGAAAAACTAAAACAATCACCGCGCGCCTAGCTTACCTGCTAGCAAACGGCGTGCCCGCGCAAAACACGCTCACGCTAACTTTCACAAACAAAGCAGCTAGTGAAATGCGCTCGCGCGCGCTTAATCTAATTGCAAATTTAGGGCTTGAAGTGGGTGTGCCACTACTATGCACATTTCATAAATTTGGACTTTTGTTTTTGAAATTTTACATTAGCGAACTAGGCCGTAAGCCAAATTTCGCCGTCATAGATACAGATGATAAGAAAAAAATCCTAAAATCGTTTGAGATAAATTTGCAAACAAGCACCATGGCAAATGAAATTTCAAAATACAAAAACGCCCTAATTAGCCCAGATGAGCTTAAAAACAATATCGCCTCGCTAAGTGATGATATCAAGCAGGCAAACGAGGGATTTTACGCCAAAATGCTAGAAGCCTACACCAGATACGAGGAATATTTGCTAAGCAATAATTTAGTCGATTTTGATGATTTGCTCGTGCTTCCTTACAAAATTTTAGACGCAAACGAGGCGCTTTGCGATGAAGTTTCACGCCAATACACCTACATAACCGTCGATGAGTATCAAGACACGAACGAAATTCAGTTTAAGCTGCTACAAAAGCTTTGCAAAGCGCACCAAAATTTAACCGTCGTGGGCGATGATGATCAGAGCATTTATAGCTGGCGTGGAGCTAGGGTGGAAAATATCCTAAAATTTCGCGATCAATTCGAAAATGTAAAATATGTGAAATTAGAGGAAAATTACCGCTCGACTAGCCAAATTCTCTTCGCTGCAAACGAGCTAATCTCGCACAATAAAAACCGCCTTGGCAAAAATTTAAAAAGCACATTTGGTAAGGGCGAAGATGTCAAAATCCTACACTGCGAAAACGAAAGCGACGAAAGCGCGCAGGTAGCTGCAAAAATCAAAGAGCTCATAAACTCAGGTATCCACCCAGCCCAAATCGCCGTGCTTTACCGCGTAAATGCCCTTTCGCGCGCACTCGAAGAGGGGCTAAACCGCGCGAAAATCGCGTATCGCATAGTAGGTGGCGTGAAATTTTATGAAAGAGCCGAGATCAAAGATATCATCGCATACCTGCGCCTAATCATTAACGAAAACGACGATTTTTCAATGCGACGCATTATAAATGTCCCAAAAAGGGGCATTGGCAAGGTTAGCCTTGCAAGGCTCGATGAAATCGGCGCAAGGAAGCATTTAAGCCTGTTTGATGCGTTTTCAGATCAGGGGACAAATCTAAGCGCAAAGGCAAAAGAGGCCCTAGAAAAGCTCAAACTCCACATAAACGAACTCTCGCATGAGCCAAGCGTGGAGAAAAAAATCGACGGAGTGCTGGATAAATTTGAGCTAAAAGAATACTACGAGAGCATGCCAGAGGGCGATGATAGATTGGCTAATATCAACGAATTTTGCGCTATGCTAAAAGATGAAGCCATAAATAAGCCAAATTTCGATTTAGGCGAGTTTTTAAACGATTTGGCGCTTCTTAGCGATCAAGACAATATCAGCGCAGAGGCGATAAATATCATGAGCGTGCATGCTAGCAAGGGTTTGGAGTTTTCGCACCTTTTTGTCATCGGGCTTGAAGAGGGGTTTTTCCCAATCATCAGCGACACGACAGATTTAGAAGAGGAGCGCAGGCTAGCGTATGTAGCCATAACTAGGGCGAAAAAAGAGCTAACGCTTAGTTTTGCGAATTCGCGCTTTTATCGCGGGAAACGGGACTATCTATCCAAATCGCGATTTTTAGGCGAAGCAGGGCTAATCGATACTCCACTTAGCCCACAAAATGACGGCGAGTTTAAAAAGGGCGATTTAATCACCCACAAACTCTTTGGTATGGGCAAAGTAAGCGCGGTAAATGGCGACAAACTTACCATAAATTTCGGCGGAATCGAGCGCATGATAATGAAAAATTTCGTGCAAAAACTAGTATGAATAGACTTTTTTTAGCAAACAAACCTGCCGGAATTTCATCAAATCAGTTTTTAGGACGCTTGAAGCGCAAATACGGCGTGAAAAAAGCCGGTTTTTCTGGCACGCTAGATCCCTTTGCTAGCGGGGCTTTGGTTATTGGCTTTGGCGAATACACGCGATTTTTTCGATTTTTGCGTAAGACTCCAAAAATCTATATCGCCACGCTGTGGTTTGGTGCTAGTAGCGAAAGTGGCGATAACGAAAACATTTATAGCGTAGAAAATGTGCCAAAGCTTAGCATGGAGCAAATTTTAGGCGCAAGGGATAGCTTGCTTGGGCTTGTGCGATATACGCCACCAAAATTTAGCGCGAAAAAAATAGATGGCGTCAGAGCCTACGAGCTAGCGAGGCGTGGCGAGGAAGTGGCGCTTAAAGAGCAGGTTATGAGCGTGTATGAGTGCGAAATCCTAAGCTATCGCCACCCGTTTTTGAGCTTTAAAATTTCAGTTAGCGAGGGCGGATATATCCGCTCATACGGACAGCTTCTTTGCAAAAAGTTAGGTGTGTGCGGGACGCTAAGCGCACTTTGCCGAGTAAGCGAGGGCGAATTTAGCCTAGAAAATCCAAAATTTATGAGTGAGGCTAGCATAAATCCCAAAGATTATCTAAATTTAAAAGAAAATTTTTATAATGGCGATAAAAATGAAATTTTGCTCGGCAAAAAACTTCGCACGCAAAATTTTAAATTTCAAAACAGTGGCGAATATTTGATAAATTTGGGCGAATTTCACGCGATAATCGAAATTTGCGATGGCGAAGTAAAATATTTATGGAATAGGATAAAGATTTGAAAAGTTTTGCTAAAATAAATGTTTTTTTGAAAATTACTGGCGCAAACGGCGCATTTCACGATATCGCCTCCCGTTTCGTGCTATGCCATGAGCTTTATGATGAGATTAGCTTTGAGCGGGGCGAGCGGGGCGGATTTTGCATAGAGTGCAACAAAGAAATCGCTGGTAAAAACATAATCCAAAGCGCATACGAGCGGCTGTGCGAGAGCGGTTACAAAAACGAGCTCGATGAATTTTTTGCAAAATTTTATGTAAAACTTTACAAACAAATTCCAGCAGGCGGTGGATTGGGTGGCGGTAGCAGTAACTGCGCCGCGTTTTTAAAAATGATAAATGATGAGCTAAATTTGGGAATTTCAAAGCCAAATTTAATGCAAATCGCAAATTCGCTCGGAAGCGATATTTGCTTTTTTTTAAGTGGCGAAAAAAGCGCAAATGTGAGTGGCAAAGGCGAAATAATCGAAGCCTTTGATGATGAAATCCCGCCACTTAGGCTTTGCCTAAAAGGGCTATTTTGCGATACTGGCGCGGTGTATAGGGAATTTAGAAAAAATCATTTTAATAAAATTGATTTAGGCCTAGCTAACAAGCTTTTAAAGCTAAAATCAAGCGAAATTTTAAATAATTTTGAGGCTGAGAGCCTAAATGATTTGCTAGCCCCAGCGCGCGCACTTTATCCAGATTTGCGCCTAGAAAAGGGCGAGTTTTTAAGCGGAAGTGGTAGTTCGTGTTTCAAGGTAGATTTAAGGTAGAAAAATGATAAAAGAACTTACAAAAAACAGAAAAGCCTTCCACGACTTCGAAATTTTAGAAAATTTCGAAGCTGGCGTGGTTTTAAAGGGTAGCGAGGTCAAATCCTTGCGCGCTGGCAGGGCAAATCTCAAAGACAGCTTTTGTCGCATAATAAGAGGCGAGTTGTTTTTGCTAGGGGCGCACATAAGCTATTTGGAGCATACTAACCCGCATTTTCGCCCAGACGAAAAGGCTCCAAGGAAGCTTTTAATGCACAAAAAGCAAATCGACAAACTTCTAGGCCATGTCAGCAAAGACGGCCTTACGCTGGTCGTTACTTCGCTGTATCTAAACGACAAAAACCGCGTCAAGGCCAGGGTGGCACTAGCGCGTGGTAAAAACCTGCATGATAAAAGAGAGGCGCTAAAACGCAAGGAAGCCGACAGAGAGGCTAGAAGCGCGATGAAAAATTATAAATAAAAATTATAAGTAAAAAGGAGAGATTATGAGAAAAATTTTAACGCTGATTTTTGCTGGATTGCTTCTTTGTGGTTGTAATGATGAAAGTGCGCAAAATGCGCAAAATAGCGAAGTGGCGGCAAAATTTACCCCATTTAGTGTGGGCGAAAAATTTAGCTTAAAAAGCGTCGTGGGTGGCGAAGTGGTGATTGAGCGCACGAATAAGGGCTTTAAATTAGCTGGAAGCGATAAAATTTTGATGTTTGATATCTTTGGGACATATTGCGAGCCGTGCAAAATCGAGGCTCCGCACCTAATGGACTATCAGCTAAAAAACGCAGATAATTTTATGATGGTTGGCTTAATCCACTTCGAGAATATCACAGACGCGCAGGTCGTGGAGAATTTCACCAAAAAATACAATGCGTATTATTTCATAGCAAACGACAAGCAAAATTCCCGTATCGTGGAGCAAATTTTAACCGATATCAACTACCGCCACGCACTTTCAATCCCATTTAAGGTGGTTTTTAAGGACGGCGAGTATCAGACACTGACAGATATAAACGAGGGAGATGAGCGCGGAAAGCCATATTATTTGGGTATGGTCTCTACTAAGGTGATAGAAAAAGATATGCTTAGGATAAAAAATGGCAACGCAAACTAGCACAAAGGTGCGAGTTAAGACCTTCAAACCCTCGCCGTATCGCGTGGTGCTACTAAATGACGATGTTACGCCAATGGATTTTGTGGTGATAATTTTAATCGAAATTTTCGCTCACACCACGCAAAACGCAGTCAAAATCATGCTAAATGTCCATAAAAATGGGCGCGGGATTTGTGGGGTATATGCCAAAGAGATCGCCAAAAGCAAGCAAGAAGCCGTTTTAGAGGCAGCCGCGAGAGAGGGCTTCCCGCTAAAATGTATTATAGAGGAGGATAAATGATAGGATTTTATTTACAAAAAGACATTGATAACGCTGTGCGAAACGCCGTAAAAGGCGGGTTTGAGTATGTTAGCATAGCAAGCGTGATATATGAAATTTTCTCAGATAAAAATTTTAGAAATTTTTTTGAAAACGAGTTTTCAAATTTTGAGTATGAAAATTTCAAAACCAGCATTGGCGAGCTAATCGCTTCAATGCCAAAATCAGACGAAAAAAACCGCACCAAGGTCGCAGCGACAACCGATTTGGCGCGCATTATGGGGCTTTTCGAGGAGAGCATTGACAACGAAAACGAGCTAGATTTTATATCTTATGTCCTTGCTAGCAAGGATACAGACGCGGCTAAAATTTTCGAATTTTACGGGATAAATTCTTACGATTTTGATAAATTTAGAGATAGATATTTGCAATGGTTTGACAACCGCGATATGGCGCAAAACGGCGAAAATGGCGAGATGGACGAGGGGCTTTTTAACGATTTTTTAGGCGAAGATGACGAGAGCAAAAAGAAAAAAAAGCCAGCTAGCGAGCTATATACGACGAATTTAAACGAAATGGCAAAAAGTGGCAAAATCGACCCGCTAATCGGGCGCGAAAAAGAGATCGAAAAGACCTTGCAAACTCTTTGTCGCCGCAAAAAAAACAATCCAGTCCTTGTGGGCGAAGCAGGCGTGGGAAAGACGGCTATAATCGAGGGAATCGCGCTAAAAATCGCAAATGGCGAGGTTCCAGCAAAGCTAGCTAATAAGACGATTTACGCCCTTGATATGGGCGCGCTCGTAGCTGGAACGACGCTAAGAGGCGAGTTTGAGGAGAGATTAAAAAATGTAATAGATGAATTTAGCAAAAATGATAAAGCTATACTTTTCATCGATGAAATTCACACGATTGCTGGTGCAGGTGCGGGCTCGCGCGAGGATTTGGATATGTCAAATCTGCTAAAACCGGGCCTTGCAAACGGCACGCTTAGCCTAATTGGCGCTACTACTTACGCTGAATTTCGCAATCTAAGCAAAGACAAGGCGCTTGCTAGAAGGCTATGCAAAATCGACATAAACGAGCCTAGTATCGAAGATAGCGTGGAAATTTTAAAGGGAATTGTGAAAAAATACGAGGAATTTCACAATGTCAAATTTAGCGATGAAATTTTGCGCGAGGCTGTGAATTTAGCCAAACGCTACGAAAGTGACAAATTTTTGCCAGATAGCGCGATTGATTTGATTGATGAAGTGGGCGCGAGCTACGCATTTAAGGAGCATAGCGAGGCGATAAATGTCAGCAAAGAGGATTTGGTAAATGTGCTAAGTGCTAGCGCAAATATCGCAAATTTAAGCCAGAGCGTCGATAATAAAGAGACCTTGCGAAATTTAGAGGAAAATATCAAAAAGGAAATTTTCGGTCAAGACGAGGCAGTTTCTAGCCTAAGCAAGGCACTTTTGCGCTCTTATGCGGGACTTAGACACGAAAATTCGCCAATTGGCGTGTTTTTATTCACAGGAAGCTCGGGCGTGGGCAAAAGCGAGCTAGCCAAGGTTTTGGCTAAAAATTTAGGTGTAAATTTCGAGCGATTTGATATGAGCGAGTATATGGAAGCTCACAGCGTGAGCCGCCTAATCGGCGCGCCTCCGGGATATGTGGGGTTTGAAAACGGCGGAATTTTGACAAATCAGATCAAAAAACACCCTTACAGCGTCGTGCTTTTCGACGAGATCGAAAAGGCTCACCCAAGCATGACAAATATATTTTTGGGTATTTTTGATAACGGCGTGCTAACTGACACAAACGGCACGAGTAGCGATTTTAAAAACACCATTATCATTATGACCTCGAATTTAGGCACCAAAGAAGCGCCACAAGTGGGCTTTACCAAAGATGAAAGCTATAAAATCGACAACGCTGTAAAGAGCTTTTTTGCCCCTGAATTTCGCAATCGCATAGATAAAATCATAAATTTCAACCCACTAAAAGGCGAAATTTTAGAAAAAATCGTGGATAAAACAGTGCGCGAAATACAATCAGGGCTCAAAAATATCGAAATTTCGCTAAGCAAAGGCGCAAAAGAGTATTTGATAAAAAAAGGTTATAGCGCAGAATTTGGCGCAAGAAATCTCAAACGAGAGGTGCAGTTGCAAATCTCAGATGAGATTAGCTCGGAAATTTTATTTGGCGCGTTGCAAAATGGCGGTAGGGTTTTTGTGGATTTCGCTGATGAAAAACTTAAATTTGACTTCGAAAGTGTGCCAATGCTGGACGCGAAGGTATCAAATACTGCCCAAATTGGCGAAGATGAGAACGGCGGTTTAACCAAAAGTCCAGACGAACCCCAAAACGCCACGGTCATAAAATAAAAATGTCGAAATTCTACGCCTTCCCAAACCCAAAAACCGCGCCAGATTTTGCCCCGCTAGCTAGCGGGGGAGATTTGAGCGCAGAGTGTTTGCTAAGCGCATACACGCAGGGGATTTTCCCGTGGTTTTGTGAGGGAGAGCCGATTTTATGGTGGTCGCCAAACCCGCGCGCGATTTTAGAGCCAAAGGCTGTGCGCACCCAAAAGTCGATAAAGCCATATTTAAAACGATATGAAGTAAAATTCGACCAAAATTTCGCTGGATTTATCACCCTTTGCAAACAAACCCGCCAAAACTCAAATGATGGGACTTGGATTAGCGATGAGATTGTAGAGGCGTATGTAAATTTAGCAAATTTAGGCGTCGCTCACAGCGTGGAAGTCTATGAAGAAGGCGTTTTAATTGGCGGATTATACGGGCTGATTTTGGGCAAGGTGTTTTGTGGCGAGAGTATGCTCAGCCTAAAAACAGGCGCGTCGAAGGTCGCTTTAATCACGCTTTGTAGGGTTTTGGAAAAATTTGACTTTTTGATTGATTGTCAGATTATGAACGAGCATTTGCGCTTTATGGGGGCGCAAGATATGCCAAGGGACGAATTTTTAGCCAAATTTCAAATTTTGCAAAACTCGCCAAGCGGATTTGAAAAATTTAAAGATTTAGAAAAGTTGATATGATTTTACGGGATAAAAACTCAAATATCGGTATTTGTGTGCTTGCGGCTGTGCTGGGATTTTTGATGTGCGTGTTTGTGTGGATGATGTTTTACTCAGCTAGTAGCGATCGCAGGCTTCCACGCCTTGACATAAACGAAACAAACAGCGCAATCAGGGGCTCAATCATCACCAAAGACAAATATGTCGTCTCAAACTCGACCAAACTCTACAAGGTCAGCATAGACTCTCGCTCTCTTGATCCGCACAAGCTCGATTTGTTTGTCAAACTCTACTGCATTTACACAGGCGATAGCGAAAAACGGGTCAAAAAAACAATCCAAAGCTCAAAGGGCACCACGGTTTTATCATACAAAATCGACGCTAAAACAGCCGTGCATTTAAAAGAGTTAGCCTACAAGCTAAATTTAAAGAAATTTTTCGTGGCCTTTGAGACGGCTAGCGGGCGTGTAAATCCGCCAGTGCGCATGAGTGTGAGCGAAAGTGGCGAAAAGCGCACTTACAATATCCAAAACTCCCTAACCCCGCTTCTAGGCTATATCAACAAAAAAGAGGTTTCAGGGATTACCAAAGTAGTCGGCATTAAGGGCGTGGAGAAATACTATGAGTATTATCTAACCCCGCTAAAAGATGAGTTTATCACGGGCCCAAGGGATCTAAAAGGCAATATTATCCTAGAAAAAAGCACCAAAAAAACAAACAAAATCGACGGATATAATGTCCATTTAAGCGTGCCTTTGGCGCTACAAAGAGATGTTGAGAGGCTAATTGATAAAGCAAGCTTAGCTTACGATGCCAAAGAGATAGTCGTAGGCATAATGAACTCAAAAACAGGCAAAATTCTCTCCCTTGCCACAAACGCTAGGTATAATCCCGAAAATATCACAAAACAAGATGTGAAAAACCTAAATTCGACCGCTAGCGAGTATGCTTACGAGGTCGGCTCGATTATGAAGCCGATAATTTTCTCAATCGCTTATGAGGGAAATTTAGTCAAACCAACAGAAATCATAAACACCCACAATGGCGCATACAAGCTAGGTTCGCGCACTATCCGCGACACTCACCCAGCAAAATCAATGAGTGGCGAGGAAATCATCGTGCATTCATCAAATATCGGTATGATTAAAATCGCCGAGCGTATGAGTGGGCAGATGATTTATGACGGGCTTTTAAATTTCGGTATGGCGCAAAAAACCGGTATTGATTTGCCTTACGAGCAGATCGGAAATATCCCTAGCGTGCGAAGCTTGGAAGGCAAGGTTTATAAGGCTACGATTAGCTATGGTTATGGCGCGCAGATGACATTTTTGCAGATGTTAAGCGCGTATGGGGTTTTTAATAACGGCGGAGTTTGGATTAGTCCAAGGCTGGTCGAAAATTTAGAAATGAACGGTAAAATTTACCCTGTAAATGAGAGCGAAACACGCACCGTGCTAAGCCCGCAAACAGCAGATGTTATGAGAGAAATTTTGATTAAGGTAGTCGAGGGCGGCACAGGGCGCAAAGGGCGCACGAGCGGTATCGAAGTAGGGGGCAAAACAGGCACCGCTAGGATTGCCAAAGGTGGCGGATATTCTAGCGCGTATAATAGCTCGTTTTTCGGCTTTGCGAACGACGCTCGCACTAGCTACACCATAGGCGTGCTGGTTAGAGAGCCTAAAAAAGGCAGTTATTACGCGGCGCAAAACGCCTTGCCTGTGTTTAAAAGCATAGTTGATTTGCTAGTCGAAAAAGGATTTTTAACCCCTAGTGGCGATAGCGACAAGATAAATCATGTAGATATTAAAGATTTAAATGAAATCAAAGATTAAAGGATAAGCGATGAAAATAGGAATTATCGGACTTGGTTATGTGGGACTTCCCCTAGCAGCGGCATTTAGCGCAAAACACAGCGTAGTGGGCTTTGATATAATGAAATCTCGCATAGACGAGCTAAACGGGGGCCATGATAAGACCCTAGAATTAGAAGATGACAAACTTGCCACTGCGCTAAAAAACGGGCTTAAATTTACTTGCGATGTAAATGATTTAAAAGATTGCAACTTTTATGTCGTTTGCGTCCCAACGCCTGTGGATAAATTCAACCGCCCAGATATCACGCCACTAATCAAAGCTAGCCAGAGTGTGGGCTCGGTGCTTAAAAAGGGCGATATCGTAGTGTATGAAAGCACGGTCTATCCCGGGGCTACTGAGGAGGATTGTGTGCCTGTTTTAGAGCGCACTAGCGGGCTTAAATTTAACGAGGATTTTTTCTGCGGATACTCACCAGAGCGCATAAATCCGGGTGATAAAATTCACACCGTAACAAAAATCAAAAAAATCGTCTCAGGTAGCAATGAGCGCACCCTCGATATCGTTGATGAGACATACTCTTCTATCCTAGAAAACGGCACTTTTCGCGCCAAAAGTATCAAGGTAGCAGAAGCTGCCAAAGTCATCGAAAATACACAACGCGACATAAATATCGGCTTTATCAACGAGCTTGCGATTTTGTTTAACAAGCTAGGAATAGATACCAATGATGTCATCGACGCAGCTGCGACGAAATGGAATTTCCTAAGCTTCCGCCCAGGGCTTGTGGGAGGGCATTGTATCGGCATAGATCCATACTACCTAGCCCAAAAAGCCACAGAGGTGGGTTATCACCCGCAAATCATACTCGCAAGTCGCCGTATCAACGACAATATGGGCAAATATGTCGCCACACAGGTTGTGCAGATGATGATAAAATTTGACAAAAAAATCAAACATAGCAAAATTTTGATTTTAGGTCTTACCTTTAAAGAAAACTGCCCAGACATACGCAATACGCGCGTTATTGATATGATTGATGAGCTTAAAAATTTCGGTTGCGCGGTCAGTGTGTATGATCCATGGGCGAGCAAGGACGACGCGAAACGCTACTACGATATCGAGCTAATCGAAAAGCCAAATTTAGGCGAATTTGATTGCGTTGTAATCGCTGTGGCGCACAATCAATTTAAAGAATTCGACTACTCTGGCTCACTAGTGTATGATGTGAAAAATATCTACGAAGGCGCGCAAGGCAGGCTATAATAAGTTATAATCTGGGGCTAAATTTAGCCCTGGGTTTTTTGAGCGTGAGTGATGATAAACGAGGCAAACTCATCGCTAAAATTCGGACACTCACAAACCTCGAAATAGCTAAATTTAAGCTCTTTTGCCACATTTCTAAAATACATATCAAGCTCAAATTTCGTCTCAGAATTATCTATGCAAAACGAAATCGGAAAAATCAGCGCGCGCTCATTTTGCAAATTTGCCAAATGCTCGTTTAGGTTTGGTTCTAGCCATTTTACGGGGCCTAGGCGGGATTGATAGGCAAGAGAGATATCTTTAAATTTTATGCCAGATTTTTGCAAAATTTCACTTAGAATTTTGACATGCTCATTAACCTGCGCCTCGTAAGGATCGCCAGCGGCGATGATTTTTACAGGCAGTGAGTGAGCCGAGAAAACTAAGCTTGTGCGCGAAATTTCATCGGCGCTTAAATTTTTGATTTTTTCTTTGATTAAATTTAGCAGGATTTGGTTGTAAATTTCGCTTTTGTAAAAAATATCAACTATTTTAAAATTTGAAATTTCTAAATCCACTAGGGCTTTTTTAGCGTCATCAATGCTCGATTTCACCGTTGTTTGCGAAAAATGCGGATAAAGTGGAAAAAGTAAAATTTCATCAAATTTCGCATATTTTGCCAAAACATCACGAGCAAAAGGGGCAGTGTAATTCATAGCAAAATCGCAAACAAACTCATTTTGGTATAAATTTATCTTATCGCAAAGTCGCTTTGTAAGCCCAGCGATAGGGGACTTTCCGCCAAGTTTTTCGTAGTTTTGGCACGCTTCTTTAACACGCATTTTGGTAATCAAACTAGCTAAAATTTTGCGCAAAATTTTGCTTTTAACACCCAAAATATTTGGATCGCAAAACATATTTTTTAAAAATACGCTAACCTCGTCTAGGCTATTTGGACCGCCCATATTTAGGAGAATTAAGGCTTTTTTCACGAGATTAACTCTCTTAGTTTGATTGCTTCATCAGGGGTCGCAATTCCCTCGAATTTAGAATTTTCGATTAAATTTAAAAACGCTTTGTGCTGGTATCTAAGCGCGTAATCATCGCGATCGACACGCTGATTTATCCGTCCGTCGTTTGTAACCTTGAATAAATTTAGCGATTCTAAATCGCCAAAATAAACGCCAGAATTCGTGCAAATCTCCACGCCGTGGCGTTTGAGCGGATATAAATTTGATAGCAAAATCGTGCAATTACTCATTGACTTTGTGCGAAATGCGACGCCAATGCCGTTAGAATCGCCGTTTTTGCAGATATTTTGTGATGAAATTTCAGATTTGCTAAGCAGAGCAATCAAATCCAAATCCCTAATCAGCGCATTTTGCAAGCAGTTTGCACTCTCAGAGCTAAATCCATCTACGAAATTTATCGAATAAATTTTCTCGTCCTTAGCTAACTCCCTACACAGCGAGATTATGACAGGATTATAGCGCCCAGCATATCCCACGCCAAGCTTCGCGCCATTAATCGAAATAGAGTAATTTATCTCCCTAGCCTCAGCTAAATTCCCAGCTAGCGGGGATTCTACAAAGATATTTTTGGTAAAAGGTATGCATTTTAAAATGATTTCTTTGTGCGTCGCAGGCGGTGTAGCGATGACCACAGCGTCTGGTTTGGCGCTTTCGAACATTTTCGATAAATCATTATAAAGTGGATATCTAGGGCCAAAATCCTCGGTTTTTTCTTTGTCATAAAGCGCGACCAAATCGAAATAATCGCTTCTTCTAAGCTCTTTGAAATGTTTTGCGCCAAGCTCCCCTAAGCCTATTATGGCTATTTTTTTCTTCATTAATTAATCCTGTAAATTTTGCATATTTTTCATTATAACGAATAAGAGTAAAAATTTATATTTCTTAAAATCAAAATTTGCTAAAATGGGCACTAAATTTTACTAAATTTAGGATAGTTAATGGATATTAGAAAAGCTTATTTAGACTTTTTTGCGTCAAAAGGACACGAGGTTATGCCAAGCTCACCGCTTGTGCCAGATGATGATAGTTTATTATTCACAAATGCCGGTATGGTGCCGTTTAAGAGCATTTTTACAGGTGCGGTGCCACGCCCAACTCCACCGATTCGCACGAGTTGCCAAACCTGCATTAGAGCAGGCGGCAAACACAATGACCTTGATAATGTCGGCTACACAGCGCGCCACCACACATTTTTTGAAATGCTTGGAAATTTCAGTTTCGGCGAGTATTTCAAAACAGACGCGATAGCCTACGCATGGGAGTTTGTAACCGAAATTTTAAAACTCCCAAAAGAAAAACTCTATGTTACCGTCCATGATAGCGATGACGAGGCGTTTGAAATTTGGTCGCGCCATATCGCAAAAGAGCGAATTTATCGCTTCGGCGATCACGATAATTTCTGGGCTATGGGCGATACTGGACCTTGTGGGCCATGTAGCGAGATTTTTTACGATCAAGGAAGCGAGCATTTCCATAGCGATGAGGATTATATGGGCGGAGACGGCGATCGTTTCTTAGAAATTTGGAATTTAGTCTTTATGCAATACGAGCGCTCAGCCGATGGCAAACTCTCGCCACTTCCAAAACCATCAATCGACACAGGCATGGGTTTAGAGCGCGTAACAGCGATAAAAGAGGGTAAATTTAGCAATTACGATAGCTCGCTATTTATGCCATTAATCGGCGCAGTCGAGAAGCTATGTGGCAAAAAATACGAGTATGAAACTGGCGCGAGCTACCGCGTCATCGCAGATCATATCCGCTCGGTTACATTTTTGCTAGCCCAAGGCACGAACTTTGATAGAGAGGGCAGAGGCTATGTGCTTAGAAGGATTTTGCGCAGGGCGGTTAGACATGGATATTTGCTAGGCATAAAAGAGCCGTTTATGTATAAGCTAGTCGATGATGTTTGCGCTAGTATGGGCTCTCACTATACATATCTAAACGAGAAAAAAGAGGCTGTAAAAGAGCTAGTAAAACTCGAAGAAGAGCGATTTTTCGCCACTTTGGCAAACGGAATCGAGCTATTTAACGAAGAATTAGCCAAAACCTCAGGCAATGTTTTCTCTGGCGATGTCGCATTTAAGCTCTATGATACCTACGGATTTCCGCTCGATCTCACAGCCGATATGCTAAGAGAGAAAAATCTTAAAGTCGATGAGGCTAAATTTGATGAGCTAATGGCGGAACAAAAACGCAGAGCCAAAGCCAGCTGGAAGGGCTCAGGAGATAAAGCGCAAGCCAAAGGCGATTTCGCGCAACTTATCGAAAAATTTGGCAAAAATGAGTTTGTGGGGTATTCATGCCAAGAAACTGAAAGCCGAATTTTGGCCCTTTTGGACGAGAATTTTAAAATTTGCGATAGTTTAGAGCCAGGACACACTGGCTGGGTAATGCTAGATATCACGCCATTTTACGCTACAAGTGGCGGTCAGTGCGCAGATACCGGCACTATCGAAAAAAGCGAGGTTATCGACACGCAAAAATTCTTTGATTTAAATTTATCTCAAATCAAAGTAAAAAGCCTGCTTAAAACCGGCGATCTTGTAAAATGCGTGGTAAGCGCTGGCAAAAGAGCGATGATAGCGCGTCATCACAGCGCGACACACCTGCTTCACGCTGCGCTAAGAGAGGTTTTGGGCGATCATATCGCGCAGGCTGGATCGCTTGTAGAGGCAAACAGACTTAGATTTGACTTTTCGCACCCAAAAGCGATGAGTAGTGAAGAACTCGCCAAAGTCGAGCAAATCGTAAATCACTGGATTAGCGCGGGTGCGCAGAATAAAACTGAAATTTTAGATATAGATGAGGCCAAAAAATCAGGCGCGATTGCGCTTTTTGGCGAAAAATACGGCGCAAAAGTGCGTGTGGTAAGCTTTGGCGATGTAAGCAAGGAGCTTTGCGGCGGCACCCATGTCGAAAACATAAGCGAAATCGGAGCGTTTTTGATCTCAAAAGAGAGTGGCGTAAGTGCTGGCGTGCGCAGAATCGAGGCGATTTGTTCGCAAGAAGTGCTAAATTTCACGCTAAATTTAAGATCGCAAATTAACGAAATCGAAGCTGAATTTAAAGGCGCAAACCCACTAGATGGCATTAAAAAGCTAAAAGATGAAATCAAAGGCTTAAAAGAAAAATTAAAACACGCAGGCGATCAAAAGTCTCTGCCTTGCCAAGAAATCTCAGGCGTGAAGCTTTGCGTAGCAGTGGTAGAAAACGGCGAAATTAAAACCATGATTGATGAGTTTAAAAACGCGAACGAAAAGGCTGCGATTTTGCTAATGCAAGTGGGCGAAAACGATAAAATCACAGTCGCAGCCGGAGCGAAAAACGCCCCAATCAAGGCTGGCGAGTGGGTTAAAATGACGGCTCAAATTTTAGGCGGTAACGGCGGCGGACGCGATGATTTCGCTACTGCTGGCGGAAAAGATACTAGCATGGTTTCTAGCGCGCTAGCTGGGGCACTAGAATTTGCAAAAGGTAAGCTAGGTTGAACGAATTAGAAACGAGCTTTGCCAGAAGTGATCAAATTTTGCCCCTAATTCACATTTTAGGGGCGATTTGCTTTATTTGCGCGCATGTTTGCATTATCATGCTGATTCGAATTTTCAGCGATAAAACAGACATCACAAACTCAAATTTCGAAAAAATCAAATTTTATCTTTCGAAATTTAATCTCTTTTTCGGCTCGTTTTTTTTGATTATAATTGTGAGTGGATTTTTTCTAAGCATAGGCAACAACTTCAAGTTCGCAGATCCTATGATAAATGCTGTAATCGTTACGCTGTGGGTTTTGGCGGTGTTTATTTTGATAAATTTTGGCTATGTTTATTTTAAATTTTACTCGTTTAAAAAGGCGCTTTTAGCAGGCGATAAATTCGAAGCTAGCGAGCATTTGATTATCATCGCTAGATATTTTGTCCCGCTAAATGTCGCTGTATCGGTGCTTTGCACCTATCTTTGTGTAGCGGTGGGTAGATTTTGATTTATTTGGTTTCATCTTCGCCGACAAGGGCGCAGATTTTGCGGGAAGCTGGGATAAAATTCGAGCAAATCAGCTTTGAATTTGACGAAAATGTAGGCGACATAGCCGATGCTAAAACATACGCTTACCGCGTGGCAAGCGCGAAAAAATCGCAGTTTTTAGCCAAAAACAAAAATGCAAAAAATTTGCTTTTTTGCGATAGCTCGGTCTTGGTAGGTGGCAAAATTTTAGGCAAAGCAAAGGACATTGGCCACGCAAGAGCTATGCTAAACGCCCAATCTGACGCTATTAGCGAGGTTTATACGGCGATGATTTTTGTGGGCGAGGGTTTTGAGATAAGCACGCTTTTGGTAGCTAGTTATAAATTCGCCAAATTTAGCGAGGAAGATTTAGAAGCGTATCTAAAAAGTGGCGATTGGCGCGGCAAAGCAGGGGCTATGAGTATCGAGGGGTTTAACAAAAAATATATCCAAAGCTTTCGTGGCGATACTAGCACCGCTATGGGTTTAAATGTGGAAATTTTAAAAAGGTATTTAGATGGTAAGAATTTTATTTAGTTTTATTACGGTTTGTTTTTTCGCAGGGTGCGGTGTGTTTATGTATTTTTATACGCAAATTCGCCTAGAATCGAACTCTATTATTGATTATCACCCAGAGCTAACGACCAAAATTTACGATAGAAACGGCAACTTGCTTGCCAATATTTTCAACGAACAAAACCGCCTTTATACTAGATTTGACGAAATTCCAGGCCGTATGGTTGAAGCCCTAGTAGCTATCGAGGATACCGCGTTTTTCGAGCATCAGGGCATTAATACAGAGGCGATTTTTCGCGCGATTGTAAAAGATATAAAAGCGATGAAATTTGTGGAAGGTGCCTCCACTATCACGCAACAACTTGTCAAAAATTTGGTTTTATCTAGCGAAAAAAAGATAGATAGAAAAATCAAAGAGATGATTTTATCGCTAAAAATCGAAAACACCCTAAGCAAAGAGGAAATTTTAGAAAGATATTTTAACGAAGTGTATTTCGGGCACGGGTATTACGGCGTCAAAACTGCCGCGCTTGGGTATTTTAAAAAGGATTTAGCCGACCTTAGTATCAAAGAAATCGCCATTTTGGTGGGTTTGCCAAAAGCCCCTAGCCAGTATGACCCTACCAAGCACCTAGATTTGGCACTTTCTCGCGCAAACAATGTAATTTACCGTATGCACGAGCTTGGCTGGATAAATAAAACCGAGTATGAAATCGCAATGGCAGAAGAGCCGTTTGTCTATGATGAAACCCTAACCCAAAATGTCGCCCCATACGCAGTCGATGAGATCGTCAAAGAGGCTGAAAGACTGCTACCAGATGTGCGCACAGGCGGATATAGAATCGAAACAAGCCTTGATTTAAAGGCGCAAGAAATGGCGCAAGAGGCGCTGATTTTTGGCTACAACGAAATTTTAAAACGCAACAAAGACGCAAATGCTAGCAATGTAAATGGTGCGATTATCGTTACGCACCCGCAAAATGGCGAAATTATCGCACTTGTAGGCGGTGTGGATTATGCCAAATCAAATTTCAACCGTGCTAGCCAAAGCAGACGCCAAACAGGGTCAAGCTTCAAGCCATTTATCTACCAAATCGCCCTAGATAGCGGGTATTCGACGATGACAGAGGTCCCTGATATCGCGCGCGAATTTGACGATGGAAGCAACAAAAGCTGGAAACCGAAAAACTACGATAGCACATACAGCGGCTATATCACGATAAAAGAGGCCTTGCAACGCTCTCGCAACCTCGCTTCGATAAATTTAATGCAATCAATCGGCATTGAGCGCACGATTCGCAAACTAAACGAATACGGCTTTAAAAATGTCCCGCCAGCGCTGTCTGTGGCGATCGGAAGTTACGGCATTTCGCCACTTGAATACTCGACTATGTATTCGATGTTTCCTGGTCTTGGCATTAGCACGAAGTCTAAATTCATCACCGCAATCACCGATAATAACGGCACTACGCACTATATCGAGCCTGAGCGCAGACGCATTTTGCGCCCAGAACAGGCGTATTTGATGACGACGCTGATGAAAAACATAGTCCAGCGAGGAACTGGCACCAGAGCGCGCGTGCAAGGCATCGAAATCGCGGGCAAAACAGGCACTTCAAACGATAGCATTGATGCGTGGTTTTGCGGATTTACGCCTGATTTGCAAATCATTGTTTGGTATGGAAACGACGATTACAAGCCTATGCGCAAGGTAGAAGGTGGCGGTAGAACTGCTGCGCCTGTGTTTGCGAAATTTTTGGAAAATTATCTTAAAGAATACCCGCAAGCTAAGCGAAATTTCAGCGTCCCAAGTGGAGTATTTACCCGTAGATACGGTGCTAGCGATGAGTATTACACCAAAATTTCCCCACTTCCAAGAAGGGTTGAAACAAATGCAGAAGACGGGTTGATGTTTTAGAGGCAAAATTTTTGAGAATAATTTAAACAAAAAACGCAAAAAATGGGAAATTTTTTAAAATTTCAAGGTTTAACATTTTTAACCCTGCTAATTTTTGATTTTTGTTTTTTTCTGCTGTGTTCCGCATTTTTGGGCGAATTTTTTGCCTTTATCATTTTAGGATTTTTAAATTTAGGATTTGTTTTTAAATTTTGCCTAGCTTTGTGGAAATTTTATAAAGGCACATACGAGGAGGAAAAATTCAGCGCAAAATTCGCATTTGCACAATTTGCGAAATATTTTGCGGAAGCACTATTTTTAGGAATTTGGTTGATATTAGAAGCTGCTTCGGCACTTTTTAGCTCGCTTGGGTGAAATACTTTTAAAATTCCGCTTCGCAAATTTAAAATACTGCGCCGAAAATTTAAAATTTTGCTTTTATGATATTGCGCCCGAAATTTTGCTTTTAAGTGTCATTGCGAGCCCGCTTTGCGGGCGTGGCAATCTACAAAATCCAAATCACTAACCGCTATAATGGCAAAATTCTAAAATTCAAAATTTCGCGAAATTCTGCCATTTACTCTACTTTTAATTTTAGCTTTGTAGATTGCTTCGTCAATGCTTCGCATTTCCTCGCAATGACACTTAAAGACGAAATTTCGGCGCAGTATTTAAAATTTGCGAAGCGGAAATTTTGGAGTTTTAAAAATTTCCCTTAAATTTCGCAAATTTCGCCTATTTTATCACCTCTTTCATCTCTTTTATCGCATTTTCAAGCCCTACGAAAATCGCGCGCGAAATGATACTTTGACCGATATTTACGAGCGAAATTTCACTATTTTTCACCAGCGCAGAGACATTTTGATAGTTCAGACCCCCGCCAGCAGTCACATTCATACCTAGCCCTTTGGCATACGCGCTCATGTGGCGAAGCTTGGAGATTTCATCTTTTAACATTGATTTTAGCGTATCAAGCGGGAGATTATACGCCTTTATCGCATGTGGCGTAAAAGCCAAATTTGACCTAATCGTCGCAAACAGCGCAGAGTATGTGCCGGTGCGAAGCTCGATCGAGCGGACATTAAAATCATTTGCCATGTCGATTACTTCGCGCACAGGCTCGATAAACAGCCCCACGCGCACGCCTGAGTGTTGCAAAAACTCGATATCACTCGCGATTTGCTCAGAGTGCAGATTTAGCCCACAATCCTCGCCAGAGTGCGGCACTAGCGTGATACGATATGGTTTAGCCTTGACCAAAATCTCCAAAAGCTCGCTCCCGCCGCTACACTCGACATTTACAGGCACCTTTGAGTGGCGCACGATATCTGCTATATCATCTTCGTTGATATGGCGTCGATCCTCGTGCAAACGAAGCGTGATTTGATTTGCACCTGCGCTGATTGCGGTGTATGCCGCCATCAAGATATCAGGGTCGTTCATCGCCCGTGCCTCGCGCAAAACCGCGACATGATCGATATTTACTCCAAGTAGCATTTTAACTCCTAAGAAAATTTTCGCTATTATAACCAAAAAAGGTAAGGAGAAATTTATGGTTTTAGGCTTTGATTTGGGCTCGAATACACTGCGCGCATGCGTGATGAAGCCGACTAAAACGGGCTTTGAGATAGTTAAATCTAGTGAGCGCATAGTAGGCTCAGCTAGGGGATTAGTGGCAAACAAACCTTTGCAAAATGACGCCAAAGAGCGTATTTTGCGGGCTTTGGGCGAAATTTTAGAGGAACTTTCGGATTTGATTTATGAGCGAAATTTAGAGATTTTGGATAATTGTGCTAAAAATTTAGAGAGCGGGAATACCTGCGCGCAAAATTTGGATTTTGAAAATACCTGCGCGCGAAATTTTAAAAACGCTAAATTTAGCCTACCTTACGCCGCTGTGGCGACGGAAGCCTTTCGAGTCGCCAGCGATAGCGTAGAATTTTTCGAAAAACTTTACAAAGAATTTTGCGTAAAATTTAGCATAATCGACGGCGAAAGAGAAACAAATTTGACCAGGCTTGGTATCGAAAACAGACTTCAAATTTTAGGTATCAAAGTGCAAAATGCCGTCAGTATCGACCTTGGCGGGGCTAGCACAGAGATAAGCAGTGCCGAATTTGGACAAAGCTTTAAATTTGGCATTGTGAGATTTTGTAACGAAAATCCCGGAATTTTACAAAATTTTAATTACGCCAAATTTAGCCAAATCGCAAACGAGCAAGCAAGAAGCGCAAGGGAGTTTTTGCACAGTTTAGGCGCAGGAAAAATCGTGCTCACAAGCGGTGTGCCAACCACGATAAGCGCCCTTAAATTGGGAATTTGTGCCAAAGATTACGACGCAGGCAAAATCAATGGAAGCGTTTTGAGATTTAGCGATTTTGCTGGAGCGATAGAGCAAATTTTGAAATTCTCAAAGCGCGAAGCCGATGAGGCAATGGGCGAAAATAGGGCGGAGGTTATCGTGGCTGGGGCGCTACTTTTAGAGGCGATTTTGAACGATTTTAGCGGTAATGGCGCAGATTTTATCGTCGTTGATGATGGATTACGAGAGGGCGTGTGTATAAATTTAATGCAAAATTTGGCGATTAAGAATTAAATTTTAAATCCAAAAATAGTATCATACCCAAATTTTATCAAGGAGAAAAAATGGTAAGAGAGCAAATTTTAGAAGATATCAAAACCGCTATGAAATCCGGTGATACGGTGCGCAGAGACGCTTTGCGTATGCTAAATTCTACGCTTAAACAAATTGAGGTCGATGAGAGAATTACGCTAAGCGACGAGAGGGTTTTTAGTGTTTTGCAAACCGAAATCAAGCGCAGAAACGAAAGCGCAGCGCAATACAAGGCTGGTGGGCGCGAGGATTTGGCGCAAAAAGAGCTTGGCGAGGCCGAAATTATCAGCGCGTATCTGCCAAAACAGCTTAGCAATGACGAGCTTAGCACGGCTTTGAGCGCACTGCTTGGCGAGCTTGGTGCAACGAGTGCCAAAGATATGGGGCGCGTGATGAAAGCCGCAAAAGAAAAATTCGGCGCCAGTGTCGATGGCAAACGCCTAAGCGAAGCGGTAAAATCGGCTTTAAACTAAAATTTAAAATTCACAATTTAGGCTAAAATTTAAGCAAAATTTTAGCCTAAAACTATTGACAAAAAATCAAATTTTGCATATAATCTAGCACTCAAAGATACAGAGTGACAACTTTTAGAAAATCAAAACTAATTTAGAAAGGACGAAAATGAATTTTCAACCACTTGGAAAACGCGTTTTAATCGAGCGCGAGGAAGAGACCAAAACCACAGCTAGCGGTATCATTATCCCAGATAACGCTTCAAAAGAGAAGCCATCAACTGGCAAAATCGTGGCTGTTGGCACAGAGTGCGATAGCGTAAAACTTGGCGATGTTGTAGCGTTCGCAAAATACGCTGGCGCGGATATCACAATCGATGATAAGAAATATCTTATCTTAAATTTAGAAGATGTTTTAGGAATACTTAAATAAAAGGAATCAAAATGGCAAAAGAAATTTTTTTCTCAGACGAAGCTAGAAACAAACTTTACTCAGGCGTCAAAAAACTAAACGACGCAGTTAAAGTAACAATGGGACCAAGAGGCAGAAATGTGCTTATCCAAAAAAGCTTTGGCGCACCTGCTATCACAAAAGACGGCGTAAGCGTAGCAAAAGAAATCGAGCTTAAAGACACTCTCGAAAATATGGGCGCAAGCTTGGTTAGAGAGGTCGCGAGCAAAACTAACGACGAGGCAGGGGACGGCACAACTACTGCGACCGTGCTAGCTCACGCGATTTTCAAAGAGGGCTTACGCAATGTAACAGCTGGCGCAAATCCTATCGAAGTAAAACGCGGTATGGATAAATTTAGCGCAGCCGTAATCGAAGAGCTAAAAAAATCTGCAAAAGCAGTAAGTGGTAAAAAAGAGATCGCCCAAGTCGCTACAATCTCAGCTAACAACGATGAGAGCGTGGGTGATTTGATTTCTGAGGCTATGGAAAAGGTCGGCAAAGACGGCGTAATCACAGTCGAAGAAGCAAAATCAATCAACGACGAGCTAAATGTGGTCGAGGGTATGCAATTCGACAGAGGCTATTTAAGCCCATATTTCATCACAAACCCTGAAAAAATGCTAGTAGAGCTTAGCTCACCGCTAATTTTACTTTTCGATAAAAAAATTACAAATTTAAAAGATTTGCTTCCGGTTTTAGAGCAAGTTCAAAAAACAGGCAAACCACTTCTAATCATCGCAGAGGATATCGAGGGTGAAGCACTTGCGACTTTGGTTGTCAATAAACTTCGTGGCGTGCTAAACATTTCAGCCGTAAAAGCCCCTGGATTTGGCGATAGAAGAAAGGCAATGCTAGAAGATATCGCTATCCTTACAGGCGGAACAGTCGTAAGCGAAGAGCTAGGCAGAACGCTAGAAAGCGCAAATATGGCTGATCTTGGTCAGGCTGAGCGTATCGTAATCGACAAAGACAACACTACAATCGTAAATGGTGTAGGCGAAAAAAGTGCAATCGACGCTAGAATCGCGCAAATCAAAGCTCAAATTTTAGAGACAACAAGCGATTATGATAAAGAAAAATTGCAAGAACGCCTTGCAAAACTAAGCGGTGGCGTAGCTGTAATCAAAGTAGGCGCAGCAACCGAAACAGAGATGAAAGAGAAAAAAGATCGCGTCGATGACGCGCTAAATGCGACAAAAGCGGCTGTCGAGGAAGGTATCGTAATCGGCGGTGGCGCTGCGCTAATCAAAGCTAGCAAAAATGTCAGCCTAGATCTAAGTGGCGATCAAAAAATCGGCGCAGATATCGTCAAACGCGCACTTTACGCTCCACTTCGCCAAATCGTAGAAAACGCTGGATATGACGCAGGCGTAATCGCAAACGCAGTCGAAAACGCAAGCGATGAGGCGCAAGGCTTCAACGCTGCAAGTGGCGAATTTACAAATATGTATAACGCTGGAATCATCGATCCGCTAAAAGTAGAGCGCGTAGCTTTGCAAAATGCAGTTTCAGTCGCTAGCATGCTACTAACCACAGAAGCGACAGTCAGCGAAATCAAAGAGGACAAACCAGCTCTTCCTCCAATGCCAGATATGGGTGGCATGGGCGGTATGGGCGGCATGATGTAAGCTTGCCTATCGCAAATTTAAGAGGCAAATTTAAGAGGGGCGATTCCCTCTTAAATTTGTAAAATTTATTCTATTTCTCGCTATAATCTTATTAAATTTTTAATTCTTTTTTTGTAAAATCAAGGCTTTTTAAAAGGAGAAAATATGAGAAGTCAAATTTTAAATTCCTTTGTTATTTTTGCCGTTTGTTTAGGGCTGGCAGGGTGTGTCCAAAACAAGCCAAAACCGCGCGTGGAGCCATATCCGATAGTCAAAGACAGCTCCAAACAACCGCCTAAAAAAACAAAAAGAATTAAGAAAAAACAAAACGCCTCTAAACAAGATAGCACGAAAAAACCTATCGCGCAAAATTCAGAGAAGCGTTGGGTTGTGGATATAGACTCTCTAAAAAGAGAAGAACCGCCAGCTACGGAAAAAAAGCCAAAGGTGGATAATGGCACTCCTCGCAAATACACTGTCCCGGTAGAGTAAATTTAGGCTAAGCGATGAAACGAGTAGAGCGAGTAGAGCAGATGAGCGAGATTTTAGCAAAAGTGCAAAAGTGCCTAGACGCATTTGAACTCGCCCTTGATGAGTATAAAAATTCGCAAAAACTTATCAAAAAACTTAGCAGATATTATTCTAGTAAAATTTGGCTAAGTGATTACGAGGCCGATGAAAGCGGTAAAATACCGCGCGAAATAGGTGAAGGGAAAAGCCTTCGTGCGATCAATCGCGGTGCGCTAAGCGAGGATGGAATTTACAGCGCTATTTGGCTAAACAAACAGCTAGCGCGCGATATGAAAAAATTATCAAATTTGATTTGTAAGGAATAAAAATGAACAAAAAATATGTTTTTATCTTGGTTTTGCTAGCGCTCTGCGCTGTGGGATCGGTTTTAGGCGTGGCTAAAAAAGACGAGCTTAAATGCTACGCAAAAGATGCTCAAAGCTGCCTAAATGTCGGTATGAAATACTTCGAAAACAGCCACGACCCAGTAGCGCAAAAGTATTTCAAACAATCTTGTGATTTAAAAAGCGCGTATGCGTGCTACAATCTAGGCGTTATGTTTGACAACGGCTTTGGTGTGGCTAGAAGAGAGCCAGAAGCGATTAGGTATTATACCAAGGCCTGCGATAGTGGCTATGCTCCAGCATGTGTAAATTTAAGCTATATCTACCACGACAGTTCAGTTTATAGCAACACAACCCAAGCTATCGAATTAGCCAAAAAAGCCTGCGATTTAGGCGAGGGAAGCGGGTGCTATAATCTAGGCTTTTATTATCTAAAAAGCAACGCATACCGCCAAAACATACCAGAGGCCATAGCTAGCTACGAAAAAGCCTGCGATCTAAACTACGCCCCAGCGTGCGGACTAATCGGAAATATGTTTGCCAAAGGCGAGTATTTGCAACAAAACAATCAAAAAGCCATAGCTTTTCACCAAAAAGCCTGCTCTCTTGGCAACGAAAAAAGCTGCGCACTCTTTAAAAAACAATAAATTTAGCTAAATTTCAACGGCGTTAAATTTGCAAATTTAACGCCAAATTTATCTTTTAAATTTCACTACTTCGCTTAAATTTTCATTGAGTTTAATTGTATTTTCTACGCTAAAATTCGACGATTTTATCGCGTCAATGCGCTTTTGCAAAAGCGGGTGCGATTCAAAAAGATTGATGAAGGTATCGCTATCACCAAGCTTTTTTGCGCTAGCAAAAAACTCATCTGCACCACCGATATGCCCATAAGCGCAGTTTAAAATCCTAAGCGCCTCGCTATCGGCGGCGGCTTCTTGCGAGCGCGAGTATTTGCCAGCAATCGCTCCGCCTAAAATTTGGCTTAGTCTTTCATCGCTAAAACCGAACAAAATCGCCATTACAGCGCCATTTCCTAAACCTTTTATGTGATCGCGGTGCTTAAAATGCGCTAGCTCGTGAGCTAAAACAAAGGCTAGCCCATTTTCGCTTTTAATATGCGAAAAAAGCCCGGTATTGACCGTGAGTGCACCATTTAGGGCTGCGCTTGCGTTTGGGATTTTGCTTTCGTTTATCACGATAAAATATTCATTTTTGACCTTGGCGCATGAATTTAGCCGTGAGGTTAGTGTGCGGATTTGCCTGACGAGCCTCTCGTGTTTTGGCTCGATTACACGCTCGCTTTCACTGGCTTTGAAAATTTTATACTCTTTGCCCTCTGGGATAAATTTCACAGCCACGCCCACGAAAATATTTAGCGCGAAAAACACACACGCGATAACTGCGACAAGCCCCACGCCAAGGGCTAGGAAATTTATAGCATGATTTTCTTTGGAATAATTTTGCTCGCCCTCGTTTTGCGAGGGAATAAATTTAGCCATTGAAATTCGCCTGTTTTGGCTCTTTGGCGTAATAAATCGCCGTAGCGTAAGCTAGGATTTCCACGCTTCCGACATTTTTCGTGGTTTGGTTTATCGAGCTTGTTTCTATGCGCAAATTTATAATCTCGTCCGCACCCAAGGCCTTTTCTTTTAGCCTAATCACAGCCTCGCGTCTAGCGCGGTCTAGCAGGCTTTCATACGGCACGACATCGCCACCGAAAAAATTTATCACGCTGGCGTAAATTCGCTTGAAATAATCAATACTTATAACCACATTTCCGCTTACAAATCTCACCCTTTCGATTTTGCCCGAATTTAACAATGGGTGTTTTGAGTTTGTGGTGGGTATGTGTAAAAACAGAGCCTCTTTTTTGCGAATTCTAGCGAAATGGCGCACCTCAGCTTGCTTGCCAAAGATATATCCAACCCCAAGCAAAATGAGAAATATTATAATATCGCTCATAGCCTACCTTGCCAAAACTGCCGTGCCATAGACATAAATTTCACTCGCACCAGCCGCAACCGAGCTAGTGGAAAATCGCAAATTTACAATCGCATTTGCCCCCATGGCTCTGGCCTGCGCGCACATACGCTCGATTGCTTGTTCGCGCGATTCTTCGAGTAGCTCGGTATATCCTACTAGCTCGCCACCTACGATATTTTTCAGGCTCGCCATGATATCGCGTCCGAAGTGTTTAGCTCTGACCGTGCTTCCGCTCACCACGCCGAAAACCTGCTCGATCTCACGCCCTGGGATTGTCTCTGTATTTACCAAAGTCATCATAAGTGAATTTTTAAAATTTGCCATATTTTCTCCCAAATTTTACAAAATTTGCGAAATTTAAAATTTCGCAAATTTAGCTTATTTATAGTTTTTCACAAATTCTGCTATGCGCGCGATTCCCTCTTTTATCTCGTCCATTGAGCAAGCATAACTAATCCTAAAATGCTCGTCCATACCAAATCCCACGCCCGGCACGGTCGCTACGAGCGCCTCATCTAGCAGTTTTGTGCAAAATTTCATGCTATCTTTTTCTACGCCCCCGCAGTTGATAAATAGATAAAACGCGCCATCAGGTTTGACTACGCTAAGACCCTCTATCGCATTTATCGCATCTACGGCGTAATCACGGCGTTTTTGATACTCTTTATTCATCATAGCGATATATTCATCGGCCTTGCCTTCTAGCACAGCCACGGCACCTGCTTGGACTATGCTTGAAATATTGCTCGTGCTTTGGCTTTGAAGTTTTTTCATAGCTTTGTTTAGCTCGTCGTTCGCACACGCTGTATAGCCAAATCTCCACCCAGGCATTGCGCCACATTTGCTAAGGCCATTTACGGTGATAGTGCGATTAAACATATCCTCGCTGATACTAGCGCATGCTACAAATTCTTTATCAAAAATGATTTTTTCGTAAATTTCATCTGCGATTACGGCGATATCTGTGCCTTTTAGCACCTCAGCGATCGCAATTAGCTCATCTTTGCTATACACAGCTCCTGCTGGATTTGACGGAGAGCAAAGGCTAAGCGCTTTCGTGCGTGGCGTGATAGCTGCTTTTAGCTCAGAGGCTGTGATTTTGTATTTATTTTCTGGCTTTGTGTCGATTATGACAGGTTTGCCACCGCAAAATTTAACAATCTCAGGATATGTTACCCAAAATGGCGCTGGCACGATAACCTCGTCGCCATCATCTATCAAACATGAAAAAATATTAAAAAGCGAGTGTTTTGCCCCTACATTTGTGATGATTTGGCTAGGTTTGTAATCCAGGCCATTATCTCGTTTTAATTTTAGTGCGACTGCGTTTAGAATTTCAGCTGTGCCTGGGATTGGTGTGTATTTGCCGCAGCTCTTAGCCATAGCCTCTATTACGGCATTTTTCGCCGCTTCGGCAGTATCGAAATCAGGCTCGCCTGCGCTAAAAATAATCACATCCTTCCCACTAGCTTTAAGCTCTTTTGCGCGTGTGCTAATGGCGATTGTTAGGCTTTCGCTTAGTCTGTTTATGCGTGAAGCAAGTTTCATTTTTTCTCCTTTTGGTGTGTTTTTAAACAATCATAAATCATCTCTTTGACGCTAAAAGTTTCGTCTTTGCCTTCATAATTTGCGGTATTATAAATATCACTTATCTTGCAATCATCTTCACCGCACTCTAATTTATAGATTATTTTTTGACTCTCTGGCGTCCAACCTTTGCAAATTTGCTCCACCTCTACATCGCCAAATTTTAAAATTTCAAATTTATATTCTGGATTATCGCAAACATCTTGCCCAGAGATTGTAGGAGCATAATCTAGGCAACCAATCTCTCCGTTTGCGAATTCCTCATCTTTCAAAAATGCGATTTTTAAAGAATTTGTGCAAATTTCGCCACAAATTTTATCAAAATTTTCTTGATTTTGATATATTTTTTTAACTGTTTCTATTTTAAGATTATTAAATTCCCCAGCGTTTAACGCACCGCAAATTCCAAGCAAAATCAAAATTTTTCTCATTATTCCCCCTGTTATTTGAGTGATTTTAGATAGTTTTCATACTCTTGGTTAATCTCTTTTTCTTTGTCGCAGAGATTTTTATCGCCATTTTGTATGCAATCTTCTAAAATTTCAATTCGTTTGATTAGATATTTCATCAGCTCTTTGTTGATATCCGGGAGTTTGTTATGAGCTAGCGGATCGCTGTCGCACTCGCCTAAAATCCTAGCTGGCACGCCCACGGCTGTGGAGTTTGCAGGGACATCTTTTATCACGACAGAATTTGCGCCGATTTTAGAGTGCGCTCCGATTGTGATATTGCCTAAAATTTTCGCCCCAGCTCCCACGACTACGCCATTTTCTAGGGTAGGGTGTCGTTTGCCCTTTTCCAAGCTAACGCCACCTAGGGTTACATTTTGATAAATCAAACAATTATCGCCGACAATCGCTGTCTCGCCGATGACAAGACCAGCCGCATGGTCAAAAAACACACCACTGCCGATTTTCGCTCCTGGGTTGATATCCACAGCGGTGATTAAGCGCGTAATGCCAGAGATTATGCGCGCAATAAGGCGAAATTTGCGCTCATAAAACCAGTGTGCGAAACGATAATTGATCAGCGCCCACACACCCGGATAGCAAAAAATCACCTCAAATACGCTATTGCACGCCGGATCTTGGCGAGATGGCTCGGTAAAATCGTGTTTTATAGTTTGCCAAAAAGTCATAATCCCGCCTTATTGGATAGTTTTCAGATAGCTATTATCATTTAGGAACAAATACAGCTCGCCTAAGACATGCTTTTTCTCTTTTTCTGAAAGCAATGGTGAGTTTGCGATTCGTTCGTTTAGGCTCTCTCTGATATCGACTACATCATAATCCATATCATCTAAAATATCTATGACAGATTGCGACTCGATAAAATCCGTAATCTCAAATCCGCCGTCTTTTAAAATTACGGTTGCCTCATTTGGGTGAGCGAAGAGGTTGTGATTCATACCAAGCACTTCTTGATACGCCCCAACTAAGAAAAATCCAAGGAAATACTCTTCCTCTTCTGGGTCGATATCGTGCAAAAACAAAGGATTATGCTCTTTATCAAATGTAATCTCGCCGTCGCTATCGCAGGTGATATCCCACAGCGTCGCAGAAAGCGTGGCGCGCTCGTCGAGGTGTTCGAGTGGCATGACTGGGAAATGCTGTTTAATGCCCCAAAAATCAGGCAAGGATTGGAAAAGTGAGAAATTTACCAAATACCGCTCTTGCGCGTTTCCGAGTGAATTTAAGAAATTTCCATACTCTTGCTTATTTCCCAAAAGCGCATAAGCCTTGCGCACGACTAGATGCACCAAAATTTCGCCATTTGAGCGATCTGTGAGATCCACATAGCCCAAATCAAAGAGTGTCAGCACGCTCTCCATGTGCGCCATAGCGTCATGCAGGTATTCAAGGGCGTTTGAGGGCTTTAACGAAGTATAAAGATCGTAAAGCTCGGCAATGACTGGCGGATTTTCCTTTTTCAAAGCCAGTTTGGCCTCTGTGTATTCTTGGGTAAAAAGCTCCAAAACAGGCGCGACCAGCACAGCGTGGCTAGCTGCGACATAACGGCCACTTTCTATGAAAATATTTGGCTCGACCTCGTTTTTATCCTGCGCGATTGATTTTAAAAGGAAAACGACATCGTTTGCGTATTCTTTGAGGGTGTAATTTCTGCTGAAATTTTCCTTCACTTGCGAGTATTCTATCGCCAAACCACCGCCTAAATTTATCGAATTTAGATTTTTAGCACCCATTTTGCGAAGTTCGGCGTAGATGTTTCCAGCCTCGACTAACGCCTTTTTGAGCGGGTGAATTTCGGTGATTTGCGAACCGATATGGAAATGAATCATCGTAAATTGCTCGATTAGATTATTTTTTTTGAGCAAATTTACAGCCTCGATTAGCTCGGTCGAAGTAAGGCCAAATTTGGAGTTTATTCCGCCACTTTTGACCCAAATTCCGCTACCTGAATTATGAAGTCGTATGCGAAGCCCGATAAATGGCTTTGGCGCAAAGCGCTCTTTGGCGGTTTCGATTATGGTTTTTAGCTCGTTTAGACCCTCGATTGTAAGCGTGATATTATGCCCCATCTCTGCGGCGATAAAGCCGATATTGATAAGCTCTTTGTCCTTAAAGCCATTTACGGTGATTGGCGCGTTGTCGTTGTTATACGCCATGGCTAAAAGCAGTTCTGGCTTAGAACCAGCTTCCAAGCCATACCCGTAAGGCTTGCCGATTTCGACCAAATTTTTCACAAATCCCGGGAATTGATTTACTTTGAGCGGATAGACGGCGTTAAATTTGCCCTTGTAGTCAAATTCTTTTATCGCGCGGTTGAAATTCGAGTAAATTTCGACAATTTGTTTTTTGATAAGGTGCGGAAAACGAAGCAAAATAGGGCCTCTAATGCCATCAGCCCTGATTTCTTTAACCATATCGACAAGAGGTTGTTTGAAGTCAGAATTCACGCACAACTTGCCAGAATCAATGACGAAATTTGAATTTCCCCAAATATTTAGTCCATAATCGTTCATACTCTATCCTTAAAAAAGTCTTCGATTTCGTTAAATTTAACCATGTCTTGGCTTTTATCCTCTAAATTTTTGCGCCATACGCTAGCGTTTTTAAACTCATCTTCGCCGATACATAGGCAAAATTTAGCCATTTTTGAATCTGCGCTTTTTAGGTGTTTTTGTAAATTTTTTGGCTCGTATGCGATATGAGTTTTGGTGATTGCGCGCAGTTTTTGTCCGATAGCAAACGCACAAGGCACAATTGCCTCGTCCATTGCGCCGATGTAAATTCCATTGCGAGAGCTAGGGGTTTCTTTTAATTTTAAAATTTCGATTAGCCTTTCAATTCCTATCGCAAAACCTACGCCAAAAGTGCTTTTGCCACCCAAAAACTCTACTAGTCTATCGTATCTGCCGCCACCACCGACTGCGCTTTGTGCGCCAAGCTCACTGCTGACGAACTCAAATGCGGTTTTGCAGTAATAATCTAGCCCTCTAACCAATCGTTTGTCGATTTCGAAATTTAGCCCATTTGCAAGCAAAATTTCTTGCAATTTTTCAAATTCGCCTTTACACTCATCGCTTAGATTATCGGTGATTAGCGGGGCAGTGGCAAGCTCGCTTTGGCAGGCTTCATTTTTGCAATCAAGCACGCGGATTGGGTTTGTGATAATGCGCCTTTTGCAATCCTCGCAAAGCCTATCCTCGCGCTCATTTAAAAATTTGATTAGTTTGTTTTTATACTCTGGCATGCACGAGCTATCGCCTAGGGAGTTTAGTTTGAGCGTGGTTTTTACGCCTAGTTTGCGTAAAATTTCGGCTAGTAACAAAATCACGCTCGCGTCCTCATACACGCTTCCCTCGCCAAAACACTCTACGCCGAATTGGTGAAATTCGCGTAGTCTGCCTCGTTGTGGGCGCTCGTAGCGAAACATCGAGCCGGTGTAGTAAAATTTGCGCACGCCACCAGCCTTGTCAAATTTATTCTCGATAAATGAGCGAACAACCCCAGCCGTGCCCTCTGGGCGCAGGCAGACGCTATCGCCACTTTTGTCACTAAACTCATACATTTCCTTGCCGACTATATCGCTACTCTCGCCCACGCTTCGGCGAAATAGGGCGGTTTGTTCGAGTTTTGGGGTTTCGATTAGTTCAAATCCATAATTCCTCGCCACGCTTTCACACACACGCACGATTTTTGCAAAAAGTTCGGCTTCATAGCCCATTAGGTCGTTCATACCACGCAGTGCTTTAATCATCTATAAATTCCTTTATTTTTTTTGTTATTTTATCAATATCATCGTTTGCATTGACGATTAAAAAATTTAATTTTAGCTTTTGTAAGGTAAATTTTATCTTTTCTTGCACCCTAAGCAGATACTCCACGCCACGAAGCTCGATTTTATCGTATCCCGCGCGAGTATTTAACCTGGAAATCAAATCATCTTTGCCAATCTCAAAAAATACAAATTTACCATAAATTTCACCACCAAGCGCGATTTTATTTAGCATTACAAGCTCGTCAAATTTAGCGTTTTCATCGTTTGCTAGGGCGTAGGCGATACCTGAAATAAAGCTTCTATCGCTTAGGACTAGATTTTGCGAATTTGGTAAAACAACCTTCTCGTGGTGTTCGGCGCGATCAGCTAAAAACAAAAACATCTCAGCAGTTTTTGAGATACTTCCGCAAATTTGACCTAAATTTATGTGGTTGTCGCCGTTAAATTTGAAATTTTCGTTTAAAATTATACTACGCAAAATTTCGCCAAACCTCGTAGCGCCCGGTTCTTTGGTAACTATCGCGCCAGGATAAATTTCAGCTAGGCGCGATATTTGCGTGCTTTTGCCAACTCCATCAATCCCCTCAAAGGCTACAAACATTAATTTTCCTTTTTAAGCAGTGGCAAAATTTGCTTTGGCACAAACTGCGAAACATCGCCGTCGTGGCGCAGTATCGTGCGAACCATAGAGCTCGAAATAAAGGCGTTTTTCAGGCTTGGCATCAAAAACACACTCTCAAATTTATCCCATAGCGATGTGTTTGTGTAGCTAAGCTGTAATTCGTATTCGAAATCGCTCACCGCGCGCAGTCCCCTAATACAAAAATTCGTGCCATGCGATTTAGCGAAATCGACTAGCAGATTTGAAAACGGCTCGACTTTGACATTTTTTAAATCGCTAAGGGCAAGCCTTGTCATCTCCAAGCGCTTTTCTAGCGAAAAACAAGGGCTTTTGCTCTCGCTAAGCGCGATTGCGACGACGACCTCGTCAAAAAGCCCAAGCGCTCGTTTGATTACATCTAAATGACCATTTGTGATAGGATCAAAAGTACCAGGATAGATACATTTTCTCATTTTTGCCACCTTTTAAAGAGATTGTTTGCCACGCCCATGGCGTCGCACCATTTGCCGATTATGAAATTTTGCATATCTTCTAAATTTTTCGCACCGCTATAACCGCCGATAATGGGCGGAGCGATGATGACACCGAGATTTGCTAACTCGCTCATTGAACGAAGCGAAATAGGCGAAAAAGGCATTTCGCGCACGCCAAGGATTAGTTTTTTGCGCTCTTTTAGCGCGACGGCTGCTGCGCGAGTGCTAAGAGTATCGGCGATACCTGCGTGAATTTTTGCCAGTGAGTTGATAGAGCATGGGGCAAAAATCGTAGCATCTATGCCAAACGAACCAGACGCCACACTCGCGCCGATATCGCTATCATCGAAGAATTTCACAGCTTGATTTTCGTTAATGAAATTTGCAAAATTTATATTATTTTCGGATTTTAAGACGATTTTTGCATTTTCGCTTATGATTGCGTAAATTTCGTTTGGCGTGGTCGATAAAAATTTGATTAAATTTAACCCAATTTCGCAAAAACTAGCACCGCTTACACAAACTAGGATTTTCATAAGCAAACTTTTTGATTTGAATTTAAAAAAGTGGAGCGGGAAACGAGAGTCGAACTCGCGACATCAACCATGGCAAGGTTGCGCTCTACCACTGAGCTATTCCCGCACGAAGTAAAAAAGAACTTGGATTTTAGCAAAAAATTTTTCATTTGTCAATACTTTCTAAAAAATCTAAGCATTATAGGGCTATCATCGCCAATATCGCTTAGTGCAATAGAGTTAAATTTCAATAAAGGCATTATCATAAACGAGCCGAATTTATCGCATTTTGCCTCAAATTTGCCACCTGCAAAATCGCCGAAAATTACATTTTCTCGTTTTGGATTGCATTTTATTTGCTCTTCCAAAAAAGCTTCAAAGCCTTCACTCATACAATCAAATTTTCCGCCTAAATAGCGCAAAATAGGGAGCATAAAAAGTAGCGATACAATGTAGGCTGCCATTGGGTTTCCAGGTAGGACGAAAAAGAACTTCTCGCCTTTTTTAAAGCATTTTGTAGGCTTTCCGCCAGGTTTTAAATTTATCCCGTTTAGGATATTTTCAAATCCAAGCCCAGTTAAGACCTTTTCCATAAAATCAGCCTCCCCGACGCTAGCTCCGCCACTTGTGATAACCACATCGTAACTTTCATAAGCTTTTTTCAAAGTATCCAAAACCACATTATAATCATCTTTTATAATGCCCAAATTTTCGCACTCAAAGCCATTTTGTAAAAGCAAAGCGCAAATTCCTGCCGAG
Organism: Campylobacter sp. JMF_01 NE2; assembly: GCF_027737365.1. Taxonomy (NCBI): domain Bacteria; kingdom Pseudomonadati; phylum Campylobacterota; class Epsilonproteobacteria; order Campylobacterales; family Campylobacteraceae; genus Campylobacter; species Campylobacter sp. JMF_01 NE2. Next base: position 108,574 of record NZ_JAOVTR010000002.1, on the reverse strand, counting down.
TTCGCATCATAAATGCTAAAATCATCCGCCCTCTCGCCAACCCTCAAAAGCTCGTCTCCGCTCGAAAATAGGGCGATTTTTGGCCTTGCAAACACTTCAATCTCGCCCACGCCTTGGCTAGCTAAAAGCATAATCTCAGGCGGAGTTAGGGCTTTGCCTTTTTTTATTAGCACTTCGCCAACGCTAAATTCTTCGCCCGCTTTTCTATGTCCGTCGCCAAATTTAGGATTTTTTGGCATTTTTAGTTTTTCGCCCACAAATTGGGCGTCTTCTAGGCGGATTACGGAATTTGCGCCCTTTGGGAAGGGTGCGCCTGTCATTATTTTTTGCGCTTGATTAGCTTTGATTTCATAAATTTGCTTAGCCCCTGCAAAAATAACAGGCTCTACGATTTCTAAACTCTCTCCCTCAAATTCGGCATTATAAGCATATCCGTCAAGTGCAGAATTGTCAAAAAGTGGCGAATTTCGCAAAGCTTTAAAATCCGTAGCTAAAATTCGTCCTAATGCAAAATTTAAGCTAACAAACTCACTTTTTAAATTTAAATCAATGCTAGAAATTACCGAATTTATCGCTTCATTTAGGCTTTTCACTCTTCAAGCCTTTTTATTTTTGCGCCAAGTTTTGCGAATTTTTCCTCTAATTTCTCATATCCGCGGTCTAAGTGATATATGCGATGCACGCGCGTAGTGCCACTTGTTGCAAGAGCCGCTAAAACAAGAGCCGAGCTAGCGCGCAAATCTGTCGCCATGACATCAGCGCCTGCGAGTTTGCCACCCTTGATTGTAGCGATATTGCCGTTTAGTTTGATATCTGCACCCATGCGGTTTAGTTCGCTCACATGCATAAAGCGGTTTTCAAACAGCCTCTCCTCGACCGTGCTAGTGCCCTGAGCGACGCATGTTAGCGCCATAAACTGCGCTTGCATATCGGTCGGAAAGCCCGGATACTCGGTAGTGATGATTTTGGTCGCTTTGATTTCGTCTGCTGGCAAAATGGTGATTTTAGAGTCGTTGCCGTTGCCTGAAATTTCAAATTTAAATCCCATATCCTCAAATTTCGCTAGCACAGCGCCCAAATGCGCAGGATTTACGCTTGTAACGCTGATTTTAGAATTTGTTATCGCCCCAGCGCACAGATATGTCCCAGCCTCGATACGATCGGGGATTACGGTGATTTCGTTGATATTTAAAAGTTCGCCCGCTGTGCCTGTGATTTTAAGCTCGTCAGTGCCGATTCCTTCGATTTTTACGCCAGCACTGGCTAGGGCTTCGCACACAGCCACGACCTCTGGTTCTTTGGCGGCGTTGATTATGCAAGTCTCCCCATGCGCTAACGCGGCCGCCATTACGACATTTTCGGTGCCTGTAACGGTGATTTTATCAAACGAAATATTCGCACCCTTTAATGCGCCCTCGCACACGACATAGCCTTCTTCGATTTTGACCTGTGCGCCCATTTTTTCGACTGCCCTTAGGTGCAAATCAATCGGCCTTGCCCCTATCGCACATCCGCCTGGCATGCTAACTTCCGCCTTGCCAAAACGCGTTAGCAATGGACCAAGAACTAAAATCGAAGCGCGCATTTTGCGCACGATGTCATAAACTGCCTTAGTTGAGTTTATCCCTCTTGGATCAATTACGGCGGTGTGAGCGTCTAGATACTCGCATTTTGCGCCTAAATTTGCCAAAAGCTGGATTAGGGTTTTGATATCTGAAACATCTGGTAAGTTTTTAATTGTAACTGGGTTTTTGGATAGTATAATTAGCGCGATTAGCGGTAGTGCCGCGTTTTTGGCGCCTGAGATTTTTATTTCGCCACTAAGCTTGGCTTCGCCTTTGATTTGTAAATAGTGCATTTTCTCTCCGTTTTAATTGCAAAAATTTCGCCGTGATTATACATAAATTTGCTTTAAAATTACTATTTTATTACATTTGGTTGCTAAAATGAAAACACATTTTGTATTTTTTAAGGTAATTTATGAAAAAAATTTTTGCTTTATTTTTAGGGGCGTTTTTGATGAGTGGCTGCTCGTGGCTAGCTCCGTTTTCATCGCCTGCAAATCCCACTACGCAAGGGGATTATGAGGTTTATGAGGATAACTCTGGCTCATCGCAAATCCCAGGAAATACCTACAACACAACGCTCATTTCATGGGTCGATAAATACACCGGAACCAAGGTAGGCGGGGATTGTAGCGGGTTTATCACAGCGCTAAATTCTAAAAACAAAGAGATTTTTTTCAACTCAAAAGAGCTGCCTAAGTATTTCACAAACGGCAGAAAATCACAAGCAATTTATAATTACTACAAAAAACGCGACCTAATCGCGCACAAAAACCCGCGAGTAGGGGATTTAATATTTTTCCAAAACACCCTTCAATCAAACAAAAAACGCCTAAATAACGAAATCAGCCATATCGGCGTGATCCGCGAAATTTACTCAGACGGCAGGATAAAATTCGTGCATAATTCGCGCGGTAGAAACAAGGTCGATTTTGTAAATTTAAACAAAAAAAATACTCACAAAAACGGCAAAAAAATCGAAAATAGCTATATTGTGCGCTGTGGAAGCAACAAAGTTTCTTGCCTAGCTTCAAATCGCTTCGCAGGATATGGTCGCGTAAAACAATAAATTTAGGAAATTTATGCAAATGGCAAATTTCGGACAAAGGGCGAATTTCGGGCAGGTCGGTAAGGTCACGCTAGCTATCATCATCGCAAACTGCGTGCTTTTTGTCCTAACGAATTTAATCCCAAATTTGGGCGCGTATTTGGGGCTAAATTTGCTATTTTTTGACGGATTTCTTTGGCAAATTTTATCATCATTTTTCATGCACGCTGGAATTGCGCATTTGGCGATGAATATGGCCGTGCTGTATCAATTCGGCTCTATTTTAGAGCGATTTTTCGGTAGCGTTAAATTTACGATTTTATATTTCGGGCTTGGAATTTTTACAAATTTAATCTGCTTGATTTACATTTTTTGCGCTTACAAATTTATGGGACAAAATATAAATTTAATCGGCGCGAGTGGCGTAATCTGCGCACTTTTGGGCGTGATTTTGTGCTATGAGAGGCAAAATTTAAAAAGCGTTTTGGCTATGGTTGCGCTTATTAGCTTTGCTCCACTTTTATTAGCTTCAAATGTGGCGTGGTATGCGCATTTGATAGGGTTTGGGGCAGGGTTTGGATTCGGCAAGATACAGCAAAAATTTAAAATTTTGTAAAATTTTGCGTAAAATTATACGAAAAGGAAATTTATGAAACAAATTTATTTTATCAGACACGCCAAAGCTGAGGCTTTCGCACAGACAGATTTCGAGCGCAAACTAAGCCAAAAAGGCGAAGACGACGCAGGCAGGCTAGGGGAGCTTTTGACAAAAGAGGGCATAATGCCTGATATCATCATCACTAGCCCTGCCAAACGCGCACTAAAAACCGCTAAAATCATAGCCAAAAATATTGGCGCCAAAGATATTTTAAAAGAAAAAAAAGAGCTTTACGACATTAGCGCGCGAGAGCTGGCGGAGTTTGTGCGCATGCTCGATGAAAAATACAAAGTGGTTTTCATAGTAGGCCACAACCCCACAATCGGCGCAGTGTGCGAGTATTTCAGCAACTCAGTAATCGAAAAATTCCCAACTTGTGCGATTTTCGGATTAGAATTTGATGCAGAAAATTTCGCTGAGATTAGCGAGCATAGCGGAAAAGTTTTGCTTTTTGATTATCCAAATTTGCATTTGCAATAGATTTTGCAAAGGAAATTTTAAAGTATTTGCAAAATTTAAACGCCAAAACGGCGTTTTAAATTCATAAATTTTATCTCACAACGCTGATTATTCCGCTGCGCCGAGCGTTCGCTCTCTTTTGTCGATACTTATCTGTCCGGCGTAGAGATTGCGGTATTGCGCGTGCAGGTTGTATCCGTCGAAATCATCGTCCTTATAGACGGCCTTGTAAAGATCGATCGCCTTTTTTATCCTGAAATGTAGGCTGTCGCGCGGATACTTGACATCTTTGCTATACATTTTGTTAAAAATATAATTCAGCAAGATAAATGCCTCTTTTCGCGTTAAATTTTGTTTGTTTTTGAAAAATTCTTTTTCGTCGAAAATCAGCACGAAACCATAGTTAGGATCGGTGTTTGTCTCGGTTTCGTTGTAGTCAAATTTGACATAAATTTTCTCTTTGATTTGCATGAATTTCATTTCGTTGAAATCGAATTGAAAATAATTCGGAACGCCTCTGAAATTCGAACGCCCACCAAATTGCTTTAAATATAAATTTTTGTTATCGCCGATTATTACAACATCGAAAAGCATATCAAACCTTTATCATATATATAATTCATAATTTTAATAAATTTGGGTAAAAACTCGGTAAATTTGTAAGTCAAATTTCACAATTTTCAATGAAATTTAAACTGAATTTTGCGCCAAATTTTCGCGATGATCGATACTCAGGCACCCCACAAACACATTGCGATACTGCGCGTGCATGTTGAATTTATGGTCTTTTTCTTTGGTGAAATTATAAATTTTGTTTAAAAACTCAATCGTTTTTTTTATTTTTGCGTGCAGGCTGTCGCGCGGGTATTTAACATTTTTGTCATAAATTTTATCAAAAAGATAGCTTAGCATATAAAAAATCTCTTTTTTGGAAAGGTGAGTTTTGTTGTTTATAAAAAATTTATTGTCCTCGAAAACGAGGTAAAATCCATAGTCCAAATCAGATTTGCAACCTGTGGATTTGATAGAAAGTTTGTTGTTTAGCTTGACGAAAGACATCGCAGAAAAGTCGAATTTTAGGTAGTGCGGGACGCCGTTTAGGTTCGAGCGACCAAACCGCTTTAAATATAAATTTTTCGTATCGCCAATTAAACTGATATCAAAAAGCATGTCAAACCTTTCTCATCTGATTGGTCTGGGCATTATAGCGCAATAAATTTAATATAAAATTAGAAGCGTGATTACATTTTAGGTTAGGGCAGATTTGAGTTAGGCAAATTTGGGCTAGGGCGCAGATACACCCTCGTAGCCCAAGATGTGGGAAATTTATTTGCTTTTGGCTATTTCTTTTTAGCTCTATGTTGCAGACACAAGAGCGATAGATGAAATGCAAGATTTGAGCGAAAATAGAGGAATTTTTTTTATATTAACGAACAAAGTCACAAACACACCATAAGAGAAGAAAACTCTCAAAGCATTAAGCCTTAATCGCATTTAAAGACACTAGATTAAAATTCGCTATTTTTTTACCACACGCTTTTAGATAATTGCAAATAGTGCCATATTTCAAATTTAAGCTACCACTTTCTATCCTAGCAACTGCTGATTGTTTTACACCCATTTTCTCGGCAACTTGTGCTTGCGTGAGATTTGCTTCTTGTCTAGCTTCTATGAGTGAGATTATGAGATTAAACTCATCTTGCATTTCATCATAAAGCTTTTTAACTTCTTGGTCTTTTAAAATATCATTTTTAACATCTTCAAATTTTAAAGATTTAGTCCCTATTTTCATCTTTCCACTCCTTTAAGCGTTTTAACGCCAATTCAATTTTATCGTTTGGTGCTTTTTGCGTTTTCTTTACAAAGCTAGTTAAAATTATAATTTTCTTGCCTATTTCATAAGCATAAAGGCTTCTTGCTATGTCTTTGCTTGCCATTATGCGAATTTCAAAAATGCCATCTCTCAAAAACTTAGTTATAGTGCCTTTTGTGTTATTTCCTTTTAGTTTTATAATGTCTAAAACCATAAGACCGCGAGCCAATAGGTGTGGCGGCAGCTCGTAAAATTCGCTTTTTGAATTATCATCGCAAAATATAATTTCCCACATAAATGAACCTTTTAAAAACCTGTTGATTATAACATTAAAGTTATAAAAGAAAGTTTAAATAAGTTTTCTAAAACTTTTATTTTTATTTTTTACAAAAATTTGAAAACTTTTTATTATCAAAAATTAAAATTTATAACAACCTTTTTGCGATTGTGCTGGCATAGATTTTATACGATATTTGTCGTTTTCAATAGAAATAATCATAGGCTTATTTTCTTTAACATTTAATGGAACAAGGTTGCCCTCAGAATTATATACGCCACAATCAATAAAAATCTCTATTGTATTGTCATCGTTCTTTTTACTAACCGAAGGATAAAGAACAAATATATAATCATCTACCTCCTTGCCATTAATCATTGCAACATTAATTTCATTTTTAACAATTCTTTCTTTTAAAACCTCTTGCGTAAGTGGCAATCCTGCCTCAGAAAGGCAAGACTTGATTTGAATAAAAATCCAATATATCCATATCGCCTTTTTCTGCCATTACAATCATTTTATCAACAAAATTTATAACACTCTCATTGTTGTCATTTGCCACATAATCATCAATCTCTGCCATAAGCGAACTAGAACCTAACATTACCATAAGTGCAACACTTAATAATGATTTTTTCATTTTTATCCTTTATGTTTTAAATTTTATTTTTAGTATTGAAAACTGCAATTTTCATTTTTACTTTTATATCCGATCCCATTATTTTAAAGTTCATCTTTTTCAATAATTGCTTGTAAAATCATAGTCTGGATTGCTTCGTCGCCTTGCTCCTCGCAATGACACGGATTATAGCGTTAGGTTATTTTAGCTCGTAGATTGCCACGCTCGTTACACTCGCTCGCAATGACGAATTAGGCAAAATTTGCCCGCTATTGTCATTGCGAGCTTTCGTAGAAAGCGAAGCAATCTACGACTTTCAAATTCTAACTGGTAAATTTGCAAAAACACTGACCTTAAATTTTAATTTCGTAGATTGCTTCGGCGATAAATCGCCTCGCAATGACACGGATTATGGCGTTTGGTTTTGCCATGCGAGCAATGCTCACTCGCGATGACAAATAGTGAAAAATAACTAAATTTGGATTATTTAAATTCAGCCGTGATTGTATCTGCGATGAATTTCGCGTGTTTTATGAAAAAAAAGTGATCCCCGTCAAGCGGGTAAAATTTGCTATTTTTGATGAGCGAGTGGATTTTCTCGCCACTACTAAGCGCAGTGGCTGTATCGCTAATACCCCAAAAAATCAGCGTTTTCTCAGGTTTAATCTCGGCAAAAATCGGCTCGAAATCCTCGCGAATCACATTTTTTAGCGTCCCAAACATCTCTTCGCTCATACCAGAAGCGTCTTTGCTGGCAAAAAATCGCCAAAACTTCGCCAACCCGACATATTTTAGGCACTTAAACACCGCAATTTTCGCCCTCACCTTCAAAGGCTTTGGCTCGATTATCCCAGCCGAGCTTAGCAAAATCAGCCTTTTTGGCGCAAGCAGCGTGGCGACCTTGCCGCCAAAACTATGCCCCATAATGGCTTCCGGTGCGCCTCCAAGCGCAGCGATAAACTCACGCATAATGCCCGCATAATCCTCGCTTGTAAGCGCGAATTTTGGTTGCGAGCTAACGCCAAATCCGGGCAAATCCACGAAAACTAGCCTATAATTTGGGAAAAATTTCGCCTCGAAAACCCTCTGCATAAGCTCTTTTTTCGCGCCCCAGCCGTGCAAAACCAAAATATACGGCTCGACGCTTAAATTTTCGATTTCGTAGCTGATTTTGTATTCGTTGCCACCAAATTTTATGGTTTTACTGGCCATCTTGACCCTTTTTACCATAAATCGCTTTGAGTAGCTCGACTGCCTTTTCTAGGCGCTCGTATTCGCTCATGCTAAGCATTACGGCCTCAAATTTATTATTTTTGACAATCATAGCCTTTTTAATCTCTTGGCTATTTAGTTTTTTTAAAATTGAGCTAAAATTTCTCGCCATTTCTGTCGCTGTGTAAATTTCGTCTTTATTTAACATAAACAATCCTTATGTAAAATTTTACGCAAAATTTAGCGTAAAATTTTTAATTTTAGCTTATTTATTCGCTGAAATTTTTGTTATCAAATCATACGAAATCGGAATTTCCTTAGAGGCTGGAAGCGAAGTAGCTAGCTTGCCCAAAACCTCTGCAAAGTCGCTAAATAGGTAGTTTGCCATACTTCCTGGATTTGGATTTATCTCGTTTAGATAGATTTCGTTATTTTGCACGAAAAAGTCGCACCTAATCAGCGCCCCCTCAAATCCACCGACATTATAAAGCTTGGCAAACGCGTCTTTCATCTTATCCTCGATCGACATACCGATTTGCGCCTCTTCGACCACGCCAGTGCGCGAAAAATCAAGGTATTTTCTACCAAAATCCAAATATCCCTCTTTTTTCGGCTCTTCGATGAAGGAATACTCGATTTTGCCGTCGATTTTAGCCCCTGCTAGGTTGTATTCTTTGATATTTTCCATATATGGCTCGACGATTGCGCTATCGTCTAGCTCATAGACCTTATCCATGCAATAATCAAACTCTTTTTCTGATTTTGCTATGCCAATACCGATACTAGAACCCAAATGAGCGGGTTTGATGATGACTGGGAAGTTGAAATTCGGCAAGCTGTTGCGATTGACGATTTCAAATGGCACGGTTTTTACACCTGCGATTTGTGCTAGGTATTTGGTTAAAATTTTGTTGTAGCTTAGCACGCTAGCCTCGATTCTAGGGCCGATATAAGGGATTGAGAAAAACTCAAAAAGGCTTGCGAATTTTCCGTCCTCGCCGTCGCAACCATGGATCAAATTCACATAAACGCTCACTTCAAGCATGCTTTTTTTGCCAAACATACCACCACTCATATAAAATCCGCCGTTTGAGATATTTAGCTCTTTGGATTTTGTGTATTCGCCGTTTTTGAAATACACTGCGCGCATATTTTTCTCTTCGATTAAGAAAAATCTCCTATCTTTATCGCAAAAAACAAACGCCAAACTCTCGCCCTTTAACGCGTCTTTGACCGCGATTGCAGAGATTATGCTAATCTCGTGTTCGTAACTTTGACCACCAAAAACTATACCGTATTTCATTATTTCTCCTTATAAATTTTAAATTTATGCTAGTTTTTTCAATGCCTCTTTGATCAAATCAGCCGTATTTGTGCTGATGCAATCAAGCAAAATTTTACTGATTCTATCGCGTTTGAAGCCTAGACTCTCTAACGCGCTCATCGCCTCTGATTTATATACTTCGCTCTCGCCAAACTCCATAAGTTTGGCGTCCCCTAGCTCGGCGATTATGCGCCTAGCTGTCTTTGGGCCGATCCCTGGCACGCTCGTTAGTAACGCGCTATCGCCTGTGATAATCGCGCGAGAAAAGCTCTCTGCGCTAAGCGATGAGCACACAGCCATTGCCGTGCTAGCCCCTATTCCGCTTAGTTTGATTAGCATTTCAAACATATTTTTCTCTTTTGGCTCCAAAAATCCATAGAGCAAATTTGCGTCCTCTCTGATAATCTGAGTTATCAAAAACTCCACCTTCTCGCCCCGCTCTACCCTAGCGCCACACCCTAGCGAAATCGCCACAGCGTAGCTTACGCCACTAGCGCACTTTATCACGCATTTGGTGGGCTCTTTGTGCGTGATGATTCCTTCTAATCCTACTATCATTGAATTGCCTTTAAAATTTCATCAATTGCCAAATTTAACGCTGAATTTGTCGCGTTATAAATGCTTTGTGAGCTTGGATCTGGCACGAAAACTCGCTTTGTAATCACGCCAGATTTTATGCTTTGCACAGCGTTTAAAAACTCGTATCCAATCGTGATTTTAGCGTGATCGCCATCGACTTGAAGCGTGATAAGCGTGGTTTTTAGGCGCAAATCTCTCTCTTGTGGCACAAAAATCGGATTTAGCGCACATGTCGAAAACGCCGCGTCGATTAGGGCTTTATAAAGCATTTCGCTTGGCATTGTGATATATTTGGCGTCGCTTGCGTATCTCGTGCGAGATTTCCAATCCACGATTAAAATATCGCGTCTATCGACTAAATTTGTCGCAGTTACACTCTCGATATAGATATTTTTGCGTGAATTTGACTTCGCGGCGCAGTGTTTTTGGTCGTATTTAAGCTCGTAATAAGTATATGGCTTGGCACTCTTTGCCAAACAGCCTCCCAGCAAAGCTCCTGCCAAAACTGCGCTAAATGCGCATAAAATTTTTCTCATTTTCAGTCCTTTTTGGTATCTCTAAAAAAGAATTCATACGGATTTTCTTCTAGCCTAAACATCGCGCCTTGAAACTCTCTTAAAGCTTTGTTAAATTCGGTTAGCGTGGTTTTGGCCTCGTTTAGGGTAGGATCTAGTATGGCTTTGAGGTTGTATTCGCCCCGCTCTACGCGCTTTGCCATAATCTGACTTGTTTTTTCGAGCGAATTTGAAAGGCGTGTCGCACTGCTGGCAAAAGCATTAAATTTATCCAAAATTTCGTCTAGCTCATGCTCTCTTTCGTTTAAATTCGTCATTAGGGTGTTGAAATTCGCCATTAATGCGTTTAGTTCGTTAAATTTCTTCTCATCGCTAAGTTCTGCGCTAAATTTATTAAGTGAAGTTAAAATTTCATCGACTTTTTTCATATTATCTTGCGATAAAAGCGAGTTGATTTTAAATATCATCTGCCCTACACTATCTGTGATAACTTCTGCTTTGGAGCCGATTTTATCGAGCAGGGTTTTATCTAGCTCGATGATTGGCTTTTCTTCATTTTCGCTAAATAGCTCGCCACTTCCCTTTGTGATATTTAAAAACGAAATTCCGCTAATGCCTTGCGTTTCGACCTTGGCGATACTATCTCGCGAGATAGGGAGTTTGCTTTTAATCGATACTTCGATTTCGATTATTGCATTTTCGATATCGACAAAATCTATTTTTTTGATGATTCCAGCATTTACGCCGATAAATTTGACATCTGAATTCTCGCGAATTCCAGTCGGAAGCTCCTTAGTATGGATATAATACGATCTATAAGTCTCCCTAGTATCGGTGCGAGTTAGCATCCACCACACGAAAGCTGTAAGCGCAAACACACACGCCATAACAAATGCGCCCACGATTGTATATGAGGTTCTATTTTCCAAATTTTGCTCCTATTTCGCTCTCATTTTAAATAGCTCTTCAAGCGGGTTGTTTTCTAGCTTTTCGATTTCGCTCAAAGCCCCTTCGAAGATGATTTTTTTATTATCGACTATCAAAAATCTATCAAGTATATCAAAAATACTATCCACATCGTGCGTTACCATTACCACGGTTACGCCAAGATTATCTCTTAGCTCGCACACTAGCCTATCAAGGGCGCGTGAGCTAAGCGGATCGAGCCCCGAGTTTGGCTCGTCTAAAAATAAAATCTCAGGGCTTAACGCCAATGCCCTAGCGAGCGCGACACGCTTTTTCATACCGCCACTTAGCTCGTTTGGATTTAGCATTGCGCTCTCTTTTTTAAGGCCTACCTTTTGTATCCAAAACATAGCAAGCTCGTTAATCTCTTTGTCGCTAAAATTTGAGTATTCGCGCAGTAGCACGCCTACATTTTCTAGCACATTCATCGAGCTATACAGCGCGCCGAATTGAAACATCACACCGCATTTTAGGCGAATTTCATTGCGTCTATCCTCATTTGCACTCCAAATATCCTCGCCAAAAATTTTAATCTCGCCGCTTTTTGGCTGGTTTAGATAAATCAGCGTTTTCATTAGAGTGGTTTTTCCGCTTCCACTTCCGCCCAAAAAGCCGTAAATTTCAGCCTTTTTCACGCTAAAACTCACATTATCGTGCATTATGCGCGCACCATACGCTGTGGTTACATTTTTTGCGCTTATTATCTCGCTCACAGCCCAATCTCCGAGAAGAGTATCGCAAAAATCGCATCTATGGCGATGACCCAAAATATCGCATTTACCACGCTGATTGTGGTGTATTCGCCGATACTTTGGGTATTTCCCTTTACCTCAAATCCTCTCATACAGCCAATTATAGCAATAAATGCGCCAAAAAACGGAGCCTTTATCATACCAGCGAAAAAGTGGCGAATTTCGACATTTGATTTAAATCTATCCAAATAATCCAAAAATCCTATCTCCAAATACGCCTCGCAAACTATCATTTGAGCAAAAATACATATTGAATTTGCGATAAAAATGATAAATGGCATACAAATCACCATAGCCAAAATTCGTGGCATTGAGAGGAAATAAAACGGATCAAAGCCCATTGTTTTCATCGCGTCGATCTCTTCTGTGATTTTCATAACACCAATTTGCGCCGTAAAACTCGACGCAGAACGCCCAGCAATGACAATCGCTGCGATTAGCGGGGCAATCTCGCGCATGGTTAGAGCGCCCATAATATCTATAATATAAATACTAGCCCCAAACTGCGATAGCATGTCTGCGCCAATGTAAGCTAGCACCACGCCGATTAAAAACGCGGTCAAAGCCACGATAAAAAGCGAATCAATGCCGTTGTCTTTGATAAAATTTACGGTCTCTTTGAGGCGAAATTTGCGCGGGTGCAAAAATAGCGAAAATACCTTGCAAAAAAACTCACCCAAAAATGTAGCTAGATTTACAATCCCAGCCCAGCCTGCGCAAAAATACAGCCCTATTTGAGCCAAAATCCCCATACCATGCACTTTTGGCATAAAATTATGGTCTATGCTCTCATCGCTAATAAATTCGAAAATTTTCTCTATTTTTGGATTTTGGCTCCTAAATTCCACGCTTTTGCCACGCATTAAATTTTTAATGCTATAAGCCATGAAATAATCCAGCTTTTCGACATTTGTAAAATCTGCTACGAAATTGTCTAAATTTGATAGTGTTTTTTTAAGTAAATCAAGCTGTTTTTTTCCGCTTCGATATGTCCAGCTACCCTCAAATTTTAGGGTTTTGATGAAGTTTTGCGTATCGAGCGAAAATGGCAAATTTTGCAAAATATCCTCTTTCAAAATCAAAAAATAGGCGAAATTATATTATAATCTATCTTTTTATTTTATAAAATTTAACGAGGAATTATGTTTAGAGGGTTTTTTACAAACAGCGTCGGAACGCTAGCTTCTCGCATTTTGGGCTTTGTGCGCGATTTGCTGACGGCTTCTATTTTGGGCGCTGGTGTGTATAGCGATATATTTTTTGTGGCGTTTAAACTGCCAAATTTATTTAGACGACTTTTTGGCGAGGGTGCCTTTACGCAGGCGTTTTTGCCAAATTTTACCGCTTCGAAAAAAAAGGGGATTTTCGCAGCTTCCGTGCTGATTAGATTTTTTCTTTTTATTGTGTTTTTAACCGCGGTTGTGTGGGTGTTCGCGCCGTTTTTTACTAAAATTTTAGCTTATGGTTTTTCGGACGAGCAAATCACGCTAGCAACGCCATTTGTGCGCATAAATTTCATATATCTAGCTTTTATTTTTATCGTTACGCTTTTTGCCTCTATGCTTCAATACCGCGATCATTTCGCCACTACGGCGTTTTCGACTGCTTTATTAAATTTAGCTATGATTGCTGCCTTGCTTTTGGCTCGTGGCAAAGATGAGCGAAGTATCGTTTTGTATCTATCTTGTGGCGTCGTAGCGGGCGGGTTTTTGCAGTTTTTGGTGCATGTGTATGCGCTGAAATTTACCGGTATGCTAAGAGTGCTTCTTGGTGGATTTGCTAGGCTCAAAAACGGCGCAAAAGCGCAAACCAAAGGCTTTTATAACAACTTTTTTGCCGGGGTTGTAGGGGCTAGTGCTTTGCAACTTAGCTCATTTATAGATACATTTTTTGCTAGCTTTTTAGCCAGCGGAAGTATCAGCTATCTATACTACGCAAACCGCATTTTTCAGCTTCCGCTCGCACTTTTTGCAATCGCGCTTAGCACGGCGATTTTCCCGCGACTGACCAAACAAATCAAAACAAACAACCAAAAAGAGGCGCTAAATTTAATCGAGCGCGGATTTTACATACTTTTGACGCTTTTAGCACTCTCCACAATCGGCGGAATCATGCTCTCGCACGAAATCACCAAAATTTTATTTGAGCGCGGAAATTTCACTGCCACTAACACGGCCCAGTGTGCGGCTGTTTTGGCAGCGTATATGGTAGGACTGCTACCGTTTGGGCTATCGCGCATTTTTTCACACTGGCTGTATGCGCACATGAAACAAAAGCTAAGTGCTAAAATTTCGCTTTGGTGCGTCTTTATAAATGTAGTTTTGTGCGCACTATTTTTTAAACCATTTGGGGCTGTGGGTTTGGCGCTTGCTAGCTCGATTACGGGGGGATTTTTGTTTGTTTTCAATCTCTATTTTTTTGGATTTAATAACTTTTTAGCTATAATCAAGGCTAAAAAAATCCTTCTAATTCTAGGGCTTTGCGCGCTTGAAATAGGAATTTTATATGTTTTAAAAGGTTTATATTATGGTAATTTATGATACTGCAAGTAAAAAAAAGGTCGAATTTATCCCGCTTAACGAAGATGAGATTAAAATTTATGTCTGTGGGCCGACGGTGTATGATGACGCGCATTTGGGGCATGCTAAAAGCGCGATTAGCTTTGATTTGCTTAGGCGCGCGCTAGAAGCGCAGGGTAAAAATGTGAAATTTGCTAGAAATTTCACCGATATCGACGATAAAATTTTAAAGAAAATGAGCGAGAGCGGAAAAACTCTAAGCGAGATTACAGAATTTTACACCAAGCGATATTTGGACGATATGGGTGCGCTAAATGTCCGTGACGCCGACATTTCGCCCAAAGCGACCGAAAATATCAGTGAAATTTGCGCCCTTGTTTCAAATTTGCTAAATTTGGGCTATGCGTATGAAATCTCAGGCGATGGGATATACTTTGATACCACCAAAGATAGCGATTATTTAAGCCTTAGTGGCAAAAAAGCAGAGGATCAAAACAGCGAGTTTGCGCGCGTGGTTTCAAACGAGCAGAAAAAAAATGAAAAAGATTTCGCGCTGTGGAAATTCGACGAGGCGTGGTTTGAGGCGCCATTTGGGCGCGGCAGACCAGGCTGGCATAGCGAGTGTGTGGCGATGATTTTAGCCCATTTAGATAGTCGTGACGCCGAATTTTGCATTGATATCCACGCTGGCGGGGCTGATTTGCTCTTCCCGCACCACGAAAACGAGGCTGCGCAGTGCAGATGTAGCGAGCATAGAGCCTTGGCTAAATACTGGATGCACAATGGCTTCGTGCAGGTAAATAACGAAAAAATGAGCAAAAGTCTAGGCAATAGCTTTTTTGTCAAAGACGCCCTAGCTCTGGTGCCTGGCGAGGCTTTAAGGTTTTATTTGATGAGTTCGCATTATAGGGCAAATTTCAACTACACAATCGACGATTTGCTCGCCTCTAAAAAACGCCTTGATAAAATTTACCGCCTTAAAAAAAGGGTAAATATGGCGCAAAATTTGCCTTGCGAGCAAGCCAAATTTAGGGGCAAAATTTTAGAGTTTTTAAATGATGATCTAAACACATCTGGCGCGCTTGCCTGTGTCGATGAAATGGTGTCTTGCGCAAATGAAGCACTCGATAAAAACCCAAAAGATAAGGCTTTTAAAGCGCAAATTTTAGCAAATTTAGAATTTGTCAAAAATACCCTTGGCGTGCTTTATATGGACGAGGTTAGCTATTTTCAATTTGGCGTAAGCGATGATGAAAGAGCCGAAATTTTGCGTCTAATCGAGCAAAGAAGCGAAGCTAAAAAGCAGAAAAATTTCGCCCTAGCCGATGAAATTCGCGCCAAACTTACAGCGATGAAAATCGAGATTATGGATACGCCAAATGGCACGATTTGGGAAAAAAGCGCGCAATAAGTAAATTTAAGGAAGAGTTTTGAACGATTTTAAGACCATTTTGACAAGATTTAAACCATTTTTGATTGATTATAAAATCCAGTTTGCGCTGGCATTTTTGGGTATGATTATGACCTCGCTTGCGACATCTGCGAGCGCGTATTTGGTAAAACCGGTGCTTGATTATATCTTTGTCGAGAAAAACACCCTCTATCTCTACCCGCTTGCGTTTGCGATTATAGCGGTGTTTGCGATGAAAAGTGCTGGCACATTTATCCAGACATACTATACTTCATTTATCGGGCAAGATACCGTGCGCAGACTGCGCGATTTGCTCGTTTCAAAGCTAATTAGGCTAGATTTGAAATTTTTCAACACTCACAGCACGGGCGAGCTGATTTCTAGGACGATGAACGATATCGAGCGAATCCGCACTGTGGTTTCAAACATGATACCTGATTTCGTCACACAAATCATCACTATTTTTGGGCTTCTTGGCGTGGTGATTTACAATAGTCCTAAGCTTTCGTTTTTTGCGCTCGTGGTCTTTCCGGCTGCGATTTATCCGCTATCGCGCCTAGCCAAACGCATGAAAAAGGTCTCACGCCAATCGCTAGAAAAAACCTCCGATATCACATCGGCTCTAAATCAAATTTTTACAAATATCGAAATCGTAAAGGCCAGCAACGCCCAAAATTTCGAGGTAAAACACTTCGAGGAAGAAAACTCAAAATTTTTCAAGCTAAATTTAAAGGCAATAATTACAAACTCGCTCGTAAGCCCCGTAATGGAGATGCTTGGCGCGCTTGGCGTGGCTGTGGTTATCATCGTAGGTGGCAAAGAGGTCATCGAGGGCAAGATGAGCATAGGAAGCTTTTTTAGCTTTTTAACCGCGCTTTTTATGGTCTATACGCCGATAAAAAAGGTCTCATCGCTGCATAATAAAATGCAAGACGCCACGGCTGCTACCGAGCGGACTTTCGAATTAATTGATTTAGAGCCAGCCATAATCGGCGGAAGCCTAAAAATGGGCGATATATCCACGCTGGCTTTCGAAAATGTCTCGCTTAACTATGATGAAAAAATCGCGCTAAAAGATATAAATTTTAGCGTCAAAAAGGGGCAAATTTTAGCCCTTGTGGGAAATAGTGGCGGCGGCAAAAGCTCGGTGGTAAATCTCATAATGCGCTACTACGACGCCAAAAGCGGAAATATACTTTTTGACGGCAACGAGATTAGCGAATTTGACATCGCAAGCCTGAGGGATAATATCGGCTTTGTGAGCCAACGAATTTATATTTTTAACGATACAATCGCTGCAAATGTCAGCTACGGCGCCAAATTTGACGAAGAGCGCGTCATAAACGCCCTGCGCCTTGCCAATGCTTATGAATTTGTCGCCAAGATGGAAGACGGCATAAACACGCTTTTAAGCGAGTTTGGCGCGAATCTATCAGGCGGACAGCGCCAGCGTATAGCGATCGCACGCGCCCTGTATAAAAACCCGCAAATTCTCATTTTCGACGAAGCCACGAGCGCGCTAGATAACGCCAGCGAAAAGGAAATCTCATCTGTCATCGAAAAGATAAAGGCTGATAAAATCGTAATTGTCATCGCTCACCGCCTATCCACTATCAAAAACGCTAGCCAAATCGCCGTGGTCAAAAACGGCGAGATTATCGCAATGGGCGATGATGAAACACTAAGCGCAAATTGCGATGAATACAGGATTTTAAAAGGGCTAGCGAAGGATTAAATTTCGTAAAATTTGCCCACATTTTGCACCCAATTTGCCATTGCGAGAATTTTGCGTTAGCAAAATTCGTGGCAATCTACGACTTTAAAATTTAAGGTCAGTATTTTTGCAAATTTTTCGTCAAATTTGTCATTGCAAAAATTTTGCGCTTGCTTGCTACGCTAAAACAATCGCAAATTTTGCAAATTTAACCTTGAATTTTTCAAATTTCGAGTAAAATACTAGCTTGAATTTCAATTTTTAGGATATTTATGTTTAAAAGCCTGCGTGCGGCAAGGACGCTAAGTGCGCTATTTCTAGCGATTTTTTTTATGTTTATCGGGGACGCGCTAGCCCTATCATCAGCCGGCGTCATACTCAAAATGCGAGGCCAAAGCGACCTAATCATCGGCATTATCTCATCGTTTTTCTTCTTAGGCGCCATTTCTAGCGTGTTTTTCACGCCCACAATAATCGGCCGCTTCGCCCATGTGCGCTCGTATTATATTTTTAGCGTGGTTTTCGCGCTGTGCGCCCTAGCCCACGATATCAGCGCAAATTTGGCATTTTGGGCGATACTTCGCTTCGGGCTTGGGTTTTGCTACTACGCACTTTTGATGATAATCGAAAGCTGGATCAACTCCAAAATCACAAATTCTATCCGCTCACGCGTCCTAGCCGTGTATGAGATCGTATTTTACGGCGCATTTACCGTGGGCGTGGGGATAATCGCGCTAAATTTAAGTGCAAATTTAATCTTTTTTCTAAGCGGATTTTTCATACTTTTTGGGCTAGTGCCTTTGAAATTTATGCGTTTCAACCCGCCCGCAAAAGCGCAAAAAGCCACAATCTGCATGCCAAAAATCTCGGTTCTACCGCCACTTGCGCTTGCGACGGCAGTTTGCGGTGGGGTTTTGATAAACGGATTTTTTTCAATGGCGAGCGTGTATGTGCTAAGCAGTGGAAATGTCAGCCAAGTGGGCTGGTTTATGGGGCTAGCCATGGTCGGAGGCTTCATTTCGCAGATTTTTGCTAGCCCCGTGTCTGATTTTTTCGGCAGGCGCAAGGCGATAATGCTAGTGTGCGCAATCGGCGCATGCTCGGCGCTGGGGCTATTTGCCACCAGGAATTTCGAGGTCAAATGCGCCCTAGCCTTTTTGCTAGGATTTGGCGTTTTTCCGCTATACTCGCTCGCAATCGCGCGCGCGAACGATTCCTTTACAAACAGCTCCTCAATCTCGCGCGTGCAAATCTCGGCCTCGCTTTTGTTTTCATATTCGCTCTCATCGTTTTTCTCGCCCATAATCATAGGCGGGGCGATGAAAGTTTTCGGCGCAGAGGGGTTTAGCGCGGTGTTTTTCGTAGCAATGGTGTTTTTGTTCGTTTTCGCATACTTCCGCCCTGAAATCGCCCCTAAAATTTAAAATTTGTTAGATTTGTCATTGCGAGAATTTTGCATAGCAAAATTCGTGGCAATCTACGACTTCAAAATTTAAGGTCAGTGTTTTTGCAAAATTTAAGTAGAATTTTGAATTTAAATTTTACTGGATTGCTTCGAAAACTTCGTTTTCTCGCAATGACAGCGAATTTAGCGTTTGGTTATTTTTACTCGTAGATTGCTTCGACCACTTCGTGGTCTCGCAATGACAGATTAGGCAAATTTTACGCCAAACCTCACTCCTTGCTTAGGTACCTATCATACACGATAAATTTATAATACACCGCAGCGATTATAAACATAAATCCCATTAGAAATGTTATCTGCCACAGCGCAAGCCCTAGCGAATACAGCGCACCGATAGCCGCTGAGGTCAGAGTTGCCACGATGAAATACGCCATATCGTTATACGCAATCACTCGCCCGAAAAACTCCCTATCGACATGGCTTTGGAGTTGCGTGAAAGAATACGACCACACCGTCGTGATAAAAAATCCAGCCATTACGATACCGATAAACGAAAGCCAGTAATTAAACTCCAACGCCGCCCAGAGCATGATTCCACCGCCCTGCCCTAGCAAAATCCAAAAATACCGTTTCAAATTTACGATACGCGTCAGCCACATCTGCCCAAAAAACGCCGCGGCTGAGCGCGCCATATTCATTAGCCCAATCACCAGCGACGCGCTTAGGATTTCTTTATACTCAAATTTCGCAAGTAGCGCGATGAGATTATCATAAGTCGTAACCGCAACAAAGGCGTGAATTACGATTAAATGCACCACCAAAGGGCGCGAGCGTATGTAAGTAAAGCCCTCTTTTAGCATTTTTATCGCGCCTTGCGTGCTACTTCCTGCAATATCTTTAAAATTTAGGCGAATTAGGATAAAAAACGAAAAAACATACAAACAAAAATCCAAAATAAACGCTGCCCTAACCCCAAAATAGTGTATAAACACCCCAGCTAGCGCCATACCAAGGGTATAAGTAATCGTCCAACTAATGCTAGTTAGCTCGTTTGCTAGCTTCAAATACGGCTTTGGTAAAAATTTCGGCAGGGTCGAAGACTCAGTTTGATAAAAGAGCGTCCCAGCCACGCTTCGCACCACGACGATACCCAAAAGTAGCCACAAATACGCCAAATCATTGATAAAAATCAGCATGAAAATCGTCACAATCTCTATGGCGAACATGCTCACCATTAGGGGCTTTGGGCGAAATTTATCCACGATAATGCCATTAATCGGGGCTAAAAATATATTTGGTATAAACGACACCACGCCCACAGCGGTGATCGCCCACACAGGCGCGCCCAGCTCGATTAGTAGCGTAGCGATACCTACGATCGAAAACCACACGCCAAACATGCAGATAAATCCCGCGCTAAATAGCAAGCGATAGTTGCGAAAATTGCGAAGTAAAATATAATATCTAACCATTTTTGCCTTTCAAAAAACCTTGCATTTTAGCCAAATTTGGCTTAATTATGTGTTTTGGATTTGTTAAATAAAACTACCAAAAATCTTAAATTTAGTATTAAACATTAACTTGCTATAATCGCCAAATTTAAATTTTAGAAATTTTAGGAGAAAAAATGGAAGGTTTCGCAGCTACCGTTGTGGTGATTTGTGCGCTAATCGCGCTGGTTTTGAAGCTTGGTGTCAAAATCGTATCGCAATCTGAGATTATGATTATCGAGCGACTTGGTAAATTTCACAAGGTTTTAGACGGCGGATTTCATGTAATTGTGCCGTTTTTTGACAGCGTGCGCGCTAAAATGAGCGTTCGCGAACAGCTAGTAGATATCACAAAACAGCAAGTCATCACCAAAGACAATGTCAATATCATGGTCGATGGAATCGTATTTTTGAAAATCGTAAATGGCAAAATGGCGCTTTATAATGTCGAGGATTATCGCAAAGCAATATCAAATTTGGCTATGACTACACTTCGTTCAGCAATCGGCGAAATGAGCCTAGATCAAACCCTATCAAGCAGGGATCAACTAAACTCAAAACTCCAAGTCGCCCTAGGCGATGCAGCCGATAACTGGGGCGTAAAAATCATGCGTGTCGAAATTTCAGAAATTTCAGTCCCAAAAGGCATAGAGGACGCGATGAATATGCAAATGAAAGCCGAGCGCGAAAAACGGGCAATCGAGCTAAAAGCCGAAGCTGAAAAAGCTGCTCTAATTCGCACAGCCGAAGCGCAAAAACAAGAAAAAGTGCTAGAAGCTGAGGCTATCGAGCGCATGGCAGACGCGAAAAAATACGAGCAAATCGCCCTAGCTGTGGGTCAAAAACACGCTATGGATAATATCAATATGGCTATGGCTGCGTCGAAATTCGCCGCTGAATACTTGCTCGCGCAAAGTCGCGTAAATGCCTTCAACGAGCTAGCAAAAAGCGCAAGCAAGGACAAGGTCATCATACCGTATGAAACCAGCGAAATCATCGGCTCGCTCTCTGTGCTAAGCGAATTTTTAGGCAAGGCTGGGGATAAAAATTTAATCACGGAAAACAATCAATGAGCCCACTTATTTTTATCATAATTGGCGTTATTTTGGTGATTATCGAGCTTTTGGTGCTTGATTTCACCTTTGTGTTTTTTGGCGCAGGATTTTTGATCGTGGGGCTATTTAGCTTCGCGCTTCCGCTATCATGGGAGGTGCAAATCCTAGCCTCTTTCGTGCTATCTTTCGCGCTTTTGCTCGCCCTAAAAAAGCCACTAAAATCAAAATTTTTCAAGCCAACCGAAGAGATTAAAGACAATTTCTTAGACGAGAGTGGCGAGGGCTATGTCAAAGAGGGCATGGTCTATTTCAAGGGCACGCTATGGCAAAGCGATGAGGTAAAAAACATGGCAGAAGGCACGAAAGTGCGCGTGCGTGGCGTCAAAGACGGACAAATCATACTAGAAAAATAAATCAAAAAGAAGGTTAAATTTGAGTAGAATTACTAAATCACAGGCATTAAATTTGATAAAAAACGCCCCTTTGCACGAGCTTGGGGCTATGGCGTATGAAAAAAAGCTGCAATTGCACCCTGATAAAATCACGACTTTTGTCGTCGATCGCAACATAAACTACACAAATATCTGCTTTGTGGATTGCAAATTTTGCGCATTTTGTCGCAAAATCAACGAAAAAGACGCCTATATTTTGAGCTTTGATGAAATCGACGCAAAAATCGACGAATTAATAGCAATCGGCGGAACGCAAATTCTCTTTCAAGGCGGCGTTCATCCGAAACTAAAAATCGATTGGTATGAAAATTTAGTGGCTCACATAGCCCAAAAATACCCGCAAATTACGATTCACGGCTTCTCTGCAATCGAGATTGATTATATCGCTAAAATTTCAAATTTAACGCACAAAGAAGTTTTATCTAGGCTTCAAGCAAAGGGACTTTACTCAATTCCCGGAGCTGGGGCTGAGATTTTAAGTGATAGAGTAAGAGATATCATCTCGCCTAAAAAAATCGGCGCAGACACTTGGCTAAATGTCCATAAATCCGCCCACGAAATAGGCATGAAAACCACAGCCACAATGATGTTTGGCACGGTAGAAACTGACGAAGAGATTATCGAACACTGGGAAAAACTGCGAAATCTGCAAGATATTACGGGTGGATTTAGAGCTTTTATCTCGTGGAGCTTTCAGTCCGCAAACACAAAACTCATCGCCGAGCACCCAGAAATCAAAAAAACAAGCTCAAATCGCTATTTACGGCTTCTAGCTGTGGCAAGGCTGTTTTTGGATAATTTTAAAAATATCCAAAGCTCGTGGGTTACGCAAGGTAGCTACATAGGACAACTCGCACTTAAATTTGGCGCAAATGATTTGGGTTCGACCATGATGGAAGAAAATGTCGTAAAAGCAGCAGGTGCGTCCTTTCGCATGAGCGCAAACGAAATGATAAGCTTAATCAAAGACATCGGAGAAATCCCAGCCAAACGCAACACAAACTATGATATTTTGGAGATTTATAAATGATAAAAAGCGAAATTTTGGCAAAAAATACCAAAGTAGATTTTCTCGCACAAATCGAAAATTCCTTGCCAGTGGCGAGTTTTAAGCTCGTTTTCAAAGCCAGTGGCGCAGTGAGCGAAAAGATAAATGGCCTAGCCAAACTCACCGCAAAAATGCTAAATGAGGGCACAAAGAGCCTAGGGGTAAATAAATTTTACGAAAAACTCGATATCTATGCGATAAATTTCGATATCGACACAGGGTTTGAGACCTTCGTAATCGAGGTAAATTCTCTCAAAGAACACTTCGAATTTGCCCTAGAAATGCTGGATAACTTGCTAAAAGAGCCAAATTTCACAGATGAAATTTTAGATAAAATCAAAACCCAAATTTTAGGCGAAATCGATATTTTAAAGAGCGAATTTGACTATATCGCAAACCAAGGCTTGCAAAACTGCCTTTATTCGGGCACCAAACTAGCCTCCCCACTAATCGGCGACGAGGCTAGTATCGCGCAAATCAGCCTTGAAAATGTCAAGGAATTTTTCGCCTCGCTTGATCTTGCAAACGCCTATGTCCTCGTAGTGGGCGACGCGCAGGGCGCAAGCGATGAGGCCAGCCTTGTGCGCAAAAACATAACCAAAATTTTAGAGAATTTCGCCGCCACAAATGCGCGCGAACTACCCGTTTTTGCGACAAATTCTACACCCAAATCCCAAATCATCGCCCAAAAAAGCGAGCAAGCCTATATCTATTTTGGCGCACCATTTTACGCCGAAATCGCAGAAAAATATATCGCAAATGTGGCACTTTTTATCCTTGGTTCGAGCGGATTTGGCTCACGCCTCATGGAAAACATCCGCGTCAAACACGGACTTGCATACTCTGTGTATGCCAGAGCGAATTTCGACCTGTCTAAGCGCGATTTTTGGGGATTTTTGCAAACCAAAAACGAAAATTTAGCCAAAGCCTACGAGCTAATCAAATCCGAAATCGCAAATTTCGTCCAAAACGGCGTCAGCGAGAGCGAGCTAGAAAGTGCGAAAAAATTTATCCTAGGAAGCGCGGTTTTGCAAAAAGAGACTATGTTTAAGCGCGCAAATATCAGTGCCAACGAATACTATCAAGGCTTCGAATTTGGCGAGTTTGAGCGAAATTTAGAGCGCACGAAAAATCTAGATTTGCGCACGCTAAATGAATTTATCGCCTCGCACGCTGAGATTTTAAATTTAAGCTTTTGCGTGGTTTGCTCAGAAGTCGCAAAGTCAAATTTTAAATTATGAAATTTAGCCCCAAAGACAGCGCAACGCTCGCTAAAATCGGCGTTTTTTCACTGCTTGATTTAGCCTTGGCACTTCCAAAAAGCTATGATGATTTAAGCGTCAAAGATGAGCCAAACACCGGCGAAAACACGGTTTTGATCGAGTGCAAAACAGCAAGCCGTCGCGCCAATGGTATGCTTATCATCAGCGCATTTTGCCTAAGCTGGGAGTGCGAGATCAAAATCGTCATCTTCAACGCCAAAAGCTGGCACCACGGCGTCTTTAAAATCGGCAAGCAGATGTTTATCCACGGCAAAAGCGACAACGCTTACGGCGCGTGGCAGTTCGTAAATCCCAAAATCGTCACCAAAGTAGGCGAAATTATCCCCAAATACAAAAACGCCCTCACGGACGCTGCGACGCAAAAGCTCATTTCAAGCTACATTTCCAAGCAGTCCTTGCTTGATGAGGGGCTTGATGAAAATGAGGCTGAATTTTTAATGCAAATTCACCAAAACGACCAAAACAGCGTGCGTTTGGTGCAAAATTTAGAAGAAAACGAAAACGGGCTTGAAATTTTAAAATTCGTTGAAATTTATAATTATTTAAGAAAACTAAAAGCCAAAAAAATGGATTTTAAAGCGCAAATTTACCCTTTAAACGACATTTCCTCGTGGCTTAGCACCCTGCCTTTCGCTCCCACAAACGACCAAATAAAGGCACTTGATGATATCAAAGCCGACCTATCTAGCCCGCTTGCAAGGCGCAGAGTGGTAATGGGCGATGTGGGTTCGGGCAAGACGCTAATAATCCTTGGCGCAGCCTTACTAAACTATCCACGCACCAGCTATTTAATGGTGCCAACCTCGATTTTAGCCGATCAAATTTACGCAGAAGCAGTGCGACTTTTGCCAGAGTTTATGAATATTTTGGAGGTCAAAGGTGGCGAAAAATCGCTAAATTTAGAGGGCGCGCACCTAGTCATCGGCACGCACGCCCTGCTCTATCATGATTTGACGCCCTCAAATCTCATCATGGTCGATGAACAGCACCGCTTCGGCTCAAATCAGCGCGAAAAAATCAACGCCCTCACTCAGTGTGGCGAGTATCGCGCGCACTTCGTGCAATTTAGCGCCACGCCGATCCCGCGCACACTCTCGCTAATCCAATCCGAGCTTGTAAATTTTAGCTTTTTAAAGCAAATGCCTTACGAAAAACATATCCACACGCTAATCTTGCAAAACGCAGGGTTTGAGGGCTTTATGAGCCATTTAAAGCGCGAAATCGACAAAGGAAATCAAGCAATCATCGTCTATCCGCTCGTCGAACAATCCGAAAAGCTGATTTACCAAAGCGTCGAAGAAGCCGCGCCGTTTTGGCAGGCGAAATTCTCTGGCGTGTATGTTACGCACGGGCGCGACAAGGAAAAAGAGGAAATTTTGCTGAAATTCCGCGACAATGGCTCACTGCTAATCACCACAACCGTCGTGGAAGTGGGCATTTCACTACCAAGACTTAGCATAATTTTAATCGTCGGAGCCGAGCGCATGGGGCTAGCCTCGCTTCACCAATTGCGCGGTCGCGTGGGGCGAAACGGCGGCGAGGGCTGGTGCTATCTCTACACGAAATTAAAGCAAGCGCCAGAAAGACTAAAAGAATTCGCGCAAACGCTAGATGGATTTAAGGTCGCAGGAATTGATCTGAAAAACCGCCAAGGCGGGGATTTGCTCGATGGCTCGGTTCAGCACGGAGCGACATTTTCGTGGTATGATTATGAAGAGGATATAACCGAACGAGCCAAAAGCAGAGCGGAAAATTTCGCCGATACACAGACGAGTAGTGAGATTAAATTTTAAAATCGCCAAATTTGCCATGATTTGTCATTGCGAGCTAGTGGAGTAAATTCGCCCTGTTTTGTCATTGCGAGATTTCCGCTACCGCAAGTTTTTCAATACTGCCCCGATTTTGTCATTGCGAGGAGCGAAGCAACAAAGTGTTATTTTTGTCATTGCGAGGAGCTGTGAAACAGCGACGAAGCAATCTACGAGTTTAAAATTCAAAGTGCGTGTTTTTGCTGTCATTATGAGCGTAGCGAAGCAATCTAGGGAAATTCAGATAAATTTTGATAAATTGAAATTTTCTCTAAAATTTACTGGATTGCTTCGCTACGCTCGCAATGACACGAATTATAGCGTTTTGTAATTTTGGCTCGTAGATTGCCACAGCGACTGCGTAGCTTCGCAATGACAAATTAGAGATTAAAGAATTTTTCTAAATTGCCTCAAAAACTTAGTTTTCTCGCAACGACAGATTGGATAGATAAAATTTTCAGCCATAAAAAAAGGCGCCTTAAAAAAGGCGCCCAAGTATAGTATCAAAAAGCACTAATTATAGTAATGCTTCATAAATATCATCTAGAACGAACATTTTCTCTTCTAGCTCACCACGATAGAATAGCTCGAAAGTTTGCTCATACATATCTGCAAAGAAGCCTTCTTGTGATAGAGATAGGATTTTGCTATCTACGATTTCCATTAAATCGCGATTGCCTTTTTGAGTGCCTACGCAGTTGAAAGCGATAGCTCCTATGCGTTTGATAGCAAGCTCAAATCTATCATCAACAAAAGGAATAGTAGCGATTGCAGTAATTTTTCTAGCATAGCCGTCAGCTTCGCCAGCTCTTAATTTATCCAAGCACTCTTTTGATGTAGAGCAAGGAACTTGTTGGATTTGTGGTTCTTTGTTAAGAGCGACTTCAGCTGATGTGCCTGGAACAACTAGAACTCTTCTACCTCTTAAATCGCTTAGTCTTTGGACACCTAAATCTTTTTTAGTAACAACAGCATCCATTGTTGAAAGATAAGGCATAGAAAAGTCCATTGATTTCTCGCGCTCAGGTGTTCTTGAATAATTGTGAATTAGCAAATCAACTCTGTTTTGAGTTACTGCGTCCATACGCTCAGCATCTTTAACAGCGACAAATTCTACCTTACCGCCATCACCTAAAATGGCTTTTGCTAGTTCTTTCGCCAACTCAATTTCAAAACCTTGAAATTTGCCACTTTTTGAAATAGAACTCATTGGAGCATCGTGCTCACCTACACCAATTCTTAGCGTATTGCTCGCTTTGATTTGTTCTAGTGTGTTAGCACCAGAAAAAGTCACTGCGCCTGCTAATGCCAAAAGACCTAAAAACTTTTTCATTTTAACTCCTTAAAAATAAAACCGAAAAATACCTAAAAAAAGTAAATAGAAAGATAACGCGCGCCCATTTACCATAAATTTTAGATAAATTTGCAAATTTCACTTCAAAAATTTCAAGCAATTTTAATGTAAAAAAACTTAAATTTTAAGAAAAAAAATCAAAATTTGCATATTTCAAAAAAAAATTAAATTACACATTAAACCTAAAATGCATTACATCGCCATCATTTACTACATAATCCTTGCCTTCTAGGCGCATTTTTCCTGCCTCTTTTGCCCTACTTTCGCCTCCATGCGCCACGAAATCATCGTAGCTAATAACCTCTGCACGGATAAAGCCACGCTCGAAATCATTATGTATCACGCTAGCCGCCTTTGGCGCTTTCCAGCCTTTGGTTATCGTCCATGCGCGCACTTCCATAACCCCAGCGGTAAAATAGCTTATCAAATTTAGCTTCGCAAAAGATCTTCTGATGATATTATCTAGTCCGCTTTCTTCTGCGCCTAGGCTTTGAAGCATTTCGTGCGCTTCATCATCACCTAGACCGATTAGCTCCTCTTCGATTTTAGCGCAAAGCTTGATAACTTCGGCATTTCGCGCATTTGCATACTCTTTTACAGCTTTTACATACTCATTATCCTGTGCTATGCCGTCCTCATCGACATTTGCGCCATAAATCACCTCTTTTGCAGAAAGCAGGCGCAACTCTTTATTTAGGCTCGCAAAGACTTCGCTGTCTTTGTCTGCGAAATTTGAAGCAGGTTTGCCTAAATTTAAATGTTCTAAAAGCTCATTTGCGAGTGCCAAGGCCTCTTTGGCGCCTTTGGCGTTTGCTTTGGCTTCTTTGTTTAGCCGCTCGATTTTTCTGCCTAACTGCTCAATATCGGCTAAAACAAGCTCGGTTTCGATGATTTCGATATCGCGGATCGGATCGATACTGCCCTCGACATGGGTAATATTGCCGTCTTCGAAGCAACGCACAATATGCAAAATAATCTCAGCTTCACGGATATTTGAGAGAAATTTATTTCCCAAACCCTCGCCCTTGCTAGCACCCTTTACAAGTCCAGCGATATCGACAAATTCGATTGTCGAGTGCATAATGCGCTCTGGATTTACGATTTTGGCTAGCTCATCAAGCCTAGTATCGGGCACCGGCACGATAGCCTTGTTTGGCTCGATTGTGCAAAATGGATAGTTTTGCGCTTGTGCATTTTGTGCCTTTGTTAGCGCATTAAAAGTGGTAGATTTGCCCACATTTGGCAAACCTACGATTCCAACAGAAAGCCCCATTAGCCCCTCTTTTCTAGCTCTTTTTGCAGAGCCATTAGATAGTATAGATTTGCTCTAACTGCCGCACCTGTCGCGCCGAATTGGTTATATCCCCACGCTTTTTCGACATAGGCTGGGCCTGCGATATCAAGATGAAGCCATTTGTCTTTAAATTCAGGTTTGATAAATTTATCAAGGAAAAGCCCCGCTGTGGTCGTGCCACCGTATCTGCTAGACGCTGTATTTGAAACATCTGCGATATTTGATTTGATAAGTTCTCGCAAATAATCATTAAATTCTAAAATCGTGAAAAGCTCACCACTAGCTTTGGTTAAATTTTTAAATTTTAGCTTTAACTCTTCGTTATTTCCTAAAATTCCGCTTGTGTATTCGCCAAGTCCCACTACGCAAGCCCCTGTAAGCGTCGCCATATCGATTAACAAATCAGGGTTTAAATCCTGAGCGTAGCTTAGACAATCAGCCAGCACTAGC
The DNA here is from genome assembly GCF_027737365.1 of Campylobacter sp. JMF_01 NE2. Lineage (NCBI taxonomy): Bacteria > Pseudomonadati > Campylobacterota > Epsilonproteobacteria > Campylobacterales > Campylobacteraceae > Campylobacter > Campylobacter sp. JMF_01 NE2. Next base: position 79,504 of record NZ_JAOVTR010000002.1, on the reverse strand, counting down.
CTGCCCTCTGCGTCTGTGTTTCGCACCTCGATACTCACGCCAGAGCGAGAGATTAGCACATCGTCTGGTTTGTAGGCGTTGCCACCTATCATGTTTTCGGTAGCACCGATGATAGCGTGTATTTCAAAAGGCAAATCAAGCTCGGCAGCGCCTTTGATAATCGCCATAGCTGCAAGCGCGCCACTTTTGTCAGCTTTCATTGTCAGCATATAATCACTCGGTTTTAGGCTAAGTCCGCCACTATCATAGGTCAAACCCTTGCCCACGAAAACGACCTTTTGAAGGCATTTTTCAGGTTTGTAGGTAAGGTGGATTAGGCGTGGGCGATGAGCTGAGGCGCGATTGACAGCCAAAAACGCGTTCATTTTCTCTTCTTCCAAAAATCTCTCATCATACACAGCTACGCTGACATCATCGTAGTTTGAAGCCAAAATTTCAGCCTCGTCTGCCATTTTGTGCGGAGTGTAAATTTCAGGGATTTCATTGACGCCGTTTTTGGCGAAATTCGCCGCGTCCGCCATAATAGCGCCAAATTTCACGCCACGACCAGCTTTATCGGCTTCTAGCGTAGAGCCTGTGTATGTATCGCTAGCAATAAAAATTTCATTTAGAGTGTAGGATTTTTTTTCGCTTTTGTATTTGTTAAACTCATACGCGCCCAGCACTGCGCCCTCAGCCATAGCCATTGCGCTTTTTTTCGTGCAACCGCAATCATAAAATGCGATTTTAAAATTTGAAATTTTAAGATTTTTTAGCGTATTGTATGCCTGCGCCACGCCCACTCTCACGCGGTCGTATTCTAGGGCTTTTATGCCTATATATAGCCTTTTTTGCTCGCTTAAAAGCAAATTTCCCTCACCTTTGTAATCAAAAAAATCAAATTTATCGCCGTCTTTGACAAAGCGGTGAGCCGTGTCGCCACCGACGATAAAAATCACTTCAAAATCCGCATTTATCGCGTCAAAATTTTGATTCAATAATGTTACTTTCATCTCTATCCTTTCTTAAATTTATAAAATGATTTTCTAATCTTGCAAAAATTTTATAAAACCCAAAGACAATTCCGGCAATCAGCGGTATCGCAAAATACCAGTATTGCTCGATCAAATTTATCGCTTGCCAAATTTGCTTGCCGAAATACCACGCAGGTATCATCGTCATACTCGCCCACGCAACCGCGCTTATAAAATTTATAAATGCAAATTTTTTGGCACTATAACGGGTAATGCCGATACTCATAGGAATTATCATACGCAAACCATACATATATCGCTGGATAAATATCAAAATCCAGCCCCACCGTTGCAAAAGCAGGTGCGCGATAGCAAATTTACGGCGCTGGGTGGCGAGTTTTTTGCTAATGTAGTTTTTATTATACCTGCCGATATAAAAATAAAATTGATCGCCCGCAAACGCCCCACACGCCGCGACAAAAATACCAAGCGGTAAATTTATATGCCCCTCGTGTGCCAAAATCCCGCCCAAAACTAGCGCGATTTCGCCCTCTAATGCGCACCACGCAAAAAGCACGATATAAGCGTATTGATGATACTGGGTTAGAAATTCTTTGAGCGTTTCTTCCAAAATTTTATGCCTCTAAAACGCAATAAACTTTCGTTCTTGCTTCAAATTCGCCCAGATCGTTTAATGCGCGCAAATTTAGCAAAAAGCACACTTCCACGCAATCGGCATTTGTTTGTGCGATCAAATCAAGCGCGGCTTTGGCAGTGCCACCAGTAGCGATTAAATCGTCGATTAAAAGCACTCTGGCTTTGCGATTTTGCGCGTTTGCGACTGCATCAAAGGCATCGACATGCATTTCGACCTGATCGAAGCCGTATTCGAGAGAGTATTTTTGCGAAATGGTGATATATGGAAGTTTTTTTGGTTTGCGAATCGGCACGAAAGCCAAATTTAGCCTAGCCGCAAGTGCCGCACCAAAGATAAATCCCCTGCTCTCAATCCCTACGATATAATCAAGCTCGTAATCCTTGTAGCGATCTACGAGATGATCTAGCAAAAAGCTAAATGCCTTTTTATCGCCCAAAAGCGTCGTTACATCGTAAAACAAAATCCCAGGTTTAGGGAAATCCTCGATAGTCCTTAATGATTTAAAAAGATAAGCTTTATCATCATTGCTTAAAGTTTTCATCCTCTATCCTTTAATAATTTTGCATTTTGCAATCTTAAATTTAACTTTTCTGCTTCGTCGCTTTGCAAGGCCTGTATGCTAAGCTCCAACGCAGATTTTAGCTTTTCTTGATTTTCTTTTAGTTTTGAAATTTCGTCTTCACATTTTGCCAATTTATCGTAAATTTTCATATTTTTACGGATCGAAAGCACCAACAATACAGCCAAAACAAAGCTTAAAATTTCAAAAACTACTATCATATCTCGCCCTATTTTGCGCTCATATCGCAGGCAATCACGCCTAGCTTATTCACGCGTCTTTCGTGTCTGCCGCCACTAAAATTTGTGCTAAAAAATGTCTTTATCATATCCTCAATCTCTGCGATTCCTAGCACTCTTGCGCCAAATGCAAGCACATTTGCGTTATTATGCTCCCTGCAAAGCCTAGCAGTGAGGCTATCATGGCAAAGCGCGCAACGAATATGTGCGTGGCGATTTGCCGCAATCGAAATCCCAATACCTGTGCCACAAATTAAAATTCCATAAATTCCAAATTTTGTGCTATCTTCGCTGTTTTGCTCGCCGTTTGCGCTAGCTAAATTTTTGCTTTCAACCAAAATTTTATCAGCCAAAATTTTCGCGAAATCAGGATAATCCACGCTGATATTTTCGTCATTTGTGCCTAAATCTTCGAACTCATAGCCCAAATTTGCGATTATTTTTTTGACCTCTTCCTTCACAGCCGGCGAAGCGTGATCACCCGCAATAAAAACCTTTTTTACCTGCATATTTTCCCTTTATTTTTGCTCATAAATCAAGCTCTCATCGCTTTGAAGCGTGTCGATGAAACGCCCTATTCTCTCCCAGCGGATTTTTTTATCCGGGTCGATACTAAAATAAGTAAACCACGGCTTGCCTACGATTAGGCGATACGGCACGGTGCCCCAATACCTGCTATCGCCCGAGTTGTTGCGGTTATCGCCAATCATAAAAAACTCATCTTGCGGAACTTTGATATAAAATGCGTTAAATTTCACACTGCCGTATTCATACACCTTCTCGCTCTCAGCCACCATTATAGGGCGCATTGCTAGGCTTTTGCGCTCTAAATTTCCAAGCATACTTGCACGCATGGCGTTTCTAAAATGCGGATTATAATTTATGCCTTTGAATTTATACGGCTCTTTTACATATTTTTGTCCGTTTAAGATGACAATATCGCTTTTATCGTAGTTTTGCTCTATAAATTCATCGCCCTCGTTTGGTCTGAGGTAGAAATTATCTAAATCAAAAATCACTTCATCTCCACCGACTGCAAAATTTCGCTTGACATAGTGAATTTTCTCATCTTTTGGATAGCGAAATACCACGATATCCCCACGCTGTGGGCGTTTGCCTTGGATTAAATGTCCGTCCCCGTCGCTATCAGGGGCTACTGGAACCTCGATAAATGGGATATGAGGGGTTGGTATTCCGTAGCTAAATTTTTTCACAAACAAAAAATCGCCCTCTAAAAGCGTAACTCTCATCGATCCGCTTGGAATCACAAAAGCTTGCGCCACAAAAAGTATGATAAAAAGCACAATACAAATCGTGCCAACCCAGCTAGATGAAAAGCGATAAAGCGAACCTAAAAATTTCATTTATTTGCTTCTTTTTAGGCGGTTGCGCGCCGATGTGATTGTGTTTTGAAGTAGCATTGCGATTGTCATAGGACCCACGCCACCAGGAACTGGCGTGATAAATGAGCATTTAGGCGCGACTGCGTCGAAATCCACATCGCCAGTTAGTTTGCCATTTTCTAGGCGGTTTATGCCTATATCAATGACCACCGCGCCATCTTTTACCATGTCAGGGGTTACGAAATTTGGCTTTCCAATCGCTGCGACTAAGATATCAGCCTGCGAGCAAATTTCGGCTAAATTTTTGGTGCGAGAGTGTGTGATAGTAACGGTAGAATTCGCGTTTAAAAGCAAATTTGCCATAGGTTTGCCGACTATATTGCTTCTGCCAATTACCACAGCGTTTGCGCCGTTTGTTTCTATGCCGTATTCAGCCAAAAGTCGCATAATGCCAAGTGGCGTGCATGGCACAAAAGCCTCTAATCCGCTAACTAGCCTGCCGACATTTACAGCGTGAAATCCATCGACATCTTTACTAGGATCGATTTTTTCTAAAATTTTATTTGTATCAATGTGTTTTGGAAGTGGAAGTTGGACAAGTATGCCATCGACATTTTCATCAGCATTAAGCTCATCAATTAGCTCTAATAGCGCAGTTTCGGTAGTTTGCGCGCTTAGATGATATGGGTAAGAATTTATCCCGCACGCTATGCACGCCTTTTCTTTGCTAGCCACATAAGTAGCACTAGCCTTGTCCTCGCCCACCAAAATCACCGCAAGCCCCGGAGTTACACCCTTCGCACTAAGCCCTGCGGCTGCGATTTTTACCTCTTCTTTGACCTTTGCGCTTATCGCTTTTCCGTCGATTAAAGTCATAAAAAACCTTTAAATAAAAATTTAAGCTTCAATTCTACCTTAAATTTAATAAAAATCAGATTTATTTTTGGGCTAAATTTGGGAATTTTAAGTGGAAATGGTAGTTAAAAAACTACCATTGAAATTTATCTTTTTATATTTTTGTTTGCTTCTTGGGCTTTGATTACAGCGTCCATGCAGCCTGTGGTGCAACCAGCGCTATTTTGGTTGAAATTTGGCTCGATTTTTTTCTGCTCGATTGGCGCGCTCTCGCTCACGCCCGGCTCTTTCGTGCCAGCACAACCGATAAAAAACCCAGCCACTAGGGCGCATAAAATTAACTTTTTCATAAATTCTCCTTTATTAAATTTAAATTATTCATTACGCAAAGTTTGCAAAACATCGACTTCGGTGGCCTTTTTGGCTGGATACCACGATGAGAGTGCTACTATTATCACAGCTCCTACCACGGTAGAAATCAAATCGCTAAATGAGAGCTCCATAGGCAGTTTGCTGCTTCCATAAACATCGGCTGGCAGGTCGATGATATCGAAATTTCCAAGCAACCAAACCCCAAAAAGCCCCAAAATAAGGCCAAAAATTATTCCGCTTCCGCCAATCGTCGCCCCAAGCGAGAAAAATGTCTTTTTCACCTCTTTTTTGCTCGCTCCAAGGCTAAGCAAAAGCGCGATTTCTTGGCGACGATTCATCACGGTCATCAAAAGCGAACTAACGATATTTAAGCTAGCCACTAAGATTATTAGCAAAAGCACCAAAAAAAGCGCCCGTTTTTCAAGCGCAAGGGCTGAGAAAAAGTTGCCGTTTTGTTGCCACCAGCCAACAGCGCGCGCGCTCGGCGGGAGATTTTCTTTAATGATTTCTAAGTCCTTAAATGGATCGTCTGAGAAAACATGCACCCCGTCATATCGCCCCTCGTCATAGCCCAAAATTTTCGCTAAATCGCCCACGCTCGCGTAAGAATACGCCTTATCATAAGCAATCAAACCAGAATCAAAGCTAGCGCGCACTTCAAATCGCTTCATTTTAGGAATCAGCGCAAATCCGCCTGGGTCGTTTTTGGTAAAAATCATTGTGATTTTATCGCCCATATCTAGCATAAATTCGTCCTTTATGCCCTTACCGACCATAATGCCAAATTCGCTCAAATTCGCGTCTTTTGCCCCCTGTGCGACGACTGAATTTATTTGAATTTCATCGGCCAAATTTACGCCAAAGATTATTCCACCCTCTAATCTATCGCCATTTTTGGCGATGACTTGCGAGCTGATATATGGGCTAAATTTTAAATTTGGGAAATCTCCCTTTAAAATTTCGACATCATCGTTTGTGATACCGCCACGAAACTGGCTGTGTATCGTGATAGGATAGTTCATCGTAAAGAGTTTGCGTTGAAATTCTTTATCGAAACCGTTCATTATCGCCATTGCGATGATTAGCACCATTAGTCCGATACTCACGCCCAAAAACGCCAAAATCGCAGAAAGCGTGATAAATGGCTGAGATTTGTCGAAACGCAAATATTTAAAAAGTAGATATTTTATCAAAGTCTGCCCTGTGAATTTTGAAATTAGGCGTTTGCAAGTTACCTTGCAAAACCGCCTTTTTTAGGGCCACCTTTACCGTGGCAGTCTTTGTATTTTTTGCCGCTTCCGCATGGACATGGGTCGTTTCGTTTAGGTTTTTTCGCGCCTAGCGAAAATTCGCTATTTTCTGTGGTTTGATTTTCACTCGAATTTAAATTTTCGCTTGAATTTGAAATTTCATCTTCATTTGTGTTAGCTTCGCTTATTTCGTCCTGCGCTTCACTACGCATTTGCTCTTGCATAGCCTCTCTTTCGGCGTCGATTTCTTCTTGGGTTTTGAAGCGAATTAGTTGCAATGTGCGGATACTATCGCTTTTTAGGCGCAAAACAAGCTCCATAAAGAGATTATAGCTTTCTTTTTTATACTCGGTTAGCGGGTCTTTGTGATTGTATCCCCTTAGTCCAATGCCCGTTTTTAGGGTATCCATTTGGTATAAATGCTCACGCCAATCGCGATCTACGATTTGTAAATAAAGCATTTTTTCGATCTCTTTGCGCTGAGCCTGATCGATTTGGCTCATTTTTTCCTCGTAAGAGCTTTGAAGTTGCTCTACAATCACGCTTTTTAGCTCGCCATAATCATTAGCGTTTTTCAAATTCGCCTCATTTAGCATCTCGCCAGTATCATTTAAAATGCGGTTTATTATCGCCTCATAATCGAATTTTTCCTTCTCATCTCCGTCGAAAATCTCCAAATCATCTAGCACACTTGCGATATACTCTTCGCGGTTTTGCAAAATTTTGTCTTTTAGGTCAAATTCTTTATCCAAAAGCTCGTTTCGGTATTTATAAATCGTCTTTCTCTGCTCGTTTGCGACATCATCGTATTCTAGGATATGTTTTCTAGCCTCGAAATGCAGGCTCTCGACCTTTTTTTGCGCATTTTCTACGGCACGAGAGACCATTTTCGACTCGATATGTTCGCCATCTTGCAAACCCAAACGCTCCATAATATTTTTAATCTTATCGCTACCAAAAATTCGAAGCAAATTATCCTCTAAACTTAGATAAAATCTACTCTCGCCCGGATCTCCCTGACGGCCTGAGCGACCGCGGAGCTGGTTATCGATACGGCGGCTTTCGTGGCGTTCTGTGCCTAGGATATAAAGCCCGCCAAGCTCCCTGACTTCATCATTTATGCGGATATCAACGCCCCGTCCTGCCATATTTGTAGCGATTGTTACAGCGCCTTTTGCACCGGCTTCGGCAATGATTTGCGCCTCTTTTTCGTGGTTTTTAGCATTTAACACGGAGTGAGCGATTTTTTCTTTAACCAAAAGTTCGTGCAAAAGCTCTGATTTTTCAATCGATGCGGTGCCGACTAAGACTGGCTGACCTTTTTTGTTTAGCCTTTTTACTTCCTCGATTACGGCGTTAAATTTCTCGCGCTCTGTTTTGTAAATCAAATCGTTTTGATCTAGTCTTTGCACTGGGATATTTGTAGGGATTGAAACGACCTCTAATTTATAAATTTGAGAAAACTCAGTCGCCTCGGTTTGGGCTGTGCCGGTCATGCCTGCTAGTTTTTCATACATTCTAAAATAGTTTTGAAATGTAATATCGGCTAGGGTTTGGCTCTCTTCTTGGATTTGCACGCCCTCTTTGGCTTCTAGTGCTTGGTGCAAGCCCTCGCTAAAACGGCGCCCCTCGCTTAGTCTGCCTGTAAATTCATCGACGATGACGATCTGCCCCTCACGCACGACATAATTGACATCTTTTTTAAATATATAATTTGCTTTTAATGCTTGATCTAAATAGTGGCTTAAAACGGCGTTTTCAAGCTTGTATAGGTTATCTACGCCAAAGAGTTTTTCAGCCTTTGCGATACCTGCTTCGGTAATTAGCACGCTTTTATTTTTTTCATCTAGGATAAAATCGCCAGTTGGCTTCTCTTTTGGATCATCTGGCGCCTGGCCTTGCACCATTTGTTTGGCTACTTCGTTTGCTTTGACATAGCCATCAAGTGTGCGGTTTGTAGGGCCTGAGATGATTAGTGGAGTTCTAGCCTCGTCGATTAAGATACTATCAACTTCATCGACGATTACGAAATGATGACCTCTTTGCACCTTATCTTCACTGCTAAATTTCATATTATCACGCAAATAATCAAAGCCAAATTCGTTGTTTGTGCCGTAAGTTATGTCGCAAGCGTAAGCCTCTTTGCGCTTAGTATCGTTATACTCGCCACCGACTACTACACCAACGCTTAAACCTAAGAAATTATACAAAACGCCCATTTGCTCGGCGTCGCGTTTGGCTAGGTAGTCATTGACCGTCACGACATGCACACCCTTGCCACTCATAGCGTTTAAAACCACAGGAAGAGTTGCAACAAGCGTCTTTCCCTCGCCTGTTTTCATCTCAGCTATCGCGCCGTCGTTTAAAACCATACCGCCGATTAGCTGGACATCGAAATGGCGCATATTTAGCACCCTTTTTGAGGCCTCTCTGACGATAGCAAAAACATCATACAAAATTTTATCAGTTGTCGTTTCGCCCTTTTGGATTTGCTCTTTAAGTGCGTTAAATTCAGCCTTTAATGCCTCGTCATCGAGTGCTTCGTATTTTTTTTCTAGCGCGTTTATCTCTTTTGCGCGTTTTGCGTATTGTTTGACCACACGATTGTTTTTCGTGCCAAAAATCCCTCTAACTACTCTTTTAAACATTTCAAACCTTCATTTTAAAATTTTAACCGAACATATTACCATATTTTTAGTTTTTATTTAATTAAACTTAATAAAAACAGCTATAATAACGCAAAATTTTAAATTTAAAGAGGTTTGAGATATGAAAAAATCTGTTTTTGCATTGGCGTTTTGTGCTACTTTTTCGCTCGCAAATCCGCTCGAATTCGACACTCTAAGCGCAAATTTCACTCAAAGCGTCCAAAGCGAAGACGCCAAAATCAACTACACAGGCGATTTTAGCGCGACCAAAGAGCATGCCGTGTGGCACTACACAAGCCCAACGAAAAAAAATATATTTTTTAGCTTCACAAAGGTTACGGTCATCGAGCCTGATTTGGAGCAAGCTATCATCACAAATATCAAAGAAACGCCGAATTTAGTGGCGATTTTATCTGGCGCGAAACAAAACAAATCAGGCGCTTACGAAGCCGAGCTTGACGGCGTGAAATACTTCATCACTACCCAAAACGACGCCCCTAGCCAGATCTCATACACTGACAAACTCGATAACAAAGTCGTCATAAATCTGCAAAGCGTGCGCAAAAACGAGAAAATTGATGAGAAAATTTTCGCGCCAAATATCCCTAATCACTACGACATAATCACGCAATAAAGGGCAGAAATGAGAATTTTATTCGTTTGTCACGGAAATATTTGTCGCTCGCCAATGGCGCAGGCTATCATGGAAAATTTAGTAAAAATTCGCGGTTTGCAAGATAAAATTCATTGTGATTCCAAAGCCACTCACACCGATGAAATCGGCTCTGCGCCCTACTACGAAACCAAGCGAGTATTACGCGAAAAGGCCGTACCTCTTATGGCTCATGTTGCCACGCAAATCACAAAAGCTGATCTTGAAAATTTTGATTTGATTTTGTGTATGGATGAAGAAAATATGCGCTCATTAGCCCGAATTTTTGGGCTAAATTCGCCAAAAGTAAAATTCTTGCTCGAATTTGCGGTAGGCCAAAATGCGCCAAAATCGCAAAAAATCATCGCAGATCCATACTACACACGCGATTTTGAGAGCTGTTATGACGATATCGCCAAATCGTGCGAAGCGCTAATGCAAAAAATAGAAAATTTAGAAAGCTTTTGATAAAATTGGCGCTTTAAATTTCAGCAAGGATAGAAATGTTTAGGTTTTTGATACTTCCGTATTTGGTGCTAGAAATGATAATCACATACCATTTTTTGCACGCAAACGGATTTGTGATTTTTGTCATCGAAGTCCTTGCCAGCACGATTTTGGGGCTATTTTTGATGACAAAACGCCCAATGGTAAATTTGGCAAATTTCGCCCGTATCACGCCAAAATATATTTTGAGTGAATTTGGCTTTGTCGCGGCTGGTTTTGCGCTATGTGTGCCACTCATACTTAGCGATATTTTGGGCGTTTGCTTGCTAGTAGCGGCGGTGATTTTATACCTGAAAAACCCCGCTTCCAAAAACGACACATTTTATCGAAACAGCAGCGATTATAGCGCACAAAACAGCGCCCATTACAGACCCAAAAACCACGCAAACGACGATATAATCGACGCTGAAATCATCGAAGAGAAAAAAGGAGAATAAATGCAAAATTTAATCATAGCCACCCGCGGAAGCGTGCTAGCTCTGTGGCAAAGCGAACACATAAAATCGCTAATCGAGCAAAAACACGGAGTTAAGGTCGAGCTAAAAAGCATGAAAACCAAGGGCGATAAAATTTTAGACACACCGCTTGCAAAAATCGGCGGCAAGGGGCTATTTACCAAAGAACTCGAAGAGTGTATGCTCCGAGGCGAAGCCCACCTAGCCGTGCATAGCCTAAAAGATGTGCCAGTTGTCTTTCCAGAGGGTCTAGTTTTGGCTGCAATCGGCGCTAGGGAAGACGAGAGAGACGCGATGATTAGCGAAAAATACGCTAAATTTAGCGACCTGCCAAAGGGTGCAAAAATCGGCACCACAAGCCTTCGCCGCAAAATGCAACTTCTAAAAATGCGCCCTGATTTAGAGATTATTTCGCTTCGCGGAAATGTCCAAACACGCCTCAAAAAGCTAAAAGACGGCGAATTTGACGCGATAATTTTGGCAATGGCTGGGATAAATAGGCTAAATTTAAGAGCCGAAGTGGCGTATGTTTATACCTTCGAGCTCGATGAAATGGTGCCTGCAATGGGTCAAGGCGCACTAGGGATTGAGTGTGCCGACAAAAAAGAGTTGCTCGAAATTTTAAATTTCATAAACGACGAAAACAGCGTGCTTGCGACAAATTTAGAAAGGGCGTTTGTGGCGAGATTGGAGGGCGGTTGCCAGGTGCCAATCGGCGTAAATGCGCAAATCTCAGATGATAGCGTGATCGTGCGCGCGGTCGTGGGACTGCCCGATGGAAGCGAGTTTATCGAGGATAAACTCTGCCTTGCACGCGCAGGAATCGATGCGAAAATGGCGCAAAAAATCGGCGCAGATTTTGCCGATAAATTTATCGCCAAAGGGGCAAAAGAGCTTCTAGCCCGCGCCGAAGCTATGGCGTAATCCAAACCACGCAAATTTGGCATATTAAGAAATATGAAAAATATTTTATTATTTTTGTCGTTTTTGGCGGCTTGTATGTTTCTTATAAAAGAGATAAATTTGCCTATGAGCCTAAAAGGCACAACTCTACATCAAGGCAAATTTGTCAATTATCATCAACCACAGCAATCTAGCAAAAGTTCAAATAGGGGAATTATTTGTGAAATAACTTTGGATAACGAAACTATTTACGCAAGCAATTGTCCCATTTCGCCTGAGTTGTTTAAAAGTTACGGCAAAACAATGAAGATATATACACACAAAGATTTTTTCAAAGACAGAGAAAGAATTTACAAAATTTCAATTTTGGAAAATAACAAAGAGCATACCATTGGCGAATTTCCGAAAATTTTTATTGTTTTTGAAACAATTATAATTTTTATGCTATTTGCTATATTTTTTAAAATCATTTTTAAACATCATAAATTTACATTTTCAAATTTCACAAAATACTAAGTTTAAATTTTGTTTTTTGAATAATTTGCACTTATTTTGAAGAATTCATTGAATTTTACTCGCTACAACCGCCCAAAAGAGCCAAAAAGCCTAAAATCGACCAGCCAGTCGGCAAATCAAAAAACCTTTTTCCCACCCATGAAATTAAGCCGATTATGATAAACACATATAAAAGTCCTAGCGCGACATTTTCCATAAATTTGCCTTTGTATGATGAATTTGCTCTGCTTTGGCTACGCCTTTGCTTTGCTTATTTAGATTATATAAAATTTAAATCTAAGAGCGGTAGGACTCGCACCTACAATACGCAATCTTATCCTGCTTTTAAAGGGATTGCCCGGACTACTATGTTACCGCCATCAACTCTTAGATTTTAAAAGAGCTAGCCAAGCTCTTGGCATTTATGTTTGCGGTAAAGACTTATACCCGCGACCCTAACAAAAGGGCTGAACTTACCCAAAGTGGCTACTTTTGGGTGGCGATCGCAGTCTTAATTCAACATAAAGCTTTAATAAAAATTTCAAAGGTAATAAATGGTGACGAGAGTTGAACTCGCGATGGCACTATTTAAACGGCGCAACACGACCACATGGTATATCTGCCACTTATTACGCTTGTATTGTATCAAAAAAGTGAAATTTACCAAAATAAAGAATTTAAAAACAACTCGCGAGAGCGAGAGCTTAACGCATAGTATGATTAAAAGTCTGTATCATACTCGCCACCAAAAATGGCTAAAAACAGCGCAAAAACCAAAGAGCCATATTTTTTTATCAAAAAAATAAGATGATAGAAAACAAAATGACCAAAAACATTTCAACTCCCATTTTCTGCGGTTTTACAAAGATTATAGCAAGAAAATAGCAAAGATTAAAGATAAAAAAATATATAAAAGCCAAAATATCGCTTTTGCAATGATAAATTTGTAAAATTCTACGCTAAATTTTGCGTAAAATTCAAATTTCACCCTTTATCTTTTTAAGCCACTCATCTAGTGTTTTTTCAAAGCCGATTTGTTTGCTGTGGTAAAATTTCACTTTCGCGCTAGTGTATTTTTGCTCCACCCAGCCGCCGAAATCATGCGGATAAAGGTAGTTTGCAATCTCTTTGTCCGAGTTTATCAAATGCCTTGGTGTAGGCAAAATTTCCCCCTCTCGCACGAATTTCAAAGCCTCGTTTATGGCGTTGTAAGCGGAGTTTGATTTGGGCGAGTGTGCCAAATACACTGCGCATTGTCCTAGTATTATGCGAGCTTCTGGGTAGCCGATTTTGCTGACTGCCAAAAGTGTATTAACCGCCATGTTTAGGGCATTTGGATTGGCATTGCCGATATCTTCGCTAGCTAGAATCACCATGCGCCTAGCGATGAAATCCGCGCTCTCGCCAGCCTCGATTAGGCGCGCCACATAGTATAGGGCAGCGTCCGCGTCGCTTCCACGCAGGCTTTTTATCATCGCGCTTGCTAGTTCGTAGTGCGTATCGTCCGAGCTTACCCCCTGTGCTACGGCACTCGCGCGCAGTGTTTTTAGAGTATCGAGAGAGATTTTACTATCAGCCAAAATCGCAAATTCGAGCAAATTTAAAAGACTTCGCCCGTCCCCTGCGCTAGTGTGTATAAGATACTCTCTGGCATCATCATCGCACGCGAAGCCCAGCTCGCCATGCACCCGCTCAAAAAGCTCGCTCATTTCCTGCGCTCCCAAAGGCTCAAACTCAAAAATCATCGAGCGAGAGCGAATCCCAGAGCTTATGACAAACTGTGGATTTTCCGTGGTTGCGCCAATTATTATCGCTTCATAATTTTCCATTGGGATTAGCAAAACCTCTTGTTGGGTTTTGCTTAGGCGGTGGATTTCGTCGATGAAAATCAGCGGTTTGGCTAGCACGCCAGAGTGCGCAGATAGGATTTTGCGGATATCTTCGACTTTTAGGCTCGTGGCGTCAAGCTCGTAAAAATCGTAGTTCAGCTCGCTTGCGAGCACGCGCGCCATAGTGGTTTTACCACACCCTGCCGCGCCGAAAAATATACTATGCGGAATTTTGCCAGAGGCGATAAATTTTTTAAAAAGCTCCACGATTTTTTTCTGACCTAGAATTTCATTTAAGCTTTTGGGACGAAATTTTAGCGGTAGACTTTGCATGATTAACCTTTGAAATTTAATGCGTGATTGTAGCGAAGTAAGGATAAATTTTAAGTTACACGCCAAATTTACGAAGCGCAAAGGCTTCGTAAGCTAGCGTTTGATGAGCTTAAAAATAAATGAAATCGCAAAAAGCACAATAAAGACAAAAAACAGGATTTTCGCAATCCCCGCGCTTGTGCCAGCGATCCCGCCAAAGCCGAAAATTCCAGCCACGATTGCGATGATTAGGAAGATTATGGCGTATCTTAGCATTTTAGCCTCCATTAAAAATTTCGCCAAAGCGATTGGGGGAATTTTAACTCTATTTGGTAATGAAATGATAAAAATTTGTGAAATTTTGACAAATTTAGGTAAATTTTAAAATTCGCCACCGCAAGCGAGGCAGTATTTCGGGCTTGCGGCAGCGTGGAATTTCAAATAAATTTCGCAAAATTTTGCGCTAAATTTTACGCAAAATTATTTCACAGGCAAGACATCATCGACATCGATTTCTACGCCGACTAAATCCTTATCCACCTCGCCTACTATGCGGATTTTGGTATCTGGACTCACGACTAGGCCGTTCCAGTCATCATCGTCGATATCTACGGTGATAGAGGCGCCACTTTTATCCACAAATAGATATTTATCATCGTTATTTAGGCGTTTTTTGATATTTCCCACTAGGGTTACCTTCGTATCATCGCGCAAAGATTTCGCCTCTTTGACACTAACTACGCGGTATGATTTGGCGCCGTATTCGACGAACTCGCCCTTGCTACTGCCATCGCCTCCGACAAAACCGCCCTTTGCCAAGGCAAATGCGCAAACTGCGCTAAGGATTAGAAATTTTTTTACCATAATTCACTCCTTTTAAGAAATTTTTTGTGTGATTTTACAATATTTGAATTAAATCTAAATTTAACGAATTTTTTTAATTTTAAAATTTGAAATTTTATACATTTTCGAGGGGGCATGCTCGCTAAATTTCTCATCTACGATGATATCTGCGATATCACGCGCATAATCCTCGTCGAATTTTTCCCCGTGCAAATTCGCCGAGCTCGAATACATCGCGCCAAATTGTCGCAGAAATTTCGCATGCTCACAGCCTTGCACATAGCGAAGTGAAATTTGATTTTGGTAGATGAAGGTCGATTTTTTCGCCCTTCGCACGAGATTTTTAAATTTTTCTGGCACGCGCGCTAAGGTTTTTAGCTCGTTTAAATTCGCCGTGGTTAGCACGCACGGAGTGTTTTCATGGCGCATTTTCGCGCGGTTAATCTGCGTAAAGTCCTTGCTTAAAAATCCGGCTGTGGTGTCTGTCTGGGCTAGGTAAATCATAGCGGAAGTGAAATTTCGCCCGAAATTTGGGCGAAATTATTATTTGTAGTTTGTGATTGCACGAGATAGGATTGCCTCGGCCTTGCTAGCGTCCTCGAAATCCTTGACCTTCACCCATTTGCCCGGCTCCAACGCTTTGTAGGTTTCAAAGAAATTTTTGATTCTATCAAGGGTGATTTTTGGCAAATCGCTTAGAGATTTGATATTGTCATATCTAGGGTCGATTTTGCTAACCGGCACGGCTAGAAGTTTTTCGTCCATTCCGCTCTCATCTTCCATAACCAAAACGCCGATTAAGCGGCATGGGATAACTGAGCCTGCTTGAAGCGGGTATTCATTTAGTACCAAAATGTCCGCTGGATCGCCGTCATCTGCTAATGTATTTGGCACGAAGCCGTAGTTTGCAGGGTAAAACATCGCCGAATACATCACGCGATCGACGCACACCGCACCGCTTTCTTTGTCGATTTCATATTTTATGTTTGAGCCGTAAGGAATTTCGATTACAGCGTTGATTTTATCAGGGTTTGAACCTACTTTGATTTTAGAAATATCCATTTTTTATCCTTTATTTAAATTTTAAATTTACCACGCACTTATAGAAAATCCCGTGAAAACTCCGCCACCACCGCTGTTTCCTGCTGCGCTCACAGATTTTTTGGCTTCACAACCAGCGCAAAAAACCAAAACAGCAAAAACAGCGCAAATTCTAAGGCAAAATTTCATGCCAAATTTGGGGCTAAATTTCACGAGAATTCCCTAAATTTCAGTCTTAGCCGATGATTTTTTTCGCGATTATATCGTTGATATCTTCGACGATTTCTTCGATTGTGCGTTCGCCATCGACTGAGTAAAAAATCTCTTTTTTGCCGTAAAATTCGCGGATTGCGCCGATTGGTTCGTTGAAGACTTTCATGCGGTTATAAAAGACTTGCTCGTTATCATCAGCTCCCCTTGCACGACCTAAAACGCGCTCTTTGGCTGTGTTTTCGCTAACTGCAACTTCGATTACTGCGCTAAGCTCGATCTCATCGTCGCTTTTTAAAACTTCGTCGAGTTTTGTCATTTGCTCCACGCTTCTTGGGTAGCCGTCAATGATGATAAAATCTTTTGGCGAGCTTTTTATCGCAGAAGTTATCGTGCCTACAACCACTTCAAGCGGGACTAAATTTCCAGCCGAGATAAAGCTATCGATTGTTTTGCCTAGTTCGCTACCGCTTGCTACCTCTGCGCGAAGCAAGTCGCCAGTAGAGTAGTGAGCGATACTCTCGTTGTTTTGCGCGATCAAGCTAGCGTCTGTGGTTTTGCCACTGCCTGGTGCGCCGATGATTAAAAATAGATTTTTCATTTTTTATCCTTTAAATTTATTCTAAGTCCTAATTCTTGGAGCTGTTCGCTACTAACCTCGCTTGGAGCCTTTGTCATAGGGCATTGCGCTCTTTGAGTTTTAGGGAAGGCGATGACATCTCTAATGCTACTTGATTTGGTTACTAGCATCATAAGTCTGTCAAAACCAATCGCGATACCGCCGTGTGGTGGCGCACCAAAGCTAAGCGCGTCAAGCAAGAAACCAAATTTTTCTCTTTGCTCGTCTGGCTCGATTTTAAGTAGTTTGAAAACCTTTTCTTGGATATCGGCTTTGTGGATTCTGATACTTCCACCACCAAGTTCCACGCCATTTAGCACGACATCGTAAGCGATAGAGGTGATTTCTTCCATATCTGGCTCATCGACATTGTTTGGCATAGTAAATGGGTGATGCATTGCAGAGTAGCTTCCGTCGTCGTTTTGCTCGAACATTGGGAAATTTACAACCCACAAAAATTCGAGTTTGTTCTCGTCGATAATGCCAAGCTCGTTTGCAAGGAAAAGTCTAAATCTACCCATATAATCAAGCACGATTTTTTTCTTTCCAGCACCGAAAAATACAACATCGCCGACTTTTAGGTTACAGCGTTTGACTAGCTTGGCCACATCTGCTTCATCGAAAAATTTAACCAAAGGTCCTTTTAATCCGTCTTCTTTGACTTGGATAAAGGCTAGGCCTTGTGCGCCAAATTTACGCACATATTCTTCAAATCTTTGCATTTGGCGTTTGCTAAATTTCAAATCTCCACCCTCGACAACAAGGGCTTTTACGCGGTTTTTCTTAGTCTCTTTTGCGATATTAGCGAAAATTTCATTATTTGAACGCGCGAAAATATCAGCCACATCGATAAATGGCATACCAAAGCGAAGATCTGGCTTATCGCTACCGTAATTCTCCATAGCGTCTTTATACTCCATTACGCGAAATGGAGTTGGAATATCGTGACCACAAGCAGCGAAAATATCTTTCAAAAATGTCTCAGCGACCTTCATTACATCGTTTTGATCGCAAAAGCTCATCTCGACATCGATTTGGGTAAATTCTGGCTGACGATCTGCACGCAAATCCTCATCACGAAAGCATTTGGCCACTTGGAAATATCTATCAAATCCAGAGCACATTAAAAGCTGTTTAAAAAGCTGTGGGCTTTGCGGAAGCGCATAAAAGCTACCCGGATAAACGCGACTAGGCACCAAATAATCCCTCGCACCCTCTGGCGTAGCGCGAGTTAGCACAGGGGTTTCAACCTCGACAAAACCAAGTCTATCAAGCGCATTTCGTGCCGCAATGGCCGCTTTTGAACGCATTGCAAAGCGCTCAAATTTATCGCTTGTCCTTAAATCCAAAAATCTGTATTTTAGGCGAATTTCCTCATTTACATTTTCATCACCGATGACAAATGGTAGCGCACGGCTCGGATTTTCGATGATTAGCTCATCGACTACGATTTCAATCTCTCCGGTTTTTAAATTTGGATTTTCCAAACCTTCGCCTCTGGCGCGCACTTTTCCATTTGCGCGCAAAACATATTCGTTTCTGACATCGTTTGCTATTTCGTAAGCACTTTTGCTATCTTTTGGATCGCATACTAGCTGTAAAAGTCCGCTTCTATCGCGCAAATCGATGAAAATAACGCCACCATGGTCGCGGTAAGAATTCACCCAACCACAAACGCTAACATTTTCGCCGATATTTGCTTTGCTTAGATCGGTGCAATAATGACTTCGCAATGTGTTCTCCTTAAAAAAAATAATTAAAACCAATGATTATAGTTAAATTTTGCTTTTACAAAGCTAATTTTTTATAAAATCGCGCCATGGAAAATTTAATCGCATTACAAAAAAATTTAAAATTTGTCGGAATCATCGCCAAAACAGAGGCGGGAATTTTGCCTATTATGGAGGAAATTTCTAAAATTTTGCGTTTGGGGGGCATTGAAATTTTATGCGAAAAAACCTGCGCGCAGTATTTTGGCAAAACTGGATTTAGCATAGATGAGATTTTATCTCGCACCAAAGTTTTAATCAGCCTTGGAGGGGACGGCACGCTAATTGGCGTAGCTAGAAGCGTGCTAAAAAAAGGCGCATATATAATAGGTGTAAATGCTGGGACGCTTGGGTTTCTAACAGACATTAAAAATAGCGAATTTAACGCATTTTGGCGCGAATTTATGGCTGGGAAATTTAGGCTAGATAAGTTGCCAGTTTTGAGCGTAAGCTTGGAGCGCAAAAACGGCGAAAAGCTCGAAATCAGCGCATTTAACGATATGGTTATCACGCGCTCTCATATCTCGTCAATGGCGAAAATCGACGCGTTTTTGGACGATACGCACTTTAACACATACTATGGAGACGGCGTCATAATCAGCTCGCCAGCGGGCTCGACAGCGTATAATATGAGCGCAAATGGCGCGATAATCTACCCGCTTTGCGAAGTTTTCGCTATAACGCCGATTTGCTCTCACAGCCTGACCCAACGCCCTCTAATTTTGCCAAAAAGATACAAACTAGGCTTCAAAAACAGCGGAAATTCCGAGCTTTGCGTAGTCATCGACGGGCAAAATTTTTACAATATGGACGAATTTAAAAGCGTGGAAGTAAAAATTTCAAAACACAAATCCCAAATAATCCGCGCTAGCTCATACGATTATTTCGCGGTTTTGAAGGAAAAATTGCGCTGGGGACATGCTGGATGTTAGAGAGAGTGTATATCAAAAATCACCTTAGCTTCAACGAAATCGAGCTAAATTTCGCCCCAGGACTAAGTGTATTTACCGGTGTGAGTGGGGCTGGAAAATCTGTGCTAATGAACGCTATTTTGGCTGTGTTTGGGCTAAGAGAGGCGGAAGCAAAGATCATCGAAGCCGACATTAGCCACGAATTTGGGCTTGATGAGTTTGGCATAGAAAACGAAACGCCGAATAATTTCCGCATTTTGCGGGATAAATCCGTGCGGTATTTCATAAACTCGCAACTAATTTCAAAGAAAAATTTGACCAAAATCGCGGGCGAATATGTGAAATTTCTAGGCGCAAAAAATGCCGATGAGATAAACTCTGCCTCGCTTTTGGAGTTGCTTGATTTTATGATTTGCAAAAACGATAGCACTCATGGCGCAAATTTGGCGAATTTTAGGGCTAAATTTAGCGAATTTTTAAGAGTGCAAAAAGAGCTTAAAAAAATCGAAGAAGAAGAAAATAAAATCGAAGAACTTAAAGAATTTGCCAAATTTGAAATCGAAAAAATCGAGCAAATTTCGCCTAAAATCGGCGAATACGAAGAGCTTTTGGCAGTCAAAAAAAAGCTTAGCAAAAAGGATAAAATCGAAGAACTATGGGCGAGAGCCGAAGGGATTTTCGAATTTGAGCGAAGCGTGATAGAAGCGCTAAATCTAAGCGAAATGGATAGCGCATTTTTCGAAGATAGCATGAACGAACTGCGCATAAAAATGGAAAGCTTAAACCTAGACGAACTAGGTGAAATCGATATCGAGGCAGTGTTAAACAGACTAGAAGCACTATCAGGCTTAAACAAACGCTACGGCGACATTGCCGGCGCGCTTGACACGCTTGAAAAGCGCAGGGCAGAGCTTGCGCACTACGAGCAAATCAGCTTCGAAAAAAGGGATTTAACCGCGAAATTTGGCGCGCTAAATTTGGAAATTTCAAATTTAGCTGCTCTTATCAGCGCAAAACGAAAAGCAAGTAAAAACGCGCTAGAAAGCCTGATAAATCGCTATTTGGGCGATTTGTATATGCCTAGCGTGAGGCTGGAATTTTTAGAGCAGAGCTTGGAAGCAAACGGTAGCGACGAAGTGCGCGTAATGCTAAATAATACCGAATTTAAAAATTTAAGCTCAGGCGAGACAAACCGCCTGCGCCTCGCCTTCATCGGGGCAAATTTGGAGATTACAAACCAAGGAAGCGGGATTTTAATCCTTGACGAGATTGATTCGAATTTGAGCGGAAAAGAGGCGATGAGTATCGCAACCGTGCTAGAAAAAATTTCGAAATTTTACCAAATTTTCGCTATCTCGCACCAGCCTCAACTCAGCTCCAAAGCCCACTCGCACTTTTTAATCACCAAAAATGGCGAAATTTCGAGCGTAAAACTGCTAAATGAGAGCGAAAAAATCACAGAACTAGCCAGAATGATTA
Organism: Campylobacter sp. JMF_01 NE2; assembly: GCF_027737365.1. Classification (NCBI taxonomy): domain Bacteria; kingdom Pseudomonadati; phylum Campylobacterota; class Epsilonproteobacteria; order Campylobacterales; family Campylobacteraceae; genus Campylobacter; species Campylobacter sp. JMF_01 NE2. The sequence continues at coordinate 58,602 of NZ_JAOVTR010000002.1, read as the reverse complement.
GCGGAGAGACGATAAGCAAGGAAGCATTAGAATTCGCCAAAAAGCTAAAAAATTAGCTAAATTTAAGCCAAAAATGAAACTAATTTGATACATTTAATCTTTGTTTAATTTTAATTTGGCTATTTTGGCGTAAAATGTTTTGTTTATAAATTTTTAAGTGAGTTTTATGATTATTGATACACATTGCCATTTAGATGATAGTAGCTATTTTAGCGACCTTGACGCCGTAGTTCAAAGAGCAAGCGAGCACGATGTCGGCACTATCGTCATCCCTGGTGCTAGTATGTCGGATTTAGCGCGCGCTAGGGAGATTTCTCACACTTATACAAATGTATTCTTCGCCGTGGGCGTGCATCCTTATGAAATAGATGAATTTGACATTAATACGCTAAAAGAGTTCGCAAACGACTCAAAATGCGTGGGTGTAGGCGAGTGCGGTTTGGATTATTATCGCTTAAATGGTCTTAGCGACGAGGAAAAATCTAGCGAAAAAGCACGCCAAAAAGAGATTTTTTTGGCACAAATTGAGCTTGCCAAAGAGCTAAATTTACCACTAATCGTGCATATTAGAGATGCAAACGAAGATGCTTATCAAATTTTAAAAACTCACGCAAACGGGCTAAACGGCGGTGTTTTGCACTGCTACAATGCAAGCCCACTACTCGCAAATTTAAGCGAATTTGGATTTTATTTTGGAATCGGCGGTGTTTTGACATTTAAAAACGCAAAAAATTTAGTCGAAATTTTACCAAAACTTCCACTTGATAAAATCGTCGTCGAAACAGACGCGCCATATCTTACTCCACACCCTCACAGAGGCGAGCGCAACGAGCCGGCCTTCACGAGCCTTGTCGTGGATAAGATAGCCGAAATTTTGGATAAAGATGTAGAATTGATTAAAAGTATCACTACGCAAAATGCTTACAGACTTTTTGCAAATCAAATTAAAGGAGATTAATGAGAGTCATTAAAATCATTTTTTTGATGCTAATTTTCGCAGGTTTTGCGCACGCTAGCCAGTCAAAAATTTCACGGGTAAATCACGACTACATTATGAACGAATTTGGCATAGAAAACAACCTTTCAAGCCAAAAAGTCGTCGCTGACATTTACCGCTCTATCGATTCTTCGGATAAAAAATTATTCAAAGACATCATCACTTCACAAGCTCACAATGCCTTTTTGGTAAAAACCGAAATCGAAAGCATTGAAGCGCCTGAGTTTTTGCTCTACCTTGCTATGGTAGAATCTCACCTCAAAAACACCGTTACTTCGCACGCCAAAGCAGGCGGTATGTGGCAACTCATGCCTACAACTGCCAAAAATTTCGGCCTGCGTATAGATACACATGTAGATGAGCGTAGAGACCCCGCAGCCTCGACGGACGCTGCGTTTTCGTATATTTTGCATTTAAGACAAAATTTTGGCAAATGGTACACTGCCCTCATGGCGTATAATTGTGGCGAAGGCTGTATGAACAGAGCCATAAAAGCGGCTGGAAACGATGATTTAGGCACCTTACTTTCTAGCAATGCAGTGCCAAAAGAGACCAAAAATTTCATCAAACGAATTATCAAATTCGCCTACATCGCCCAAAGCGATAGTATGCAAAAGGTGCTAAGATTCGAAAACGAGCCGTGGGCGTTAAAACGCATCGCCGTAGCCCCAGGCACGAAGCTAAGCGCGATCGCCAAACAAATCGGCATTTCGCAAACCCAAATGAATAGCTACAATGCACACATTACAAACGGCGTATCGCCTAGCAACGGCAAGTATTTTTTCTATATCCCAGAGAGCAAATATACAGAATTTGTCCTAAGCAGAGGCGATTTTCAGGCGTATGAACCAAACCTTATCAAAAATCGTCCAAAGCTAAGTTTTGCGAAATTTAGGCCTCAGCACGAACACATCGTCAAGGTCGAACAGATCGAAAAAACCACTCCGACATTTGCCTCTAAAACTGACGAAAAAATCCGCACAGTCGCAATGGCGTTTGATCTCAAATTTTAAATTTGGAGTAAATTTTGCATTTTAAAAAATCAATAATTTTTAGCGCGCTTGTCGCGCTAATCTTTGCTGGGTGTTTTTCATCACACAGAAATTATCCATCATCTAGTTCAGGCTCAAAAGCCCCTAAAATCGGCAAAAACTCGCCTGCAACCATGCGCCCTTACAAGATAAATGGCAAAACCTACTATCCCGAGCAGGTCAGTATCGGCGATACACAAAGTGGCATTGCCAGCTGGTATGGACCGGGCTTTAACGGCAAAAAGACAAGCAATGGCGAGATTTACGATATGAACGCCATGACTGCCGCGCACAAAACCTACCCGATGAACACCATGGTCAAGGTCACCAACCGCGACACTGGCGCAACTGCGACCGTGCGCATAAACGACCGCGGGCCGTTTGTGAGCGGGCGCGTAATCGACCTTAGCAAAAGCGCAGCTAATAAAGTCGGCGTCTTCGCCAAAGGCACGGCTCCTGTGAAGCTCGAAGTCGTGGGATTTTATGGTCAAACTATCAAAAAAGGCGCGCCAAATGCGACGATTGTGGGCGGAAATTTTATGGTGCAAATCGGAGCGTTTAGAAACCAATCTGGCGCAGCACGCTTCACACGAGAAAACGACGCCCTACATGGATATCCTAGCGTAATGCGCGAGTTCGACCTAGACGGCGCGCCGATTTATAGGGTATTTTTAAGCGGATTTAAAAGCGAGAGCGAGGCGCGCGATTTCATCGCCAGTGGCTCACTTCAAAACGCATTTTTCGTGCGCGAGTAAAATTTATGGCTAAATTTAGGCGAAATTTCGCCTAAATTTGGTTAAATTTATCCAAATTTTTGATTTCATTTTTTCACACGCTAACGCAACTTCAAAACACTGCCCCGAAAGGAAAAGAAATTTTGGCGCAGTGTTTTGGCAAAAATTTCATAAATTTTAAAATTCTGCGAATTTAGCTAAATTTGCGCTTTAAATTTTTAGTGAATTTTTTATTCGCGCACAGATAGACGCCGTATCCTAGGAAAATGCAAATCGCCATTACCACAGCCAGCGAAAATGGGTGATTTGCGCCGGCAGCTCCCACGATTGCGGCGATTAGTCCAGCTACCGCCATTTGCACCGCGCCTAGCACGGCTGAGGCAGAGCCTGATTTGCCCTTGAAGCGCGCCATGGCAAGCACCACGGCATTTGGGATTATGAGCCCCTTCATACCCAGCGTGAAAAAAAGGCAAACCTCAAACGCCCAAAATCCAAGCCCCAAAAGCCCGCACCCAAGCAAGCACAAAGCCCCCACAATCATCGCTAAAAAGGCAAATTGCAAAATCACAAAAGGCGAGATTTTTTGCACGATTTTGGCATTTATCGCCGAAAAAATCGTCATTGATAGCGCATTTACGCCAAAAATCAGCCCAAATTCCTTGCTACTTAGCCCAAAATGCTCCTTAAAAACAAACGCAGAACCCGTGATATAGGCAAACATTGCCGCCATTGTAAGCGCAGACGAAAGCGTAAAAATGAAAAATTTGCGGTTTTGCAAAATTCTAGCGTAGTTTATAAAAACGGGCTTGAAGCCAAGTTTTAGGCTCTTATCGATAATCGCGCTCTCCCTAAGCCCTAAAAATATCATGCAAAATAAAATTATTCCAAGCACAAAAAGCGTGCCAAATATCACTCTCCACCCGCCAAAATCGAGTATAAATGCCCCAAATGTGGGCGCTAGCATAGGCGCTATGGAGCCTACTATCATCATCAGCGCCAAAACCGACGCGCCCTGAGCGGTGTCAAATTTATCATTTATCACAGCGCGCGCAATCACCACGCCAGCGCACCCGCCAAGGGCTTGGACAAATCTAAAAAATATAAAAGCGTAGATATTTTGGGTATTAGCACATAAAATACTCGCCACGATAAATAGTGCAACGCCCGCTAGCAGGGGCTTTCTGCGACCATAAATGTCGCTTAGTGGTCCATAAATCAGCTGTCCTAGCGAAAATGCCACAAAAAACGCGCTGATTGAGAGCTGAGTGTAAAATTCGCTCGTCTCAAAGCTAGTTTGGACATTTTTGAGCGCTGGCAGATACATATCCGTCGAAAGTGGCGCCACAGCCGACATATAGGCCAAAACTATGATTAAATATGGTTTTGCGATTTTAGGCGAATTTAAAAATTCGCCGATTTTTTCAAACATCAAATTCCTTAAATTTCAAAATTTAGCTAAATTTTACCCCTAAATATCCACAGGGTTTTCGTCGTTTTCGCTCGCATTTTCATCGCCAAAAAGCTCTTCGCCTTGACTTTGATTTTGCGTATATGCGCCCTGTTTTAGGACATTTGCCATATTTGTATCAGGGATCGCAAAGCTTTCGATATCTCGCGTCTGGCTTGGCACATCTACGCTTTGCATAATCTCATCTGCGCCAGTTTCGATAAATTCCCCGCTTTCGCTTTCTTGCGCAAAATTTGGCGCAGTATCTCCCGCACCCTGATTTGCAAAATTTGGCGCAAATTCTGGCGCAGTATTTGGCGCACCTGCCCCATTTTCTAGCGAAATTTCGCCCACCATTGGCATTGCTTCGGCAAAATCTGGCGTCATATCAGGCGTCATTTCAAATTCGCTACTCTCCATTGGCGCACCACCGAAGCTCACCAAATCCACAAAACGCGTATAAGGCCCCTGAAATGCGACCTCTATCGTGCGCCCTGCTTCGCCTGAGCGGTTTTTGCCGATGATGATTTCAGCCTTTTCTTCTAGCTCATTTCGCTTAAATTCCTCGATCTCGCTCGGATCTTTGCCTGCCATTTCGAGGGCGGCTCTTTTCTCGCGATACGCCCTTTCTTTATAGACCTCATCACGATAAACAAAAAGTATAATGTCCGCGTCCTGCTCGATCGCCCCACTCTCGCGCAAATCCGCCATTTGCGGGCGTTTATCCGATCTAAGCTCCACGCCACGATTGAGCTGTGAAAGCGCGATAATCGGTATATTTAGCTCACGCGCAAGTAGCTTTAATCCGCGCGAAATTTCGGCGATTTGCAAATGCCTTTCGCTAAAATTACTCGTGCTTGTCATCAAACCGATATAATCCACCACGCAAAGCTCGATATTTTCGTGCGCGGCTTTGAGTTTGCGCATTTGGGTGCGCACCTGCTGGATATTGACATGACCGCTATCATAGACGAAAAGTGGCAAATCCATCATACGCTCACACTCAGCATTAAACCTACTCCAATCATCATCGCTAAGCGTCGCGCTTAAAATCGAATTTAGTGGCACAGAGCTTCCGATACTCAGCATTCTATACATAATCTGCACGGCTGGCATTTCGAGTGAAAAAAACACCACGCCCTTGCCCTTTTCGAGCGTTTTTAGCATAGAATTTAACACGAAGGCTGTCTTTCCCATACCTGGGCGCGCAGCGATGATGATAAGCTCGCCCGGTTTGTAGCCTTTGGTGAATTTATTAAGGTATGTAAAGCCCGTGTCAAGCCCCACTAGCTCGGAGCCTGCTTGTTCTTTTTGTTTGCGTAGCTCGCTGACGACTTCGGTGATGATTTCGGGGCTGGTTTTGACACCGCCGTGCTTTTCTTCGTCAATTAGTTTGTAGATTTCTGCGCTGATTTTATCGGCAGCTTCTTTGGCTTTTTGGGTTTCATTTACGATAGTAGGCGTCCTGTGCGCGATAGAATTTAGCCCGCGTTTTATGGATTTTTCTTTTAGCTCGTTTGCGTATTTTCGCGCGTCGATTAGTCCGCTCGTGGCTAAAATTTCAGCGAAAATTTGCTCATTATACCTGCCTTCTAGCCATTTTTTGATAAAACTAGGCGCGATAGGCTCATCATGCGCCACGCACTTCGTGATAGCCTCATAAACATCGGCATGTGGCTTGAAATAAAAGTCCCCCACGCCAATCATATCGCCGATTTCGCTGTATGCCTCGTCGTCTTGTATGAGCGCGCTTAAAATCGCTCTTTCCATATCCAAATCATATAAATTTGCAGCTACTTCCATAAATTTGCCTTGATTAAATTTGATTAAATTTCATTAAATTTGCCAAAATTTAGCGCTCTTCGTAGCGCTTCACTTCGTCCTCTACTTCGCTTAAAAATCTCTCCACTAACTCGCTCTCTTTTAGCTTTGCTACTATTTCGCCGTGGCGAATTACTAGTCCGTTTCCCTTGCCAAAGGCGATTGCGACATCTGCGCCTTTGGCTTCGCCAAGTGCATTTACCACGCAGCCCATGACAGAGATATTTAAAGGTGCTTTTATGTGTTTTGTTCGCTCTTCTACGATTTTAATCGCACTTACTAAATCGCTCTGCAAACGCCCACAAGTAGGACACGAGATGATATTTATGCCACTTTTTTGCACTCCGGCGTCTTGGAGTATGGCTTTGGCGACTTTGATTTCTTCTTCGAGTTCGCCCGTGATCGAAACTCTCATCGTATCGCCGATACCTTCTAATAAAAGCGTTCCGAGTGCGATTGCGCTTTTTATCGTCGCGTGGAAGGTCGTCCCGGCTTCGGTAACGCCTAAGTGAAACGGATACTCGCAAAGCGGACGAAGTGTGCGATACGCTTCGACCGTGCGGGGCACATCGGAGCTTTTTAGCGAAATCGCAATGTCGGTAAAATCAAAGTCTTCGAGCAATTTGAAATTATAAAGCGCGCTCTCTATCATACCTTGCGGGGTTCTGCCGTATTTGGCTTCAAACTGCTCTTCAAGTGAGCCCGAATTTACACCTATTCGAATCGGCAAATTTCGCTCTTTGCACGCTTTTACCACTTCTTTTATACGCTCACTTCCGCCGATATTGCCCGGATTTATGCGAATCGCATCGACAAAAGGGGCGACTTCAAGCGCCAAGCGATAGTTAAAATGAATATCCGCAACTATCGGCAAGGGCGAGTTTTTCTTTATCTCTGCCAAAGCCTTTGCGTCGTCATGATCTAGCACGGCACATCGCACCAAATCAGCCCCCGCAAAATAAAGGCGATTGATTTGCGCGAGTGTGCCATTTATATCTTTTGTCTTCGAAAATGTCATCGACTGCACCGAAATCGGCGCGTCCCCACCGATAGCAAGGGAGCCTACTTTTATCTGCTTTGTTTTGTATCTCATTTTTTTACCTTAATTTATTTTGTTGTAACAATATATAAATGTTCCAATGTTTTATCGCCACATTGCTTATAATGTCTTTTTTCATTATCTTTTTCTGTTCTGAAACGACGATATTCGGTTGTAAATTCTACAAGATTTCCCCTATTTTTCAAAATACTAATTATATCATCTCTATTTATTATGCCTTCATTGTTATAACTTAAAATAATATATTTAGCCGAAATATTGTCTATTAAATCATAAAAAGCCAATGCCGCATTAGATTTTTGAGAATATTTTGATTTTTTATCTTCATAGTCTCTCTGACCAGTTTTTCCTTTTAAATTTTGTTTATCCCAAACAGCAAGAGTTTCTAAGACATGAAAATTTGGTGCGTATTGTCTTTCATTGTATGGTGGATCTATATAAACAATATCTGCGACAATTTTTCTAACTAAATCATTTGCATTTTCCTGAAATACTAAATTTTCCATATTATTATTAGTAATATTTGGCTCTAATAATTGAATCTTTTTTAGAGCCATTGAACGCCAAATTTTCAAATATGCTCCATAGGTGCCAGATATATTTGCAACAAAATCTGCCGCATTTATTAACGAAAATAATAATACATAATACTCGTCTAAATTTATTTTATTTTCTAATTTCCATTTTTGAATTTGCCCCCTTATAGCGTCAATCTTCATAGCATTGTCGTCTGAAAAATATTGTCTTTTAAATTTACCACTAGGTGCAAAATTTTCAAAAAAATATCCTTTAAACGGACTAATAGAATTTAATATTTGCAAAACTTCTTCAATGCCGTTTTGCGAAATTTTTTCAAATTTAGGCACTTCATTGATTTTAAGTAAAACATATTGAGCAACATAGGAATAAGTCATAAAATCATTAGAAATTATTCTATATCCTTTATCTTTAAAGTATTTACCGACAGAAGCGGTTCCGCTAAATAAATCCATAAAAGTCCCATTTTTTGGTAGATTTAGACTATTCATAGAATTTTCTATAAAGTTTAAAAGTCTCGTTTTATTGCCTATATATTTCATAAAAATTCTTTTATTAATTGATTTTTTAAATTTATATTGAAATTTTCTGAAAATATTAATGCAAATTTTGTCTCGTTATTTGGAGACAAATAAACTATAATTACCACAAAATTTTCGTTATTAGCAATATCTTTAAAGTGATTTCTTTCTATGCTACCCTTTATTTTGTTGATTTCACAATCTAAAAAATAATATGGGTCTTTTTCTTTTGGCGGTAAGTCTAAATTAAATATAAAAGTATCAAATTTTATATTACTTTTTTTATACATTACATCTATTAATTCGCTCATATCTATAAATGCTTTTTTTATCTTGTCGTCTCTTAGAAATTCAATAAATTTATTTTTTCCTTCTGCTAACATAAATTTATTATTCTGTTGCATTATTAAATCTAATTTGGTTGAAATTCGATGAATTTTTTCTTGCTTATTTTCTATTGCAATTTGTTGCCAAGACGAATGGTGCGTATGAATAAAGCATAATTTCCAATCGGATTTTATAGTTGATTGATTAAGATAAGTTGATACAATAGCAACTTCTTCTGTTTTATCATTAGGAAATACTACTTTTACGCTTGATGGAAAAAAATTATTTTGTTGATTTTTTTCCTTATCAAACGAAGTTATAATTGTATTATTATTAAAAATCAGAATATCTACATAATTACTTATTGCTTTATAAAGTTTTGAACCTTTTTTGCCTTCAAAATCAAAATTATTTGGTGTTTCAACATAACAATAACCTATTACAGGTCTTATTTTATTTCCATATATATCATAAGCAAATAATTCACTAAAAGCCACTATTTCTCCACTTTCTGGGTCTGGCGAAAATGTTAATTTGCCATTTGAAATTTTATGAATGCGAAGTGGAAAAATTATAGCTTCATTATGCACGCTTATGTCTAATGCTGATTTAATACTATTTTTTTTTCGGCTAAATTTATCTGTTAAAAATTTTAAACAATCGGTTGCATTTGCAATGCCTATTTTCGCACTTCTTGAAATATATGATTTCGCCTTTACTTTACTCAATAAATCTTTTATATATGGTTTCTTACAATATGAATTCCATTGTGAAAATTTACTATAATCAAAATTTAATAAACTATATTTGTTTATAAAATTATCATTTTTATCATAAATATATTCCAATAAACTATTGACAAAATTATCACTATCAGCCAAAATCCCATTTTTTACATTATCGTCAATTATAGGAAAATCTTTTATTAATCTTGCTTCTTGTTTTGCTTTTTTAGAGAATTTTGGCTCTTTTAAATAAGAAATCATATGTTTAAAAAATTCTTTTTCCAATTCAAATTTTAATTTTTCATTTTTTTTATTTGTATCGGCTAAAATAACAGACTTAATGTAATTTATAAAAAGCTCTTTACTATCTTTTGGATTTCTAATTCTAGTTCTTGCATTTTCAAAATTACTTTCAAAATATGCTACAAAAGACGGAACTTTATATCTAGCGCTATAAACTAATTGATTATAAACTTGCAATGAAGTTGGCTCTCGTGTAGTGTCTTGTGATTCGTCTTTTCCAGAATAAAATGTTTGATAAATATAAGGAACCTTAATCCTTGAAGCACCGAGCTTTCTGCCTTCTCTTTGCCACTGCGAATTTCCGACAGAAGCAGTTTCTGTATTTTCACCAGCCAAAATTACTTTTTTACTATTTATAGAATATAAAATATAATCCGATAAATCAACAAATGATTTTATTTGATTTACTTGATCAGGCAAATTCCATTTATCATACGAACCACATATTTTGATAGAGTAAAAATTTTTATTTTCGTCGCAAAAAATATATATTGGTTGATCTATCGGCTCATAAACTACACCATAAAATTTCAAATAATCATCATTTTCTGTCAATAAATTTAATAAAGATATTCCCTCTAATATATTATCGGAATATAATAAAAATTCGCAATTTGGTTTTAACTTATCAAGATCAGACATTTTTATTTGTTTGCTTTTTGATATTTTAGAATTTACTAGTAGCGTTTGCATTTTATTTCTCTTTTCTAAAAATTAAAATATGTTGATGAATAAGTGATGGAATATATGCAAATGGGTAACCATATATATGCAACATTTTTGAATCATCATGCCAAATAATATCTGATTTTAATCTAAAATCTCTTATTTGCGATATTGTATTTGCCAATTCAGCAGATAAAAAATGATATTCCTTTTCACGATACATATCGCCTATAAATACAGCCATATAAGCATTTTGTTTTAAGGTTGGAGCAATATTTTCAAATATAATTCTCATTTCATCAAGCCATTCTTTTTTTGTTTGTAAATTTTCATCATTAAATTTAGATAATTTAGAAATTCGCCCAGACTTATTTGAACGAGTATGTTCCAATTTATCCATGATCCAATATGGAACATCTGTCAAAACAAAATCTATACTTTCTTTTTCTATTTTTTTTAGTTCATTTACAGCATCTCCAACTATAACAGGAAATTTTTCTATATTTTCAAGCTTACAAACTTCTTTATAAATATTAACCCATTTTTCATTAATTTCTATACCAATAGCCCTTCTATTGCAACGAGCCGCACCAAGCAATGTCCCACCGACACCACAAAGCGGGTCTAATACCAATGCTCCAGATTTTGTAAAAATTTTAATCAAATCAGCACACAAATCAGGTGGTTTTTGTCCGCCATGCTGAGAACGAAGTTTGTGTTGCAAATTCGACGGATATTGTTTATAAATTACAGTTTTAGTAGAAAACTGCCACTGAGCACCATTTAAATCATTTAGTTTATTCCTAGGATCGTATTTCGGCTCTTTTTTTTGTCGTTTTGATTTAGCTCTATAATTTTTATCTAAAACTTCACTATCAGCACTACCGCCAATGTTATCAAAAGAAAAAAGATTCATAATTACCCCGTTGATTTCATAAAGAGTTTTAATTTTACAAAATTTTTGCTTTTAAGCTTCTTTATACGATGTTATATAATCTTTTAAAATTTCCTCACAATTTTTTACAATAAATTTTAAACAATTCATAACTTAAAAATAACCAAAATCTTAAAATTTAAAACAAAACCCAACTTTAATATGATAAAATGCAAGTGTTTTTTTAATTTTTTTATAAGGATTGCTTATGAACGCATTTTTTGTTTTAGGCGACGATGTGCGCGATGTCACAGCCAAATTTGACGGCGCTGTGGCGCTAAATATCGTCCCAGATGTGGCGAGCGAGAGCGAAATCATATCGCTTTTAGAAAAAGGCGAGATTGCACAAATCTCAAAAATGGCAATAGCCAAATTTGACGCAATCTCAAAAAACGCAAAATGCGTAATCGTCTATGGCGCAAAAGGCTTCGATGAGGTGCTAAATTTCGGCCTTAGCAAGGATTTGGCTCTACCTGTGGTGGGACTATATACGAGCGAGAGCAAGGCGAAAATCGCCGAGAATTTCGCCAAAAAATGTGGCGCACAAGTTTTGCGCTTCACCACAAAAGATGTCTGCGCTGATTGCCTAGGCGAGGCACTAGAAAACGCAAAATGCGAAATTTTAACACCAGTTAAATTTGAAAGCACGCTTTATGCAAAAGCAGCCGCAAACAAAAAATCAGTCGTCCTACCAGAAGCCGATGATGAGAGAATTTTGCGCGCTAGCGAAATTTTACTAAAAAGTGGCGCGGTAAATTTAGTCTTGCTTGGCGATGAGGCAAAAATTAAGGCAAAAGCTGGAAATTTAGGGCTAAATTTAGACGGCGTCAAAATCATCAACCCAGCAAACAACGAATTCTCAGATGAGTTTGCCACCACCCTTTACGAGCTTCGTAAAGCCAAAGGCATGGAGCTAGAAAAAGCGCAAAAATTAGTGCGAGACCGCACATTTTTCGGCACTATGCTAGTGTATAGTGGCAAGGCCGACGCTATGGTCAGTGGCGCTAGCACGACCACAGCCGAGACTATCCGCCCAGCACTGCAAACAATAAAAACAATGCCGGGCGTTAGCACGGTTAGTGGCTCATTTATCATGTGCCTAGATAGCCAAATCGTGATTTTCGCAGACTGCGCCGTCGTGCCAAACCCTGATGCAAACGCCCTTGCAAGTATCGCGATTAGCTCGGCAAATACTGCGCGCGCATTTGGACTAGAACCACGCGTAGCTATGCTAAGCTATTCTACCAAAGGAAGTGGCTCAGGCCCAAGCGTAGAAATCGTAGAAGAAGCCACTAAGCTGGTAGGCGAGCTAGCCCCGGATTTAGCAGTCGATGGACCATTGCAATTCGACGCGGCGTTCGACCCTACAACCGCAAGCAAAAAAGCACCAGATTCAAAAGTTGCTGGAAAAACAAATGTCTTTGTTTTCCCTGATTTAAATGCAGGAAATATCGGCTACAAGGCAGTCCAACGCACATCTGGCGCAGTAGCAATCGGCCCAATCTTGCAAGGTCTTAAAAAGCCAGTTAATGATTTAAGCAGAGGTTGCAAAGTCGAAGATATCGTAAATACAGTGCTTATTAGCGCAATTCAAGCAGGAGTAAATTAATGGAAATTTTAGTCATAAACTCAGGTAGCAGTTCAATCAAATTTAAATTCCAAGATATGGACACTAAAACTTGCCTTGCAAGTGGCGTCATCGAAGAGATTGGCTCAGAGCACTCAAAAGCCAAAATTGAGGCAGGCGAATTTGAAAAAGAGGTCAAAGAGCCGATCAAATCGCACGAAGAAGGCATTGAGATAATGTATCGCTTGCTAAAAGAAAGTGGCACGCTAAAAGACATCAACGATATCGAGGGTATCGGACACAGAATCGTCCAAGGCGCTGATTATTTCGATAAAGCAGCATTTGTCGATAGCGATGTGCTAGCCAAAATCGAAGAGCTTTGCCCGCTTGCTCCACTTCATAACCCAGCAGCAGTTGCTGGAATCAAATCCTGTATGAGCGCGTCAAAAACCCCAAATGTGGCTGTTTTTGACACTACATTTCACCAAAGCATGCCGCGCGAAGCATATATGTATGCGCTTCCGTATGAATTTTACGAAAAAAACAAAGTCCGCAGATACGGCGCACACGGCACTTCTCACTGGTATGTATCGCGCACAGCGGCTGAATTTTTAGGCGTGGATTATGATAAATTTAACTGCATTACGCTTCACCTTGGAAACGGTTCTAGTATCACCGCTATCAAAAATGGCAAATGCGTCGATACTTCAATGGGTATGACGCCATTAGAGGGCCTTATGATGGGCACTAGGTGTGGTTCGATAGATCCTGCTATTATCGCGTATATGGAGCGTGTGGCAGGTCATGGCGCACAAGAAATGGACGCGATAATGAACAAAAAAAGCGGACTTTTGGGCGTTTGTGGCACGAGCGACTTGCGCAAAGTCGAGGAAATGATGGAAGCAGGCGACGAAAAGGCAAAACTCGCCTATGATATGCTAGTCTATCAAATCGTCAAACTCGTAGGCGCATACTACGCAGTGCTTGGCAAGATCGACGCTATCGTTTTCACAGGCGGTATCGGAGAAAACGCAAATATCTTGCGCGAGAGAGTTTGCGAGAAGCTAGCGCATTTTGGTATCGCAATCGACAAGGCTGAAAACAATATCCGCAGGAAAATCAACCGCGATCTAAGCACGAGCGAGGCAAAAATCAAAACTCTAATTATCCCTACAAACGAAGAGTTAGCGATCGCCGAGCAAGTAGTCGAGGTGCTAAAAGCTAAGAATTTAGCCTAAATTCCGTAAATTTTAGGCGAGAAATCGCCTAAAATTTGCCTATTTTTCAAAATTTACGCTACAATACGCGCTTAAATTTTAAAATTTCACTTCCACACAAAATTTAAAATTTCACCGAATTTAAGGGTTTAAAATGAGCAAAATTTATTTTATCAGCGATTTGCATTTCGGACACGAAAATATTATGAAATACAGCCCAAAATACCGAAATTTTAAGAGCGTGGCCGAAATGGACGAGTATCTAATCGCCCTGTGGAACGACACTGTGAGCGATGACGACATCGTCTATAATCTAGGCGATCTCTCATTTCACAAAGACAGCGCCAAAACAGCGCGTATTTTAGAGCGGCTAAACGGCTCGCATAGGCTGATTTTGGGCAATCACGACAAACAAATCATCGCAAACGCCGATTTGCAGGGCTATTTCGACGAAATTTGCGATTATAAATATTTCAAAGCCCCAGGCGTGAAAAAGGGTCTCGTGCTATTTCACTACCCAATTTTGGAGTGGAACGGCGCGCATTATGGCTCGGTGCATTTATATGGTCATGTGCATGACAAAACCCCGCCACTAAAAGGGCGCGCGATTAATGTTTGCTATGATTATAACGGCAGATTTTTGGAATTTAAAGAAATTTTAAAAATGGCTGAGAAGCTGGATTTTAGCGGGTTTATACATAATACTAGCGACGATGAGAGCGAAGAGTAATGGAATTTTTAGCGTGAGTTTGGGTTTTTGGCATGATTTGGAATACTGTGCCGAAATTTGACAAATTTTAAATTTGCGTGAATTTTCTAAATTCGGCACAGAATTTAACTTCGCTCAAAATTCAAAGCTTCTTAAAATAAAACGCATCATCTTTTCGATAATCCAAAAATCACCATATTCGCCGTCAATATAAATTTTGCAATTCTCAAATTCGTTTAAATCCATAGCGCACCTACTCAATCACAAGTTGCATTAGATACAGATCTTCGCCGTCGGTTACCTTTAAATTTCTGCTTTCGCATTTCGGGCAGATGAAGTTGTTTTGCTCTAAAACGCCGTTATATCCGCACTTTTCGCACTCTATAACGACATCTTGGATATGGATTTTCAGCTCGGCATTTTCACAGACTGTGCCCTGCCTAAACACATCGTAGCAACTCTGCAAATAATGCGCTTCCACGCCACTAAGCCTGCCTACTTTGACTACGATTTCTTTGATTTCTCCGCCACCATTTGTATTTAAATTTTTCTCGCAAAGCTCCACAAGGCTTTGCACTATCGACATTTCGTGCATATTATTCCTTTAATCAATAATAAATTTTTGCACCAATTTTTAAAATTTAAACTCATCTCCATTAATTTTTAAATCAACAGAATTATCTTTTTTATTGATGCCTATTTCGGCAACACCGCCATTTTCACCCTTTTTATACCCTTTTAACTCTACAAGTTCTCCTTTATCAAAAATTCCAACTTGGATTAATTCTCCATTTTCGTTCCACATTTTTGCCTCGCCGTTTAATTTATCGTCTATATAAAATCCCTCTTGTTTTTTTACACCATTTTTATGATATATAGTATTAAGCCCGCTTTGTTTTCCATTTTTTAAATTTCCTACAACCTTAATCTCGCCACTTTCATACCAAGCTGTAACATTTCCGTCTGAAAAACCATTTTTAAATTCTAAAATTGCAAATTTCGCACCATTTTTATAAAACATAGTTCTTGTGCCGTGAAATTCTCCATTTACAATTTCATCTATTGATTTAATTTCGCCACTTGAATATTTCTGAATAATTTTTCCGTTATGAGCAGAAAAATTTGATAAATTTATCAACCCTGAACCAAATTTTAATATTTTTACATTTTTATTGTTTTCATCGTATCCGTCGAAAATACCATAATACAAATAAACACCAAAACCACTAACCAGCAACATCAAAAAAACAAATAAATATTTTTTCATTTTTTTCCTTATTCTGCAAATTTATAAATTTATTATTCTAGCTTGTAGATTGCTTCGTCGCTCCACTCCTCGCAATGACAAATCATACAAATTTTGCAATTCCTATTTCAACAAATTCTAGGTAGCAACTCACCCTTTGGAAGCTCCAAAAATCGCCCTGAGCCATACGCATTTTGGATTATCACCCTATTTTGCGATTTTGCCGTGCCTGTTACTTCGCCGATGATTTCGGCATTTTTATCAAATTTACGCAACACTTCTAATGCTTTTGCTTCATCGCCACTAGCAACGACTGCGACAAAAGTGCCTTCGTTCGCCAGTTCATAAGGCTCAAAGCCTAGCAACTCGCATACGCCCACGACTTCATCGCTCAGCGCGATTTTTTCTTCAAAAACCAAAATTTCATTGCCAGAAATCTCGGCAAATTCGTTCAAAACCGCACTCAAACCCCCACGCGTAGCGTCTCGCATGGCACTTATTTTCACGCCACTTGCTAGTAACTCCCCTACTACGCCGTTTAGCGGTTTGCAGTCGCTTTTAAGCTCACTTTCAAGCGAAAGCTCATCTCTGGCAGCCAAAATCACAGCTCCGTGTCTGCCGACATCGCCACTAAGCAGGATTTTATCGCCGATTTTGATATTTTTTGCCTTGATATTTGGTGCGAGAATTTGCCCTATTCCGCTTGTATTTATAAAAATCTTGTCGCATTTGCCGTGCGGGACGACCTTGGTATCGCCACAGACGATTTTTACGCCACACTGCTTTGCCGTGTCGGCGATAGAAGCTAAAATTCGCTCAAATTCGGCAAATTCTAGCCCTTCTTCGATGATGAAACCCACACTGATAAAAAGCGGTTTAGCTCCGACCATACAAAGATCGTTTATCGTGCCACAAACTGCGATTTTACCGATGTCGCCACCGCTAAAAAATATCGGCGTAACGACATACGAATCAGTCGTAAAAGCTAACTCACCACCAAAATTTGGCAAAATCGCGCTGTCGTTGCACTCACGCAAAATTTCATTATCAAACGCCCTAAAAATCGTATCATTGATGAGTTTATTCATCTCTTCGCCACCACCACCGTGGCTAAGCAAAATCGTTTTTTTCAAAATTTATCCTTATTTTGTAAAATTTTACGCAAAATTTTATGAATTTCGTGCGTATTTGAAATACGCAGCACATGCGCCTTCACTACTTACCATGCACGAGCCTATCGGGTTTTGCGGGGTACAGACCTTGCCAAAAACCTTGCAATCATAAGGTTTTGCCTTGCCACGCAGTATCTCGCCACAAATACAGGCTTTGCTCTCGCCCTTGCTTTGCAAATTTTGCAAAATTTCAGCGAATTTCACTCTCGCGTCAAATTCGCCAAATTCGGCTTTTAGCTTCATACCACTTTTTGGGATTTCGCCAAGCCCTCGCCACGAAAAATCACAAATTTCAAAATATTTATCTATCAAATTTAACGCGGTTTTGTTGCCGTCAGCCTTAACCACGCGGTCGTATTCGTTATAGACTTCAAAAGTGCCAGCTTCAAACTGAGTTACCAAATTTAGCACACCTGCCATAATGTCAAGCGGCTCAAATCCGCTCACGGCGATTGGTTTTTTGTATTTTGTGGCAATATTTTCATAAATTTTGCTTCCTGTGATGACGCTGACATGGCTAGGTCCTAAAAATGCGTCGATTTTGGCGTCATTACCCTGCAAAATGGCTTCTACTGGGGCCGGGACGGTTACATGATTTATATGAAAAAATAGATTTTTTAGCCCTAAATTTATCGCTTTATCCACCAAAACCGCACTCATCGGCGTGGTCGTCTCAAAGCCAATCGCAAAGAAAATGACATTTTTATCCGGGTTTTCTAGGGCGATTTTTATGGCATCGAGCGGACTATAAAGTGCGCGTATGTCGGCTCCGTCTGCGCGTAGTTTTTGTAGGCTCGTGGTGCTTCCGGGAACGCGGAGCATATCAGCCAAAGTGCAAAAAATCACGCCGTCCTGACTTGCTAACGCAATAGCTTCATCAATGCGAGCTCGTGGCATTACGCATACGGGACAGCCAGGACCATGCACGAAATTTATATTCTCGCCCACGAGCGCAGGAAGCCCAAATTTCATAATGCTGTGCGTATGACCACCGCAAATTTCCATGATATTTATGGGCTTTGTGCTTTTTTGCTTTATCGCTTCTGATAGCCCTAAAATCAGCTTTTTATCTCTAAAATCTTTTATCAAATCCATTTTTACTTCTTTGTAAGTTTATAACTTTCTTCGATTAAATCGTATGTCGTCGCCTCGTCGCAAACGCCGGGCACTACACTAATCCAATGCTTTTTGTTCATGTGATACGCCTCTATGATACTCTTGCCGTCGCGCAAAATTTCGCCCAAATTCGGCTCGATTTTCAAATTTAAAATATCAAGCGTTTTTACGCCCTCAAACTCGCTTTTATCGACACCAAGCGATTTGACGCTCACGCCCTTCATCAGCACGGCAAACCATTTTTTGTTTTTTTCGTGACGAAAAACGCAAAAGCCCGGCGCACTTTTCCACAAATACTCAGGTTTTGCGCGATACCTGCGCCAGATTTCTTGGATTAGTGCTTCTGCTTCCACCACGCGCCTTATTTGATTTTTTTGGCTTTTGCACTCACGCTTTGGATTTTAAATTCATAAATCTTCATACGATGAAATTGCCCGTTTATGGCTGTTTCAAACGCACTCATATACTCTTTGCAATACTTTTCGCAAAGCAGTTTCAACGCCTTTTTCATAGTAGGCTCATCGCTGACCTCATAGACTTTGGCTCGCGCGATTGCCGAGGTGTATTCTGTGGTGAAAGCCTTTTTGCCAAGCATGCTTGTATTGTCTTTAATAGCCTCAAATTCGGCATCGCTTAGGACCGGGACTTGATTGTAGCTCACGCAAACAATGCTAACTTCCCTGCCCTGCGTAAAAAGCTCCGCCTTGCTTCCCTCGGGCGCGCCGTGGATAAAGATACTATCATTTTCCCTAGCAATCGAAAGCGGAATCGAAAAAATCTCGCCATTATCTCTCACGCACGAAATTATGGCATATTCGCAATCATCAATGATTTTGTAAGCTTCCTCGTTTGAAAGTTCTCTGTCTTTTCTACGCATTTTTTTCCTTTGCACGGCTTGTCTTTTTAGCGCTTTTTTGCGATTATTCGCGCTTGCTTCACTGCGATGCACAGCCCAGTGCGCCTCGCTCGCAACCGCTCTAAAACGCAAAAAATCATCTGAAAATACTTCGCCTTATTTTTTTAATTTTTTTTCGAATTTTGAAATTTATTTTAAATTCGCTAGCCCCATATCGCCCTCATCTGCCGAAATTTCACCACTATTCATCTCTTCTGCGATTTGTTCGTAAATTTTCAGGCTCTCTAAGGCAACGGCTGTGTCGATTTTTTCCATCGCAAAGCCCACATGAATAAGCACGAAATCCCCAACGCTAACTGGCTCGGAGATTAGATCCAAGCTCACGCCACGCCTAACGCCGAGCGTTTCGACGGTCGCGAAATTGTTTTCATCGATTGAGATTACTTTTGACGGGATTGAAAGGCACATTATTTGAATTCCTTTTTAAATTCCAAAAATTTTAGCCACTTATCCACGCCCTCGCCAGTTTTGCTATCAAGCGCAATAACACTTGCTTTTGGGTTTAGTTTTCGCACCTCTTTGACCACCTCTTCGACGCTAAAATCAAAATGCTCGATTAACGAGTGTTTGGTTACCACGACCAAATCCGCTGCGCGAAACATTACAGGGTATTTTGCGACCTTATCGCTTCCTTCGGTTACGCTTAGAAGCACGACATTTGCGTGTGCGCCGACATCGTAGCTTGCAGGGCAGACGAGATTTCCGACATTTTCTATGAAAACCAAATCAAGCCCAGTGGTATCAAGGTGATGAAGCCCCTCATGCACCATAAAAGCGTCTAAATGACATGCTTGGCCTGTGGTGATTTGATGAGCGCGCGCGCCTGCTTTTATCACGCGATCGGCGTCGCGGTTGGTTTCTAAATCGCCCTCGATTACGCCAATTTTAAATTTACCGCTTTTGATAGTGGCTTCTAGTAGCGTTGTTTTGCCACTTCCTGGGCTACTCATCAAATTTACGCACAAAATTCCGTCTTCGTCGAAATGCTCTCTGATATGCGCCGCTTCGGCATCGTTTGCAGAGAGAATTTTCGTGATTACTTCAACGGTTTTTTTATCATTTAGCACAGGGTGGGCGTGGTCGCCGTGAGTGTGAATTTCGCCGTGCTCATGCTCGTGCGCATGCCCGTGAGAGTGGGCGTGAGAGTGATTATGCTCATGAGTGTGCGTAACTCCGTCAGAGTGCGTGTGGCTGTGAGTGTGTCCTGCGATAGAACATCCGCAATCTTTACACATTTTTTATCCTTTAATTTGAGATTAAATATACAAGAAAAATTAAAACCAAAGCCCACACCACCGACCAAATAACAAATTTTTTCCAAAATTTATTGCTACTTTGCTCGTGGGTTGCGACTTTGTTTTGTGAGTTTTCATAAAAATCTTTTGCCTTCATATCCGCGCTACTTAAAACAGCGCGCCTGACATCGACAAATTCGCCATTATAGCGCATTGCCCCGTCTGGTTCGATCCTGTAAGAATCTATTTTTTTAACGCTCCATAAAACTTTATTAGTTGCGCTTTGCATTTTGATTAGGGCTGAAATTTGCCCCTCGCTATCAAGGGCGTAAAATTTTAAAATTTTATCGTATGTAGCCTTGTCGATTTGCCCTAAATCTGCTAAATAATCTAATTTTTCTTTAATACTTTTTTGGTGAAAAGTATGTAAAAACATAAAAATTCCTAATCGTAAAATAACTTACGATTTTACCTAAATTTAATTATTTAACGCTGAAATTTAGCCTTTAATGTAATCGCTCGCGTTGTATGCCTTGCCCGCGTCAAAATCCCGCAGTAAGCGCACTACAATCCCACTTAAAAGCAAAATCGCAATCAGGTTTGGAATCACCATAAGGCCGTTGAAAAGATCGGCTAGCTCCCAAACAAGGTCGATTTTAAGCAGTGAGCCCATAAAAACAAAGCCAATAACCAAAAGCTGTAAAAATTTCACCCCTTTTGGTCCAAGCAGATAGCGGATATTTATCTCAGCGAAATAATACCAGCCCATAATCGTGGTAAATGCGAAAAACAAAAGACAAATCGCCACGAAACTATATCCAAGCTCTCTGCCCAAAAAATTCGACGAAAAAGCCTCTTGCACGAGTGCAATCCCGCTAAATACAGCCTTGCCATCAGCCCCAAACTCCACCACGCCCGAGGTCAGTATCACAAAAACCGTGATATTTAGCACGATAAATGTATCAATAAAAACGCTCATAATGCCTAGCATTGCTTGATCGACTGGGTGAGCGACATTGGCAGCGGCGTGAGCGTGAGGGGTAGAGCCCATACCAGCTTCGTTGCTAAATAATCCCCTAGCCACGCCATATCTCATAGCCATAGCTATACTCGCCCCCGTCGCACCGCCCCATGCAGCACTTGGATCAAAAGCAGCCTTGAAAATCAGCGAAATAGCGCCAGGAAGCTCGGAGATATTAGCGCAGATTATGCTAAATCCCACCAAAATGTATAAAATCGCCATAAGCGGCACGACCTTTTCGGCTACGCGCGCAATCGCCCTGACACCGCCGATGAAGATTATCGCGCAAACCACAGCCAAAATTTCGCCAATATAGACTTTATCGATATTAAAAGCCTTGCTAAATCCGTCTGAAATGGCGTTTGCTTGCACCATATTTCCCATACAACCAAGTGCTAAGATTATCGCTATGGCAAAAACCACAGCCAAAATTTTGCCAAATTTCCCACCAATACCGCGCGAAATATAAAACGCAGGTCCGCCTATGATATGACCGCTGGTGTCTTTGGAGCGATAAATTTGAGCCAGACAGATTTCGGCGAAATTTGTCGCCATACCAAAAAACGCAGCCAACCACATCCAAAAAATCGCCCCAGGTCCGCCCATAATCAGCGCGGTCGAGGCTCCTACTAGATTGCCCGTGCCCACCTGCGCCGCAATCGCAGTCGAAATCGCCTGAAACGAGCTCATACCGTGTTTGCCCGCCTTTTTGCCATGGAGCGAAAAATCGCCCAAAAGTCTATTTCCGGCAAGCTTAAATTTTAAAATTTGAACGAATTTTAATCTGATTGTAAAATACACGCCGGTCCCGCAAAGAAGGGCTATGAGAAAGTATGGTCCCCAGATAAATGAGTTTATGTCGGTTACGATTTTGATAAAATTTTCCATTTTGTCCGCCTTGATCTGCCTCAAATTTGTTAAAAATCGATTATTTTACTTTTTTCGCGCTTAATAAAACTTAAAATTTTATAAATTTCAGTTTTAATTTATAATTGTAAGAATTTATGGCGCCAAATTTTGCTAAAATTCGCGCCGTTTTTAAAAATTTGAAATTCATCGAGGCTAAAATGAATCTAAAAAATGAAAATATCTCCAAACTCTCAAATTTCCCGATTATGTTTTTTGCCGTAACAATGGGGCTTGGCGGGCTTAGTATCGCTTATCGTGCCATTAGCGAGGCGTATGGTGCGCCACATTTTATATTTGAAATTTTGCGATTTTTTGCCCTTGGTGTGTTTGCGCTAATTTCGGCGTTTTACACGGCAAAAATCATCAAATTTCCTCGCGCTGTGCAGGCAGAATTTACCCACCCAATCAAGCTAAGTTTTTTTGCCACATTTTCGATTGGCCTGCTTTTACTAGCCATTGCGTTTAACGATATTAGCGCACTTCATAGCGCATTTTACGGCGTAGCGATGATATTTCATGCGTTTTTGACGCTTTATATCATTTCGTTTTGGATACAAAAAAACATGCTCATCACCCACTCCAATCCAGCGTGGTTTATCCCAATCGTAGGCAATCTCATCGTAGTCATCGCAGCGACCGAAAAAGGCGAATATCTGTGGTATTTTTTTAGCATTGGGATTTTCTTTTGGATTGTGCTTTTTAGCATTGTTTTTTACCGCATTATTTTTCACGACCAGCTCGCACAAAAATTCGTCCCAACGCTTTTTATAATGATTGCGCCCCCGTCTGTGGCGTTTCTGGGCTATATAAACATCGGTGGCGAATTTGATATGCTCGCTAAAATTTTGATAAATTTGGTGCTATTTTTCACGCTTTTGATATTTTTCATGGCAAAAAGCTTTTTTGGGCTTAAATTTTTCCTATCGTGGTGGGCCTTCACTTTCCCGACAGCGGCTGGGTGCATTGCCTTTATGAAGGCGTATTTTTTAAGCGCGGAAGTGTGGTTTGCAAGGCTTGGGCTTGGTATGTTCGCGCTTTTGTGCGTTTTGATAGCGATTGTAGGATACCACACTATAAAGGGGCTAATCAACGGCGAAATCTGCGTGCAGGAGTGAAATTTAGCGCAAATTTCGCCAGATTTATTATCTATAAAACTATTTTGCAAAATGCACATTATCAACCTTAAAATTTGGTAAAAGTAAATTTATAAACTTACAATTTTTCTTAAAATCCACTTATAAATTCGCTATTTTTATTGATTTTTAAGAATTAATATTATATTATAACGCCAAATTTTCACAAGGAGCAACCTATGGCAGTAGATGTTATAAAAGTCGAGCAAATGGTCAAAGACGCTGAATTTTTAGAAAATATCAAAGGCAGAGAAAGTTACAGAAAGGCTCTAAAACTATTAGGAATTGCTAAAAATTATAGCCTTTTGGATAGCGAAAAATGGGAAGCGCTTCATAATAGCGTGCAAACAATGGCTTCGCTCTTGGGCCTAGCAAGGGCAGAAATTGACGAGGTCTATACCCCTAAACAGCAAGTTTTAGCCGGCCACACTATGGAAATCATAGAGCTACTCAAAAAGGAAAAAACCCCGCTTCAAATCACAAAAATTTTGCAAGAGCGAGGCGTGGAGGTGGCCTACTCTCAGGTCAGCCATTTCATATCAGAGACAAGGCTAAATCAATTTTCCGCACCATCGACTAGGGACAAGCTCGCCAAATACAAGGACGAAATCCAAGCCAAACTCGAAAACGGCGATAGCTACTACTCGATCGGTGGCGATTTGACAGAAGCATACCCTGAGCTTAGCGAGCTTACATATTCGCAGATTAGCAACTTTATCAAAAGCGAATTTGGCGAAAAATACTTAGCCGAAATAAAGGCGAAATTCGCGGGTTCGACAAGCGAAGAGTTGCTAAGCCCATACAAAGATGAAATTCGCAAAATGCTAGCTAGCGGCGACCATCTCACGGATATCCGTGCCAAACTAAAAGAATTAAAGCCCGAGCTAGGGAATATTTCGTATTCTCAGCTTAACTACTTTATCGCAACGAAACTCTCACAAGGCTGAGAGCGAGCCTGCGATAAGGGCGTGAAATTCTCGTAATGGCACATTAGCAGTGCGCGCGATGCTGTCATTGCGAGAATTTAAAATTCCAGCATTGTATTTGCTGTCATTGCGAGAAGCGAAGCGACGAAGCAATCTACGAGTTTAAAATTCCGAAGCGTAAATTTGCAAAAAATACTGACCTTAAATTTAATATTCACAATAGCGCATTTGGTAAATTTTAAAATTTAGGGTTTTAAAAATACTAATAATTTCATCAATCCGAGCAATGGCACGGTAGCTCCATAGCACCCTCAATCTCATCGCTACCATTTTTAATCTTTTCGTATGATAGTTTTGAACTTTCACCGAAAAAATTCACAAATTTTGCTCCATCTTTTTTAGTTTTTCTGCCCTCAGCCTTCAAATCTCTTTGGTATTTTTGCTCCATTTTTATCCACCAATCGATATTTTCTGGTGTTTTTAGTTTTGAAGCACTTTTGATTTCGAGCAACTTTTTTGTCCCTTTCATAAAGCAATATACACAATTTCCGTATTTTCCGTCATAATCAAGCCCTAAATCAAAATTTTGCTTTTCCCAAAATTCCTTAACATCTTGCTTGGTTGTGCAAAATTTAATCATCGGCATATATACATGCTCAACGCCGTCTCTAAGATACGGGAATTCCTCTAAATTTATATTATCGTTATACTCGGCACTTTTTTTATCGTTTTTTGCTATTCTATCTTTCATCTTGGTTATTCGTTGCGGCTCATCGCTTCGAAAACCGATAAAAGTAAGATATTCCGAGCCTTTTATCTCTTTTCGATACCCTAAATCCACACTTGTAAAGTCTTGATATTCCTGTTCCTCTCGCCACAATGGTAGATTTAGCACAAATTCTTTTTTAGCTAGATAAATTTTTCTTGGCACTGAGCCTTTGTTTTTTAAATGTTTTTCGTAAAGCGTGTCTTTATCTATCAAGCTTACACTATCAAAATGCCCAAGTCTAGGTATGCTACTCTCGCCAAAAAACCAATCCCTTATAAACTGCTTACTTGTTTCCATTTTTAAATTTTGTGTGCAAATTCTACTCATTTGATTTGGCACAAATGCCTTCCACGAAATCAGTTCCTCAAAAACCTCTCCGCCAAATTTATACCCAAAAGGATTTTTCTTTGAAAACGGCTTATCATTTACCAATCTATAAGCACCAAATCTATCATAAATCCCACCCTTACAATCCTCAAAAGTTTGAAATTCTATTAAAAAAAATGGTATGCCGTATTTTTCCTCGCACTCTCTTTTGCATTTCATTACAAACTCATAAGTTTTAGAGTGCTCAGCAGATGTGTTGTTAAATAAAACAAAATCGCCTCTTTCTTTTTTTAACATGCCATTTTTAAGCATATTAAAAAGCATATATCCACTCGATCTGCCACCTGAAAATTTTACAATATGCGGTAAATTTTGGTGTGATTTTTTGTAATAATAATGTCTCATTTAACAAACTCTTTTATGATTTTTAAATTATCATCGACACTAAGTCCGCCGATTAATCTCCACGCTGATTCTATGCCGATTTTTTTGATTACAGCTTTAAGATTTTCGCCTGTAAATTTTTCAGCAGAAAGCAAAAAAGTAATCAAAGCATTTCTGATATTTTCATCAGCAATTATCGTTAAATTTCCACTCATACGCATAACAAGCTCTTTATAATTGCTGGTATTAATAGTAAAATATTTATAAATTTCCTCGATTTCTAATTTGGTATTTTTTGCTACTTCATTGGCGATATAATACCGCCACCACGCCATTGCTAGCGAAATTTCTTGATAAATCCCCTTTTTACCTCTAAGTTCGGTAGCTCCATACAAATTTCGCAAAATTTGTCTAACGACATCTTTTATAATCTCTTGATTTTTGCTATCAAGAGCAAGTTTCAAATTTTCCTTACCAGTGATTTTTTTTCTTATAGAATTTGCAAAATATTCTGGTTTAACAAAATCATTTTTAATGAGTTCTACATTTAAATAAAGCCAAATTTTTTCATTTAAAGCGTCGAATTCTGTGAAATTTTGACTTTGCAAATTTGTAAAAATTTGTTTTCCAAACCTAAAATTTAAGTTTGCAAATTCTTCCTCACTTATAGCTCGGTCAAATCCTACACTATAAGTAAAATCCAAATCACTAAATTTAAAATAATTCAAAAATTTTTCTTTGCTTTTAAAAGCATTTAAAAATTCATGGGCTTTTGCTACATTTATATTCTCATTTTTCCCTTTTGCAAAATACTTCAATCCACCAAAACTCTCAATCATCGTCTTTCTCGCTTTCATCAAATTTAAAAGGCACAAACGAAGCAGCTATCATGCTTGGCATAAAGCCCTCATCGCCCCAAACAAATCCTTTTGCTTCAATCTGCTTGATTAGTTGTTTGAACTTATCGTCAAGTTCGTTATTTTGACTAAATTTTTCTAATTCATACAAAGCGACGCTAAGTATATTATTGACAATACTAATATAAAGCTTACTTTGCTTGTTTTTTTCATTTTGCAAATTTAAAAAGTCTTTTTCGTTCATTTTGACCAAAAATAACCCATTGCTATCCACTTCCACCTTAAATCCGCATTTTATATTTTCATCTTTTTCGACGCTAATAAAATCTCCTATGCTTTTTTGATCCTCGCTCCAAGAACTTCTAGCTAAAATTTGACCTTTTTTAAGATTTATAATTACATTATTCCAAAAGCTATCAAGTCCCATAATATCTGAATTGAGCGTGATTTGCCTATCTTCGCCAGTATAAATTGCACAACCAAAATAGTATCTTATTTCATTTTGTTCTAAGACTTTGATTGATTGTGGAATTTGGATAATATTTGATGATTTTTGCACACTTGCTTTATCAGCTAAAAATGTATGGCGATACATTGTGGATTTTACAACCGTAGTAATACAAAAATCAATTTCGCCACTATCAAAAAACTGAGATATTAAATTTTCACCTTTTAAAATATGGTTAAAATGCAAATTTTTATCATTTTTTGATTTGTCTTGCTCAAATTTATAAGTCCCACTTACATAATCACTTGATTGATTTTCATCAAAATATGCACCCAAAACTGGGTAAAAAGAGGATTGATTACTCATT
Source organism: Campylobacter sp. JMF_01 NE2 (assembly GCF_027737365.1). Classification (NCBI taxonomy): domain Bacteria; kingdom Pseudomonadati; phylum Campylobacterota; class Epsilonproteobacteria; order Campylobacterales; family Campylobacteraceae; genus Campylobacter; species Campylobacter sp. JMF_01 NE2. The sequence continues at coordinate 31,180 of NZ_JAOVTR010000002.1, read as the reverse complement.
GTTTTCCTTTTCGTCATAAAAATCATAATACAAAATGCACTCTTGCAAAATTTCATCAAATTCGATATCTAAATGCAAAATCTCATCTTTATCTACCTTGCCAATACTAATAGCCTCTTTGTTAGGCAAAATTTTCACATCCACACCACGATTTTTGGCTGATTTTATCTTAATCTTTGGCTCATAAACGATATTGTCGCAACTCGGATCTGTTCCATTATCTTTCCTAATGCCAACGCATAAATTCTTAAAATTTTTGTATGAGCTAAATTTTACATTTGCCCTATTTCCACCGTGTTTTGATATGAAATTTTTCATATTCTCGGCTTTTACTAAATTTTCAAAATCAGATATTTTCTTTATACTTTCTCCGTCATCACCTTCAAATTCACCTAAATTTAGCGTGCTAGGATTACTGGAAATAGTCTTTGTTCCCTTATTTTGTGAGCCTTTGTGCGCATCGCCTTGCATTTTAATATCCAATCCCTCGATATAAATGTCAAATTTCTCAGTATTGTTTTTAGGCATATTTTCTCTCAAATAATCACTTATTTGCTCCAAATAGTTCTCCAATTCTCTTTTATCAGACGCTTTTAGATTGCTCAGATTAATTTTGCTATGAAAGTTAGTTTCAGCCAATTTAATCAACTTTGCAAATTTCGTATTTGGCGAAGGCAAAATAAGGGCAAAAAACGGAGAATTGTCTAAAAAATCATTTTTTCTTAGTTTTGAAATACTATTATCTGTAATCCACATACCATTTCTACAAAGCCCTATTTTGGTGTCATTAAAGCCAGTGGCTGTATATACGACCACACTTTGAGAACCGAGCGGGATTTCATGATACACTCCATTTATATATGTATCATAGAAAATTTTGGCATTTTTTGGGTCATCACTATCTAGACTTAGCGCAAAATTATCTTTTAGGGTATTTTTATTTATGATAAAATTTTGGTTTTCCAAGCTTATTTCAACTTCTAAATCTCCATCCTCAATGGCTACGAAAAAATTCTTCACAACGGCACTTGTGATAACATTTGCCAAATTATCTTTTGAAGTGTTAAAAAAATTAAATCCAATAATACCCACAATAGAGCCTGTATTTCCAATCTCATCAAGCTTAGTTTGAATAAAATTTGGCACATTTTTATTTTTTACAAAATGCGTACTTCCTTTTGTTATAGGGCTATGCTCCGTAAGCACATACAAATCTGCACCGCCACTATCTTTACCTTTAAAAATCGTGCGCAAAATCGCATGCATTGAAAATATTGTCTGTTCTTTTGTTTTGCCAGCGTAAAAACAAAACCTTAAATTAGAAGCATTAAACGCAGAATAGTGTCCATTGCCGTGCGAGCCACTTGAATTTATGCTTGATTTTTTGCTTATTCCATTTGAAAAAATACTGACTAATTTCTCATCATCAAAGCCAACACCATTATCATAAACATACAAAATAGGAATTTTTGGTTTTTGAAGTTCATTTTTTATTTTGTCAAATATGGGTTTTTCTTGTTCTGTAAGTTCGCTCTCATCAATTAAATTTACCGCTTCCTCATAATCATCAATAAAAGGAATTTCATCTTTGTTGGCGTATTGTAGATGAAATTTAATTTTGGATTTTAGGCTTCCCCCCCCAACGCTTTTTCAAAAGCATCGTAGGAATTTTGGCAAAGCTCTCTTAAAATTTTAGCAGGTTCGCTACTTTCCTTACCCCCAAGCTCGGTTCTAGAAAGCCCGCAAGGAGTAAATTCGGTCGACGGATATAATTTCATTTATAAACCTTAAACATAGAATAAAAATTTGAATTATACAATGATTTACTTAAAAGCAGTTGGTTAAAATAATCATTTTTTGCAAACACTGCACCAAGCAAATGAAATACTGCGCGCGAGATTTTTACCACCTCGCGCGCAGTATTCCCCAGCCAAAAGCCACGCTTAAAGCATGGCTAAATTACCAGCTAAAACGCGACGGATTAAAACACAATCAAATTCCCAAGCCAAACGCCACCCAATCAAAAATCAAATTTTACAAAGCTTTTGCGACTAGTTCGTTGATATTGACAATAAATGCGCCCGGATCATCGACGCCTTGGGTTTCGCCGAGTTTAGCCAAATCAAAAGCCAAACGCGCAACGCTAGCAATCATAGTTTTATTATTTTCTAGCTTTTTGATAATCTCATGCTTTGCGTTGATTTCCAAAATCGGCTTAAACTCAGGCAAATTCGTCTGCCCCATTTGGCGCAAAATTTGCTGTGTGGCGTAGTCTGGATCGCTCTCGTCAAAGACAAGGCAAGAAAGCGAGTTTGTCAGACGAGTGGAGATTTTCACATCTTTTACAAGGCCCTCCAAGCACTCTTTAAATTTCGCCGCCACTTCCAGCGCCCACGCGCTTTGCTCTTCGTTTTGCTCGGCACTTTTTACGCTAGTTACGCTCTTGATTGCTGTGCCATCAAACTCGAAAAGTCCTGGCATAACCACAGCGTCGATCTCATCATCACAGAGCAAAACCTCCACGCCCCTAGCGTTAAAATCCTCCAAAAGTGGCGAGTTTTTCAGCATTTTCGCGTCTTTGCCGGTGATGAAATAAATCTCTTTTTGCTCCGCGTTTTGCTCGCTCATACGCGCCTTGTATTCATCTAGGCTGATTAGCCCCTCGCGTAAATTTGACTTAAACAGCGCTAGGTGGCTAATCTCAGCCTTATCAGGGCCGAATCCATACAAGCCCTCTTTTAGCACTTTGCCAAAAAGCGCGTAAAATTTCTCATATTTTTCGCGGTCGTTTTTTAGCATTTTGGCTAATTCGCCTAAAATTTTCTTTACGCTTTGTTCCTTGACATGGGCCAAAATGCGGTTTTCTTGCAGAATTTCACGGCTTACATTTAGTGGCAGATCCTCCACATCTATCACGCCACGCACGAAGCGCAAATACACAGGCAAAAGCTCTTTGGCATCATCTGTGATAAATACGCGCTTGACATAGAGTTTGACACCGCTTTGATAATCCACACGGTATAAATCAAACGGCTCGTTTGATGGCACATAAAATAGCGTCGTGTATTCATGCACACCCTCTGCTTTGGTATGTATATGAAATAGCGGATCTGCGCTATCGTGGCTGATTTGTTTATAAAAGTCGTCGTAATCGCTCTGTTTTAGCGATGATTTTGGCAGTTGCCAAAGTGCGCTAGCCGAGTTTAGCTGCACGACCTTGGTCTCGCTATGACCCTGCGCGCCGTTCTCGCCAGGGATATACTCCTCTTTTTGCCCAAAAATCGGATATGGGATATGGTTCGAGTATTTTTTAATAATGCCCTCTAATCGCGCCAAATTCGCAAATTCATCGTCTTTTAAATGCAAGATTATATCGGTGCCAAAGCTATCTTTTTCGCAGGCAGAAATCGTGTAGTTTTCGGCGTTAGATGACCAGATGAAAGCCTCGTCTTCAAGGGCTTTGCGCGAGATGACATCGATACTATCTGCGACCATAAACGCCGAATAAAACCCCACGCCAAACTGCCCGATTAGGTTGCTATCTTTGGCGGCATCTCCACTCAAATTCGCCATAAATCCCTTTGTGCCAGATCTCGCAATCGTGCCTAGATTGGTCTCTAACTCGCCCTCGTTCATACCGATACCATTATCTGAAATTTTTAAAATTTTATTCTTGCTATCGAGCGAAATTTCAATGCGTGGCGTATAGCTTAAAGCCTTGTAAGCCTCATCGGTAAGGCATAGATAATTTAGCTTATCAAGCGCGTCTGAGGCGTTAGATACGAGCTCACGAAGGAAAATTTCCTTGTTTGAATACAGCGAGTGGATCATTAAATTTAATAAATCATTGACCTCTGTTTTGAATTTTTTCTTTGCCATAAAATGTCCTTTGGATTAAAATTTTTGTAAAAATTAGCACATTATAGCACCGAGTGCTAAGTTTTGTCAATATTAAGCCAAATTTTGTTTTTAAATTTGGCTTAGAATATCGTCGATTATGGATTTTGCGCCGTTTTTGGAGCTGAAATTTACTAACCCCCTACTTGCACTTGGAGCGTCGAAATTTTGGATTAAATCCAAAATTTTATCCTCGCTAGCCTCATTTTGGCGCACGATTTTGCATAAATTTAGATCTTGCAAAAATTTCGCATTGTAGAATTGATGATCCCCTGCTGCGTGCGGAAACGGCACGAAAATCGCAGGAAGTCCGTTTGCCACGAGCTCCCACAGAGTGCTAGCCCCACTTCTGCCTACGCACAAATCAGCCTTTGAGATCAAATCGACCAAATTTTTGCTAAATCCCACGAGCTCGACATTTAAATTCGCGTTTTTATAAAATTCGCTGTATTTTTCAAACTCTTTTTCGCCACATTGATGAATAATCTCATAGCCCATTTTAACGAGCTTTGGCGCTAAATTTGAAGCAAGAGTATTGATAAAACTCGCCCCTTGCGAACCGCCTAAGAAAATTATCGTCTTTACTTCGCTTCGAATTCTAGATTTTTCGAAAAAAATGTCACTTACTGGATAGTCGAATTTATCGCTTATGCACTGGGTATTATCCTGCGTAAATTTCGTCACGCAACCACAAGCTGTGGGAAGCTCGAATTTTTCCCTAGAATATGGGCTGTAAATTTTCTTGCAAAACGGCTCTAAAAGGTCGTTTAACCGCCCTAAAATGGCGTTTTGCTCGTGGATAAAAAGTGGCTTGAAAAAAAACAAAGACGCAAACGAAGCCGGAGCCGAGCTATATCCGCCCACGCTGATTACGGCTTTTACGCCATTTTCTTTGAAAATTTTACGACATTTCAAAGATAGTTTTAAAATATTAATCAAAGAAGCAAATTTGCTAAGACCCTTTTTATTCACCACGCCAGAGCTTTCCAAAAAATACGCCCGCTCGAAAATTTCGCTATTTTCAAACCACGCTCTGTCTTGGCCGTTGGTCGAACCGATAAAAATCGCCCTTATTCCGCGATTTTTAAGCTCAGTGCCTAAACTTTTTGCGATACTTAAATGCCCGCCTGTGCCACCACCACTGATTGCTATCATTTTCAGCTCCTTAAATTTGCGCGTTTGCTAATCATAAGTATAAATCCAACCGCCATTGAAGCAGCTATGACATGGCTTCCGCCATAGCTTAGAAACGGCACAGCGATACCCTTCATAGGGATTAACCCAGTAATTCCGTAAGAATTTAGACAAAATGAGAAAAATAGCATAAAAGCAATGCCAAGCCCAAAGAGAAAATATACGCTATTTACGGATTTTGAAGCTATGCGAAAGACCCTAGCAAGCATCGCAGAAAAGAGCAAAACAACGCCAAGAATTCCAAAAAATCCAATCTCCTCGGCAATGCCAGCTAGCACGAAGTCAGTATGCACCTCGCTAAGATAGCCTAGTTTGAAGCTTCCCTGCCCTAGCCCAGCACCCATTAGCTCGCCGTTGTTTATGGCATTTAGCGAATGGCCGACTTGGTAAGGCATATTCGCATCATCTACGCGAACCTTAGCGGCTGTTTCTGGGGAGAGAAACGGAGTGATAGCATCTTGCACGCCAGCCCACCATGAGCGAATTCTCACGATTCTGTGCGGACTAGTGACGATAAAGGTATAACCCAAAATGCCGATTATTCCCACCACTATGCCAACTAGCCTCATACTTGTGCCTGCGAAAAATGACATACATATCATCGTCGCAGCCAAAACAGCCACTTGACCAAGATCTTTTTGTCCTATGGCGATAACTATGCCAAAAATCGCGAAAAGAAAGACATACGGAACCCAAATTTTAATCTCTTGCCAAACCGTTTTTTTGGTGTGGTTCATCTTGCGCGAGAAACTCCACGCCAAAAAATATATAAAGCCGACTTTGAAAAATTCCACCGGAGCGATACTAATGCCTGCGATTTTTATCCACCTAGCCGCTCCATTTACCTCTGATACGATTGATTTGGGCATGAAGCCCATTGAAATCATCACTAGCCCAGATACCACCCACAAAACCATACAAAACGGCGTCAAAACCTTATCTGGGTTAAACTGCGAAAGCCCCCACATAAGGAAAATGCTAAACATACCAAATATCCATTGTTTTTTGAAAAAATATAGTGGCTCAGTATCGCTTGCAAGCGTGGTATATGAGGTCAAGGATAGCGAAAATACAATGCCTATGGTGATTAATGCAACCGTGAAATAAAACAGCCACTGATCTGTTCTCAAATTTTACTCCATTTAAATTTCAAAATTTAGCCAAATTTATTTGATGATATCTCTTTGCCCTTTGGCATTAACTTCACTTAAAATTCCCATTTGCTCTAACTGCTCGATGATTGTAGCGGCGCGGTTGTAGCCGATTTTAAGACGGCGTTGCAAATAGCTAATCGAAGTTTTTTCTTCGCTTAAAATGATATTTTTCGCCTCTTCAAACAGCTCATCAAGCTCCATATTTTGCGGATCCATCATACCTGCGCCCTCTTTTTGGCTATCGTTTTCGGCTAAAAATCTCTCATCATAAACCACGCTTTCTTGCGAACGCAAATACTCAGCTATGGCATTTATCTCATCTTCTGTGCTAAATGGCGCATGCAGGCGAATCGTAGTGCTTCCACTTGGTGGCATAAAGAGCATATCGCCTTTCCCTATCAGGCTTTCAGATCCCATTTGATCTAGGATTATGCGACTATCTGTATATGAGCGAACCTTAAAGCTAATGCGACTTGGCATATTTGCTTTGATTAGGCCTGTTACAATCTCTTTGCTTGGGCGTTGAGTTGCTATGATGAGGTGGATTCCGCATGCTCTTGCCTTTTGAGCTAAAAGCACTATGTTGGTTTCGACCTCTTTTCCACCTGTCATAATAAGGTCGGCAAATTCATCTATCACAACCACAATATAAGGCAAAATTTCGCCATTTTCTTTTGAAATTTTGGCATTATAACTTTCGATATTTTTGACCCTATTATCAGCCATTATGCGATATCTATGCTCCATTTCAGCCACGACATTTCCAAGGGCGGTTATAGCTTTTTTTGGCTCAGTAATAATCGGTGTTAGCAGGTGTGGGATATCCTCATAAAGCCTAAATTCAACCATTTTTGGATCGACCATTATTAGGCGCAGGGTTTTTGGCGAATTTCTATACAAAAGGCTTAAAATAAGGGCATTTACGCCGACACTTTTACCGCTTCCTGTTCCTCCTGCGATGAGTAGATGCGGGAGTTTTTTCAGATCTGTGACGAAAGGCTGACCCACGATATCCTTACCAAGCGCCATAGTAAGCGGACTAGAAGCTGTTTTAAAAACCTCGCTTTCAAAAATTTCACGCAAATAAATTGTCTGAGCCTCTTGATTTGGAATTTCGATACCTACGACATCTTTGCCAGGAATCGGGGCTTGGATACGGATCGTCTGCGCGCGCAGAGCCATAGCCAAATCATCTTGGAGGGTTAGGATTTTGCTAACCTTAATGTGCGCTGCTGGGCGAAACTCAAATGTCGTAACCACGGGACCTGAGTATGTGCGAACGACATCGCCATCGATTTTAAATTTGCGAAGTTTATCGAGCAAATCAAAGATTTTTTGATCTATTTCGCTCTCATCGATTATATTTTGTTTTTTAGGCGGATTTTCCAAAAAATCAAGTGGCGGAAGGGCGAAATTTTGCGGTTTGTCTATTTTGCCCTTTTCTAGCTCATCAAGAAGTTTTTTGTTTTCGGCAACCTCGCTTAAATGCTCGACTTTTTTTAGCGAAGATGGTTTTTTGGAATTTGACTTTTTAGAATTTGGCTCTAAAATTTCATTTTGCGAATTTGGCTCTTTTTCTAAATTTAAATCTAAATTTTCACCCTCCAAATCATCGCTTTGCTCGGTTAGAAATTTTTCGATTTTACTCTCTTGTTTTTCGCTAAATTCGGCTCTGTCTTTTTTAAGAGGTTTTGGTTTTAGCTCGGTTTGCGCCCTTGTGGCTCTTTGGCGAGTTTGTTCGCGCGAAATTTCACTTCTTGCCTCGCTAGTTTGCTCTTTGATAAAAGAATTTTTGATAATATTTGTAAGCTTATCCTCGAAAATCAGCACCAGCGAAAGAACAAAAAGCGTTAGATTAAAAATCCAAATCCCCACGCTTCCCACAAACTGCCTTAGCTGATTTATGACCGCGCTACCGATGATTCCGCCGCTATCGCCGATAATGCTTGATTGCACAAAAAGCACGGTGAAAAATAGCAAAATCACGCCTATGCAAAATTCAAAAAATCTAAAATCAAATCCCCTGAAATAGCGATACGCGATATAGACAAGCCCTAGTAAAAATAGCGGATAAATATATGAAAAATAACCAAAAAGCCCTAAATTTACCGAGCGAATTGCATTGCCAGCACTGCCGACAAGAGCCGAATCAGGCGCAATCGTAGCAAATCCAAAAAACAAAATTATAGCCGAGACGATTATAAAATATACTTCTTTTATTATGATAAATCCTTTGAAAATAAAAAGCGCAATTTTAGCAAATTTAAGGTTAAAATTTTATTTGAAAACTAGAATTTTACGAAGTTGAGATAAATCCGCGCCCGATTTGGACGCGGATTTTGTTTTAGTTTTTGACAGCTTTTCCCAAATCCCACATTGGCATAAAGATACCAAGAGCGAGTAGCAATACCATACCAGCCATGAAAAATAGCATAATCGGCTCAACATAGCTAGAAATATTATCGATAATATCGTCAAATTTCTCTTTGTAATAATCAGCGACATTTCCAAGCATTTTATCAAGGTTACCAGCCTGCTCACCAGCGCTAATCATCTGGATAAGCATACTCTCATAAAGTCCAGTATTCTCAAAAGCCTCTGTTAGGCTAACACCTTGTTGAACAGCGATTTTAACGCTTGAAAGTTTTTCTTTTAGCGTGTGGTTATCGACCATCAAAACAGCCGTATCAAGGGCATCTGCGATAGGAATACCAGCGCGAACTAGCTCGGTAAAAATCAGCATAAATCTTGACATCGTAGAGTAAAAAATAATCTTACCAAACAAATAAACCTTTAAAATTCCCCTATCCCAGCCGATTTTAAACTGATCGTTGTTTTTATAGAGCCATTTAAGACCCACAATCGTAACGATGATACCAAGCAAAATATAGCCACCATAATTGCTAAGCGCACTTTCAATTCCTAGCAAAATTCTTGTAGGAAGTGGCAAATCTGCGCCGAGCTCTTCGAAAATTTCGCGGAATTTAGGCACAACATACATCATCAAAATCGTAAATGCTATCGCCATAACAATCATCAAAGTCATCGGATAGCGCATAGCCTTTTTAAATTTTCTTTGGTTTTCGTAAAGTTCAGTAAGCATAGAAGCTAGCTTAGCAAGTGATTCGGCCATATTACCTGTGGCCTCACCAAGGCTTACCATTGCTACGACGACATCGCCTAGTTGTGGGCGGAATTTCTCCGCTGATTCAGTAAGGCTAAGACCTGCATTAAGGTCATCGTTCATCGCGCTAAAAATGCCTTTTAGCGTCTTATCCTCTGTCGCTCTTGCGACCTCTTTAATAGAGTCGTGGATAGAAATACCAGCGTTTGTCATAACAGAAAGCTGTCTAATAGCAGCAACTAATGGCAGAGTTTTTACCTTGCCACTACCGCCCATTAAACGACTTACTTGGGTTTTAAAATCGCCTGTGATATTACCCAAATTTTGCGTTTGAGCGCGTCTAGAAATCGAACCGCCTGAGCGTTGTTTCATTAGGTTGTTCGCATTGACCTTGTTATTGACTTTTAGTCGCATTTGCTGGCGTTTTCCACCAGCGTTCATATTTACATTTAAATCTTTCATTGTTTAGCCACCCTATAAATTTCTTCTATACTTGTTACTCCACGAGCTGCACGAATAATGCCGTCTTCAAACATATCGATAAAGCCCTCCTCTTTCGCCAAAGCTCTCATATCGTCTTTCGAGCCACCATTTGCAATCAGGCTTTGCATACGATCTGTAATAGGCAAAATTTCACTTATCATCTCACGACCCATATAACCTGTCTGACCACATTGATCACAACCAACTGCTTTGAAAAATTTATACTGCTCAGGTAAAAATTCTTTTAACTGATCGAGCATAGATTTTGGCACATTTGTCGGTTGTTTGCAGTGCGGGCATAGCTTGCGCACAAGGCGTTGAGCCTCGACCGCAATAAGCGCACCACTGATTAAGTAACTCTCAATTCCCATATCTACAATTCTTGGTATCGCACTAACAGCGTCATTTGTGTGTAGTGTAGAAAAGACCAAGTGTCCAGTAAGAGCCGCTTGAATCGCGATTCTAAGCGTTTCTTGGTCACGAATCTCACCGATCATTATAATATCAGGGTCTTGACGCAAAATCGAGCGCAAAGCCGACGCAAATGTAAGGCCTGCTTTTTCATTAACATGGACTTGTTGTATTAAATTTACCTGATACTCAACAGGGTCTTCAACGGTAATGATTTTTGTATCGACACTTTTGACATCGTTTAGTGCCGCATATAGTGTGGTTGATTTACCACTACCGGTTGGTCCAGTAACTAGGATAATGCCATACGGTGCGTGCATTGCATTGCTGAATTTTTTAAAGCTTTCTGGGTGCATACCAAGCTTTTCAAGGCTAATGATAACCTTGGATTTATCCAAAATACGCATAACGGTAGATTCGCCATTGATAATAGGCAGTGTCGAGATACGAAAATCGTATTCGCGCCCAGAAATCGTCATAGAAAAACGGCCGTCTTGTGGCTTTCTACGCTCTGCGATATCCATATTTGAAAGCAGTTTCAAACGGCTCACAAGTGGCGGATAAATGTCTTTATCAAAAATAAAAATTTCTTGCAACATACCGTCAATTCTGGTGCGCACGACGCAGTTATTCTCAGTAGGCTCTATGTGAATATCGCTACCGCGCATAATGATTGATTGTTTTACAATCATCTCGATAAGCTGCAAAATCGCAGATGTATCATCGCCTGTGCCACTACCGCCCGTGCTAGCAAGCTCTTTTCTAATAGTAGCGACCAAATCTTTGATACTCTCGGAAAGTTCGAGTTTAGACATATATTTATTTACTTGATTTGGATCGGCTACGACAATTTTTAGAAGGTGTTTGTTAAAAATCGCTTGAATTCTATCCTGAGCTTCCATATTAAATGGATCAGAAAACGCAACATAGATATTTAAATCGTCCGCCCTTACAGGAATTACGCCAAATTTTTTAAGTTGCGCCATCGGAGCGCGCTCAGATAGTTTAAAATCGATATCAACATCGTCTAAATTCATATAGGTTAAATTTTGCTTTTTAGCCAAAACTTGCAAAAATTCTTTTTGATCGATTGAAAATTTCTCACGGACATCTTCGTAATCGATCTGTCTGCGTTTGTAAAGCTCAGCTAAAATCAAGCAAAAATTTTCTTGACTTAAATAGTTGTCGCCGACCAAAACTTCGCCAAGGGTCAAACCAATATCCATTTTCTCCTGAATTTCAGGGACGATAGCTTGGGTTAGGACATTATTTTTTATTAGAATTGAAACAATCTGCTCTTCTATCTTTGTCATATCAATCACCAATAAATTTTAATCGAGCTAAGTTTTTCACCGGCATAGATTGCCACCACCATTTTTTTTACTCCCTCTTCTTCTTTGATAAAAAGCTCGGCTTTTTCGCCGTCATCTAGGGTAAAAACATACGCATCGCCTTTTTTGGTGTATGTTTTCTCTACGAATTTATCAAAAATTTCAGACAAAATATAATTAATCTTCGGCGTTCTGATATACGAAATATCCACGCCGTCGCAAAGCGCTAAATAAAGCATTTTCTTTTGGAAAACTATGGTCGAATACAAAGAGGCATTTTCCCTAGTTTCCTTTGTTTTATACAGCATTACCATTGGCACGACTAGCTCATTTACCCTATCCATTTTTAGGCAAGCTTTCGCGTAAGTGTTTGCTAGCGCCTCGTTTTGCTCCTCGATAAAGAGATTTCTAACGCTTTCTTGGCAAATTCTATTATATTGACCGATTTGATCCCAGTTTCGCACATCATCGACATTGACAGCGAAAACAGAGCCCAAAATTAGCGTTAAAAATAAAAATACTCTCATAGCGCACCGCTTTTGATTTGATTTATTAAATTCGCAATTTCGCCATTTTTAGCCTTAGAATTAAATGTTTCTAGCGCGTAAATAGCGTCATCTTTGCGACCTTTTTTATAATTAGCTTTGGCAAAAATTATCCAGCTATTAATATTGTTTTTATCAATCTCATTTGATGTTAAAGCCCATTTTATCGCATTGTCATAATCTTTTTTATTATAAGCTTCCTCGGCCAAGGAAAGTGAATACTCGATTTTATTTGTCGCATAAAATTTACTCTCCAAACTCTGTCGCTCAGAGCTTAAATTTGAAGTGCGAATTTCAAGGCGAGAACTAATCGGAGCCCTATTTACAGGGGCTGGCGCGTTAGAAGCGACATTTTGTTTTGGTGGTAATGGAGCCTTACCAAAATCAATAATCTCGTTTTTCATCGGCTGATTGAAATTTTGAGCATTTGGGTTAAAATTTGGCACATTGTTAGCCTGGTTAAAACCCTGATTAAATCCCCCGTTTGCAAAATTTTGGTTAGCAAAATTTTGGTTATTGGCAGAATTTTCGTATGTGTTTGTGATCTTAAAACCGCCAGAATCCTCGCTAGATAGCACGCCCACATCGTTGATATTTAGGCTTGGGCGTTCTACATTTTGCGCTCGGTTAGTATCGTTTGCTGGGGCGCTGATATTATAATCTGCGCGCGAAATTTCACTATTTTGCGCGGCAACCTCAGTTTGCGGAGCAGTATTTATGGTAGGCTGGACCTGCGGCGCAGGGTTTGGCACGACATCGCTTATGGCAGGTTCATTTTGGATATTTTCGTTTATGCTAGCCATGCTGACTTTGTCGTCGTCTTTAAGCAACCAAAAAATCGCGCCAATCGCGATAGAAATCAAAGCCAAAAGCCCTAAAATCGTCTTGTCAAATTTAAATACAAAATTTGGCTTAGATTTCAAAAAGGAAAATTGCTTTTTGTTTTTGTTGTATTCTTCCCATTTTTTTTCTAATTCATTAACTTCGTAAAATTCAAGCATCGATTATCCCTGTGCCAATGGCCGCCATTTCTATGATTTTATTATTGATTTGAGCAAAACTAATCTCTGTTGGCTTATTTGCCTCGTAATACTCAAACAGCTCATACATTTTATACATTAATTTATTTATGTTTCTCATATTTCCATCAGTTAAATTTAGGATTAAATCAAAATTGTCATCGCTAAACATAAAATAATATTGTTGAAAACCATGAAAAACTAATTTTTTTTCTATATACAGCTTCACCTCGCCTAAATTTGAGTTTGGAAGCTCTATACTCTCCCAAATTCTGGTTTTAAAATAATCTTTGGCAAGACGATCTTCCTCATCTGTTTTATGCACTGTAAATAAAAATTTAAATAACCTAGAATCCGCCATTAATCTAATTTTTTCAATCAAATTTCCAGGATAAAGCTGAGCTTCATCAAGCAAGATTACCACCTGCTCCACGGCTGCACCTCCACCTGTAATCCCAAGTCTTTCGCGATAAACTCTCATAAAATTTTCGTAGTTATCGATTGGCGCAACTGGGTTAGAGTGGAAAATTTGAGAATATAGCTCTAAAAAAAACTCTTTTTCATCAAAAAAAGGTTGTGGCACAAATACAACCTTAACCTTTTTTTCCAAATCGACCTTGATTTTATTTAGCAAAAAGGTCTTTCCGCAACCTGGTTTGCCATAAAACAAAATCAGTTTAAGCGGTTTTTGTAGGGCATTTAAAATTTTATGGTATGCAAGAGTTGATTTATCGAGATTAACGAAGTCTGAGACTTCGTTATCTTCGATAAATATCTCTTTAATAGAGGTATAAGTGTTACTCATTATTTTTCATAAATTGATTTTGAGTAACCAAGCTCTTTTAGCGATGTAGCCAAAGGAGCGCCTGTATTGTCGATAATATGCGGAGTTACGACAAAAATAAGCTCAGTTGTGCTTAAAACATCAGCTGTGCTTTTGAATAAATTTCCTACAAGAGGAATTTCAGCCAAAATCGGAACTCTAGTATTATTTTTAGATTTTGTTTGACCAATCAAACCACCAAGGATTACAGTATCACCATCATCAACCCAAACTACACTTGAAAGTTTCTTTTGAAGTGTATCAGGAGCGATATTTCTAGGTGTGCTAGTTTTCACATCATCTTCTGCGTATTTAAAGCTACTCAAAGACGGATTGATTCTAAGCATAATTCTATTATCATCTGAAATTTCTGGCAAGATATTTAACAAAATACCGATAAAAATAGAGTATTGTGTTTGATCAGATGTGACAGAGCTACCATCACTTGCCGCAGTTAGAGAAGTAGCGCTTTCTAGCAATAAATAGTTGATAGTATCACCAACAGAAATAATCGCTGGTTGGTTATTCATAGTAGTTACCTTAGGGCTAGATACAACTTTTGTTTTACCCTTAGTCTCCAAGAAGTTAATCATACCATCAATGCTGAAATTCAAGTTCGCGCCGATAGCCCAAGCACCGTTGCTAGTGCTTGTTTTGCCAGACCATTGATTAGTAGTACCGCCAGTAGTAGTTCCGACATTTAATGCAGCATTACCGCCAGTGCCATTTGTAATAGTTCTGCCAACTGAATTTCCGAAATTAAACAAACTAGCTGTTCCAGCATTGTCTATGTAAGTATTGAAACCAAGTTGGAATTTACTCCAATCGATACCTGTTGTGTATTCATTGTGCAACTCGACAGAAATAATATTTACATCAAGCAAAACCTGTCTGCCAAGGCGTTTTTGCATACTTTTCAAATAGCTATCAACACGAGCAATTTGAGATTTTGTAGCAGTTACAGTAATCAAACCAGCATTTTGATTGATAATAGGAGCTACGGCTACATATTTTTCTGTGCCGTTATTTAAAATACTAGTGATATCATCACTGATTTTTTCCCAAAAATCAAATTTCTCAGTAGAAGTGATTTTGTTATCATCTAATTTAGCATCATCAATATCATCACCTACCTCGATAGGAGATGAATCAACAGAGGCTTTTGTAGTAGCCACTCCCTCTCTTACAGAAGTGATATAATCTACCTTAAATGTCCTTGTCTCTAATGCAGAAATTTTAAGAACATTGTTCGAGTAATCATAGCTAAGGTTGTTTTCTTTGATCAATAAATCAAAAACCTCTCTTAATGACATATCTTTAATGCTAACACCTTGAAGCTCTTTTGCAAGCTCTTCTTGTGCCATAGCATCTTTTGCAACGACAGAAAATCTACACATATCAGATAATTGTGTTAGCATTTCATTTAGCGTTACAACATCATTAACCTTAATATTCAAAGCCTTTCTATCGCAGTTTGAAGCAGCAGATAAACCTGTGACACCAAGCGATAATGCAAGCATAGCAGCTAAGCTAAGTTTCTTACTTGTATGTAATAGTGACATTTTGATTTCCTTGTTTTAGTTTTAATTCGATTTTATTATCTTCGTTATTAGCGACAATAACGCTATTGCCAGTTATTTGGACAATTTTATATGAACCGATATAATCACCTAGTCCATACCATTTGTCATTTAATTTAACTTTATTGCCCATGATACCAAGCAACTGATAACCTAAACCTTCTGTTTTTTTCACCACAGGCTCAGCAGGACCAGTATTAGCCTCACGCGGATAAAATGGATCTGGCAAAGATGCGATTTGAGAATCACTAAGACCCACTCTTGGCTTATTTAGGTTAGCAAACATACCATTATATCTATCTTGAAATGCTCTTACTTCATCAGATAGACCCTTAGGCTCATCTGCTCCAAAAAGCACACTAGACAAAACAAACGAACATAAAATTATCTTTTTCATTTGTAATTCACTCCCCAGATAGACATACCAACCGTGCCACCAATTTTACCTTCCTCGGTGCCACTGATATCCATCTTATTAACATCTACAATCATTTCTGATTGTTCAATTAAATTTACATATCTAACAACATTTTGAAAAGCACCTTCAAATTTAACATCGATATTCAACAATGCTTCTGGCTTGAATACATTTTTAGCACTTGGCTCTTTTTTAGAGCTAGTAATGCTATGAATTTTGATATTATTATTCTCGGCCAGTGTTGTTAAACTATCCATAAAGGTAGCCCAGTTTTTCTCATTGTATGTTAGCTTTGAAATCTCTGTCAATTTTACATCTAAATAGTTGATTTTATTAACAGCATTTTCCAAATTTGTCTCTTCGCGTTTTAAAGTAGCTCTTTCTTGTGCAACTTTGCCAGCAGGGTTGCTGTTAAAGTCAGTATCATACTCTCTTTGAGAATCTTCTAGTTTTTGGGCAGCACTAGCTAAATTGCTCTCACTTTCTTCCAAATATGGCGCAGAATATGTACTCAATCCAAAATAAGCAATAACTGCCGCCAAAATCAAACCTAAATATAAGTAGTTGTTGGCACCATTGCCTTTGGCTGCAAACCATTCATCAATTTGATCTAATGAACCTTTTTTTCTCATTAGCGCACCTCCACACTTATATTACTATCATAGACGACACTGTCATCTTTGCCTTGCAAGACGATTGTTTCAGTATATACGCCATATTTTGCTTTTTGGCTTATATCTTCTAGCAACTCTGTCATTTGCTTGTCATTTTTAGTATGAACTTCTACGGTGATATTTCTATCATCGTTGCCTATTCTTACCAATTTTCCTCTGTTTTTAACAATCATATTAGTAAGGTCAAATACAGACATACCTTTCATAGCATACTCATTTTTCTTACTAAAAATTTCGTTAATCAAACTACTGCGATCGCCTAAATCTTTATTTCTTACGCCAAATTCCTCTTTGACTTTGGCAGTTTTTTCTTTTGCTTCTTTGACTTGCGCTCTTGCAGGGACAAGCTCTGATTCTAATCCTTGATATTCTGTTGTTTTCTCATCGGCTATCATATTGTTGTAATAACCATAGCCGAATTGATATGCAGGGTAAGCAGCACCAAGCAATAAACCACCCAAAACATAGCCAATCAATTTACCGCTATATCTTTGATTTAATGGTGGTGGGCGCATAAATGGTGAGTAGTTGTGATCATCATCTGGCTCAGCCAAGTATTGTTGTCCAGCTAAAAACATCAAAGTATCTAGTTGAGTAAGCGGATAATCTTTCGCATTAATCGCTACGCTAAAATTGAAATCTTTGTAGTCGATTTTTAGATTGTTTTCTACAAAAACCTCGATAGCAGGGATTTTGCCGATATCTGTGCCGATATAAATACTTTGAATATTTATATTATAGACCTTAGATATACCGTTCAAAACATCGTTGATATAGTAGAACATATCATCGAAAATTTGAATCATATAATCTCTCTCAGCTGGATTTTCTAAATTTATACCTTGTGTTGCAAGTAATTTAAAGAATTCAGCCTCTTCCATTCTATTTCCGACCAATTCAGAAAATTTGTCGTGCAAGAATTTGAGATTGTATCTAAGCTGTCTTGATTGAAAATATTCACCGTTTTGATAGACGACCAAAAACGCGTCATCTCTTTGCAGATAAACAAAACAATCAATTCCGTCTCTTGTCAAAATTCCACGAGCATAGAGATTTTCGTAAAGAAACGGTGCCATAGCGACATAATCGATGTAATTTGTGCGAGCTGCGATAGCATCAAATTCAGCAGTTAATTTTGTGTTATCGACGACGAATACATTAAATACTCTATCATCGCTATTAGCACCGATAACTTCGCTATATGTAATTTTATAATCCAGAGCAGTGTCAAGACCTAGCTCCTCATAAACCTTAACGACGATAGTGTCTAACAAATCGTCATCCGCGACAGTCTTGCTTATTTCGACCGTTGTTGTCATTACATCCTTATAAGGTACATAAGAAATGTAAGTCTCTTTCGCACGATTTGATTTAGAAAAATCGTGTTCAAAAACTTCATTTTCACTTAGACCGAATATGGTTTGCGTGACTTTGTTGATTGCAACAACCGAAGTAGCATTTTTACTATTTCTTGCCATAACACTCCACTTCTTTAAATGAAATTAAATATCTACGAATAATAATAAAAATAAAATGAAATGTCAATAGATAAAGTGCCTTTTTACGCCATTTTCATCATTTTTCCACCCTTTTTTTACCAAAACTATTAACTTTAAGTAAATTTTAATGTTTTTAAAGGCGGAAATTATTTTTTTTCCTCTAATTCCTATTCTCTTAATTGTTTCACCATTTTTGCCAATTAAAATTTCTTTATGAGAGTTTGTGTCGGTAATAATCTGAGCATAAATTGAGATTAAATTTGGCTTTTCTATCACTTTTTCGATTAAAACATCACTCGAATACGGCACCTCGCTATTGGTATTTTCGAAAATAGATTGCAGGATAAATTCGCGGTAAATATCTTTTTCATTTGTAGTGCTTAAAATTTCAGGATCGTAAAAATACTCGTGCTCGGGCAGAAATTTGCAAATTTCGTCCAAAATTTGGCGTTTGTAGATATTTTTTTTGATACTAACTGGAATTATGGCTTCAAATTTATCTTGAAATTTTTGATATTCAAGCAGTTTTTTAACGATTTTTTCGTCATTTACTTCATCGATTTTAGTCAAAATCACGATATGTTTGGCAGTGGGATTTAGCTCGACAAATTTGGCGTAGTTTTCCACGCTATCATGCACAGGCGCTAAAAACAGCGTCAAATCGCCGTCCCCAATGGCTTTGAGCGCCACTTCGACCATAAGCTTATTCATCAGCTTCTCGCTCTCGTGAAGTCCTGGGGTATCGACAAAGATGATTTGATCATCCCCATGCATAACTATGCCGTTGATTTTACGGCGTGTGGCGTTTATTTTGTGCGAGACAAGCGAAATTTGCTCACCCAAAAGATAGTTTAAAAACGAGCTTTTTCCAGCGTTCGTGCGTCCGATAAGTGTAACAAATCCGCTTTTCATTGAAATTTCCCGCAAAATTTAAAGAATATATTTTGCCAAATCGTCGTTACTTACGATTACGCCTAGCTTTTGGCTGACTAAATTTTCATCAATCACGACCTTTTCGCCACTATGCTCATCGGCTTCGAAGCTGATGTCTTCTAACACCTTTTCCATTATGGTATGAAGTCGTCTAGCGCCGATGTCTTCGACCTGAGCGTTTGCCTGAGCAGCGTATTTGGCAAGTGCTTTTATGCCACTTTCGCTAAATTCTAACTCCACGCCCTCGGTTGCTAAAAGCGCGCAGTATTGCTTCAAGAGCGAATTTTTTGGCTTGGTTAAAATTTCGTAAAGCGCGTTTTCATCTAAGCTTTCAAGCTCCACGCGAAGCGGAAATCTGCCTTGAAGCTCTGGGATCAAATCGCTTGGTTTGCTTATGTGAAACGCCCCAGCTGCGATAAATAAAATGTGGTCAGTGTCTAAATTGCCAAATTTCGTACTCACGCTCGAACCCTCCACAATCGGAAGCAAATCGCGCTGAACGCCCTCTTTGCTCGGATCTTGGCGCGAACCGTTAGAGCTAACGGCTACCTTATCAATCTCATCGATAAAGATAATGCCCTCTTCCCTAGCCCGTCTCATCGCCTCCGCCTTTACGCTTTCCATATCCAAAATTTTCTCGCTAGCTTCGTTTTTAAGGGCAACTTTGGCGTCTTTAATTTTAAGCTCTTTTTTTGTTTTTTTTGTCGCTATACCGATGACTTTAATGAAATTTTCTTGCATATTTGCCATTTCTGGCGGTAAATTTGAGTTTGATTCTAGCGTGTTTTCGCTGATTTCGATTTCGATTAATTTCTCGTCCAAACTCCCGCTAAGCAGTTTTTCACGCATTTTTTCGTAGCTTTTGGCATACTCTGCGTTTTTCTCTTCGCTAGCCCCGCGAGGCAATGGCGGCATAAGCTTTTCTAAAATTTTTTGCTCGATATACTCGTCGATTTTGTCTTTGTTTTTTTCAAATTCTTCATTTCTGACTAAATTTACAGCCGCAGCTGCCAAATCTCGCACCATAGACTCCACATCTCGCCCTACAAAGCCCACTTCTGTGTATTTACTAGCCTCCACTTTGATAAATGGCAAACCAAACATTTTTGATAATCTTCGCGCGATTTCTGTTTTTCCCACGCCAGTAGAGCCTATCATAAGGATATTTTTCGGGGTAACCTCGCCCCTCATATCATCGCTTAATCTCATACGGCGATAGCGATTGCGAAGTGCGACTGCTATCGTGCGTTTAGCATCCTTTTGTCCGATTACATAATCATCTAAATTTTTAACAATTTCCTTTGGTGTCATCATCTATTTATCGTCCCAGATTGCGTAAGTTTTAATGTTTTCGTTTGTGTAAATGCAAATTTCACCAGCTATTTTTAGGCTCTCTTTTACCAAATCCTCTTCGCTTAAAATTCCAAACCTATCCAATGCCCTAGCTGCGCTTAATGCGTAGTTTCCGCCACTTCCAATGGCCGCTAGGCGACCATCGTCTGGCTCGACGACATCGCCCGTGCCACTTAGCAAAAATATATTTTTTCTATCCACTACAAGCATCATAGCTTCGAGTTTGCGCAGATATTTATCCTTGCGCCACTCTTTGCTAAATTCCACCACAGCTTTCAAAAGTTCGCCCTTTGCGTTATCAAGGCATTTTTCAAACATATCAAAGAGATTAAACGCATCGGCTGTGCTTCCTGCAAATCCAGCTAGCACGCTTCCGTCTTTGCCTATTTTGCGAATTTTAGTCGCATTGCCTTTAAGCACGGTATTTCCGAAGGTTACCTGCCCGTCTCCGCCGATAACTGAGCCACTTTTGCCTTTGTAAGCTAAAATCGTAGTTGCTTCAAACATTACTCTGCTACCACATCTATTTCAAATTTTGCCACAATGCCGTGTTTAAATTTCGCCGAAACATCGTAAATTCCGACACTTTTTATATTTTCGACTTCCAAGACTTTTTTATCTATGTCGAAATTTTTCTGCTCTTTTAGCGCAGTTGCGATCTCTTCTTTTGTAACTGAACCAAAAAGTGCGCCATTTGTGCCTGCTTGTTTTGCGATTTTTAATCGGACATTTTTTAACGCCTCTTTAAGCTCGGTAGTTTTGTCGATTTCCTCTTTTTCTAGCTCGGCTTCTTTTCGTTTGCCAGCCTCGTATTTGCGCAAAACCTCGTTAGTCGCAGCTAGCGCAAAGCCCTTTCCTATCAAAAAATTATTTCCATATCCGTCTTTTACTTCTTTGATTTCACCGGCTTTTCCTAGCCCTTTGACATCTTTTATAAGTAAAACTTTCATTAAATTTCCTTTTAAATTTTAAAATTTTCGACCGCTTTTTCCTGCGATGATAAATCTAAGCGCATTTAGCTTGATAAAGCCGTCTGCGTCTTTTTGGTTAAATACAGCGTCTTCTTCAAATGTGCTAAATTCAACATTAAACAAGCTATCTTTGCTCTCTCTGCCTCTTACAATCACATTTCCTTTGTATAGCTCTATGCGAACTACACCATTTACGCACTCTTGTGATTTGTCGATTAGGCTTTGAAGCATGATTCGCTCTGGGCTAAACCAAAAGCCATTGTAGATCAGCTCAGCGTATTTTGGCATAAGCTCGTCTTTTAGGTGCGCTGCGCCACGATCTAGTGTGAGGCTCTCTATCGCGCGGTGAGCTTTGAGAAGGATTGTGCCGCCTGGGGTTTCGTAGCAACCTCTACTTTTCATACCGACATAGCGATTTTCGACTAAATCAAGTCTGCCGATACCGTGTTTGGCGCCGAGATTGTTTAATTCGTGTAAAATTTCATGCGCTTTTAGTTTTTTGCCATTTAGCGCGATTGGATCGCCATTAGCATACTCGATTTCGATGATTTCGCTCTCATCTGGGGCGTTTTTAGGATCGTTGCTCCATCTCCACATATCATCTTCTGGGGCGTGGTTTGGATCTTCTAGCACCAAGCCCTCATAAGAAATATGAAGTAAATTTGCGTCCATTGAATATGGTGATTTGCCCGGTTTTTTGGTGATATCAATACCATGCTTTTGCGCATAGGCTAGCAACTTTTCGCGGCTGTTTAAATCCCACTCGCGCCATGGAGCGATGACCTTTATATCAGGTTTTAGCGCGTATGCACCAAGCTCGAAGCGAACTTGATCGTTTCCTTTGCCAGTAGCGCCGTGGCTTACAGCGTCTGCGCCTGTTTTTTGCGCGATTTCGACCATTTTTTTCGCAATTAGCGGTCTAGCGATACTTGTGCCTAGCAAATACTCGCCCTCATAGACTGCATTTGCGCGAAACATAGGGAAAACATACTCTTTTACAAACTCTTCTCTTAAATCTTCAATAAAAATATTTTCTGGTTTAATACCTAGTTTTAGGGCTTTGTCTTTGATTGGGGCTAGGTCTTCGTTTTGACCGATATCAGCGGTGAAGGTTACCACTTCGCAACCATAATTATCGCCAAGCCATTTTAAAATAATACTCGTATCAAGTCCGCCAGAATACGCTAGAACTACCTTTTTTACGCTTTTTTGCATAACCACTCCTTTGATTTGAAAATAACGGCAAGGATTTTAGCTAAATTTTGGTTTAAAAGTTCTGAAATTTGCGAAATTTGGGAAATTTGCGAAATTTTAAGGCGTTAAAATAAAAATTAATATCAAATTTGCTAAAATTGATTTTGAAATAAACTTTCAATAAAGGTAGATAATGTTTTCATCATTTTTCAAAAGCAAAAAATGGCGAATTTTGGCATGGGGCGGTATGTTTTGCATACTAGGTATAAATTTGTTTCAAACCGTTTTAAATGTAAAATTTAACGAGTGGTATCGGACATTTTATGATATGGGTGGCGAGATAGACAAGCACACAATCGATGAATTTTACCAGCAAATTTTGCTTTTTATCTGGATTGCTGTTTGGTTCGTGCTCTCAGTAGTCGCAGAGCGATATATCACGCGTGTATGGGTGCTAAAATGGCGCGAAGCGATGACATTTGCATACATTGGCTTTTGGCGCAAGGTGGAGCGCGATATCGAGGGTAGCTCGCAGCGTATCCAAGAGGATATTTATCGTTTCACAAAAACGCTCGAAGATGTCGGCATGCGTATCGTGTATGCCTTTATGACGCTCTTTGCCTTCATACCGATTTTGTGGAATTTAAGCTCAGGGGTCAAAGTACCAATACTCGAAAATATCCCAGGCGGGCTTGTTTGGATTGCGCTAATCGTTAGTATCGGAGGGCTTGGGGTTTCGTGGTTTGTGGGCAGGTATTTGCCACGCCTAGAATACAACAACCAAAAGGTCGAAGCAGCCTTTCGAAAAGAGCTCGTGTTCGCCGAAGAAGACAAGCAAAACTACGGCAGCGAGACAAAGATTATTTCGCTTTTTGACAAGCTTAAATTTAACTACCACAAGCTATTTTTGCACTATTTGTATTTCGATGCGTGGCTAAATACATACTCACAAATCCTAGTCATGGTGCCTTACCTCATCATGGGTCCTGGGCTTTTTACCAAGGCAATCACGCTTGGCGTGCTAATCCAAACGGCAAACGCGTTTAATAAAGTGCGCGTGAGTTTTAGCGTATTTACGAATAACTGGACGACAATCACGGAACTTCGCTCAATCCACATGAGGCTTAGTGAATTTGAAGAAAATATCGGGTATAAGCCAAATTTAGAGTAAAAAAATAGCGAATTTGGGTGAAATTTACCCAAATTCGCAAAAAGGAGTTCAATGAAAATTTTAAAATTTAACTTCTAAATCTACCCAGAAATTTCTACCTTTTCCCACCAAATAGCTATCTCTATTCACAGCAGCGTTCATATAAGGTTTATCAAAAAGATTATTCACACCAAAGCCAACTTTCGCCCCGTCAAGCAGATCTACAACGCCATTTTTTATCTCATAACTTCCACTAAAATCAACGATAGTGAAAGGTTTATCTACATAAAAATACTCCGTCCTGCCAGAAATAAAGCTAGATGGATTTGATTTTGGATCAAAATAGTGGCTAACTTTGAGTTTCAAATCCAAATCAGTAATAGGCGAATACCCAATAGAGCCGGTAAGCTTGCTAGCTAATTGCTTTAAATCTTCTCTTGTTTGCGTGTCGTAAATTTTGCTGTTTTCGTAGCTTGCGCCAAATTTGAAATCCCCGATTGCGTAATTTGCGCTAATCTCCACACCATATCTTTTGGCTTTATCGACATTTTGGTATTGAGCGTATTGTTGAAAATCGCTAGCGCCCCAATCGTTTAGACGATTTGGTGGCGGAGTGCCTAAATCTGGGCGAGCTTTAATCGCAATCATATTATCAATTTTTCCGTCAAAATAGATAGCCTTGAAATTCAAATAATCATTGCCGATAATTTCACTTTTTTCATAGCTAAATCCTACTTCCCACTCTTTGGCTGTTTCTGGTCCGAGGTTGAAATTCGGCACATAATAATACATTCTATTCATTGCGCCCATTTGAGAAGCTTCATTTGGCGTAGGAGCCCTGAAAGCCTCAGCATATCCAGCGAGCAAATTAAACCCTTCAAAAAGCTCAACTCCAAGCGCAACCCTCGGCGAAAATCTGCTATCGTCAGTGTCTGCGTATGGAGCGTGGGATTTAAATTTATCATATCTTCCGCCAAGCGTTAATTCGAAATTTCCCATTTTCATGATGTCTTGCAAAAACGCAGCATAAGTCTTTTGGGTATTTGGCATACCGCCAAATTCGCTTTTTACGCCATCATAGATGTAAATCGCATTTTCTTTTCTGTGTTGATACTCTGCGCCCACTACCAAATCATGATCGATAAACCCAGTTTTGAAAAATGCCTCGTTTTTCAAAGAAAATCCATATCTATCATCTTCGTTTTTATAGCTTAAATCCTGCCCAGCACCCTCTAAATAATACCTATCATAGTGGCTTTTCGAATCATAAGCTTTAAATGCTAAATTTACATAATCCAAATGCGCTGGATTATATGTGTAATCAAAAATAAAATCTCTTTGGAGAATTTCGCCTGTGACGGGATTTACAATACCATTTAAATTTTGATAAACATTTGATCTAGCCTGCCACGGGATTCTCGTATCTTCTTTGTAATCATAAGCACTAAATTGCACCCTGTGGCTGTCGCCAAAATCAGAGCCGATTTTCGCAAAAAGCGTTGTGATATCCTCGTCGTTTTTATCTTTTTTTACGACTTCTTTGTAACTATCGCTCCAACGACCGCCATCGGCAAATTTATTGTCGCCAAAAGTTTCAAATTTACCATAAAGCAAAATATCAATTGGAATATCAGTAGGATTGGCATAAACAGCGCCTCTTGCGCCTTTCATATTGTTACTTTCAATCCTGCCGCCTATCATAGCGCCGATTTCTTTACCTTCACGCAAAAAATCTTTCGCGCTTTTTGTCTCCATGCTAATAACGCCGCCGATCGCGCCAGAACCATGCAAAATCGAGCTAGCCCCCTTTACAACCTCTGCTTTTTTAAGCAAATCAGTATCCGTGCGAAGTGTAGAAATCATACCGCTAAAAAGCCCTTTTGAGCGAGATACACCATCTTGTTTGATGATAATTCTCTCATCATCACTAAAACCGCGGATATAAATGGTTTTCGCCGCCTGTCTGCCTGTATCCAATCCGCCGTCGACACCCGGAATTTCGCGTAAAGCATCAACGATATTTGGTTTGGATTTAAAATCCTTTGGCGTCAAAACACCAACAGAACCGGGATATTTTAAATTTTCGACCTCCGTCAAGGTCGCACTAACGATAATCTCGTCGAATTCAACCGCATTATGCTTGGGAGTTGTTGCGTTGTTTTCGACACCAAAAAGCACACCAGCCACAGCCAAAGAAAGATAAAAGCTCTTTTTCATGTGGAATTTTCCTTTCGTTAAATTTGCATTTAAAAATCGTGGCAAAATTATATTCATTATCAACTTAAAATATATTGAAAATTTTTATCAATAAAATGTAATAGCGATTATACTTCGTTTTTATCGAAGTTTTTAGAAAAATTTAAGGAAAATTTATTGAAAAATTTTGTGAGGATTTATTATTTTATTTTCGTTTAGAATTTTAAAATTTATGAATTTATGCTTTATAACAAAATTAATAACAACAAATTTTGTAATAGTAATTTTTGATTAATTATAAAAATTTTAAAATTTTTAAATTCGCCTAAATTTCCAAATTTTAAGGCGAATTTGGCTACAATCCCGCCCATGAGAGTCGATAAATTTTTAAATTCAGTAAATATCACAAAAAGGCGCGCTATAAGCGAGGATATGTGCAAAAGTGGCGTAGTCTATATCAACGGCGCAGTGGCAAAAGCTAGCAAAATCCTAAAAATCGGCGATATAATCACCATTAAATTTTTAGAAAAAGATAAAAACTATCAAGTTCTGGGCTTTCCCGCCACCAAAAACACGCCAAAAAGTGAGCAAGAAAAATATGTCAAAGAGCTTTAAACTCACGCTTGGTGAGAGTGAAATTTCGCAAATCGCTGAAATTTTGCCACGCAGTGGAGTGATTTTGCTAAATGGCACGCTAGCAAGTGGCAAAACCACGCTAACAAAGGCTATCGCGCTATCGCATGGCATAGATCCAGCTGCTGTGAGTTCGCCGACATTTTCACTCATGCAAAATTACGGCCAAATTTACCATTACGACCTGTATAACGGCGGTAGCGAGGCGATGATGAACAATGGCTTAATCGAAAATTTATTCGAAGACGGACTTCATATCATCGAGTGGGCGGACGAGAATTTGATAAAATTTATTGAAAAATATGAGCTGGATTGTTGCGTGGTAAATATCAAGGTCATGGGCGACAAACGCGAATACGAGGTAGTTTATGCATAGATTAGAAGTAAAAGATTTGAAAAAGACTATCAAAGGCACCCCGATAATCAAGGGCGTTTCATTAGAGGTCGAAAACGGCGAAGTCGTGGGCTTGCTAGGTCCAAATGGCGCAGGCAAAACCACGACATTTTATATGATTTGCGGGCTGATTTCTAGCACGAGTGGCGAGATTTTGCTCGATTTTAAGGACATTAGCAATGTCCCACTTCACAAACGCGCCAAACTTGGCATCGGATACCTGCCCCAAGAAAGTAGCGTTTTTAAGGATTTAAGCGTGGAAGAAAATTTAATGCTTGCCGCTGAAATCACCTACAAAGACAAAAAAATCGCAGCCGAAAAAGTCGATGAAATGCTAAATCTGCTAAATATCGAGCCAATTCGTGAGCGCAAAGGCGTAAGTCTAAGCGGTGGCGAACGCAGACGCTGTGAAATCGCGCGAAGCCTGATGATAACGCCGAAATTTTTATTGCTTGATGAGCCGTTTGCAGGTGTCGATCCTATCGCAGTTAGCGACATACAAAACATTGTGCGAAGCCTAAAAGAGCTTGACATCGGGATTTTGATAACCGACCACAATGTCCGCGAAACTTTGGCGATTTGCGATAGAGCCTATGTCATAAAAGACGGCGAGTTACTCACTAGCGGCACAGCCAAACAGGTCGCAAACGATGAAAATGTGCGAAAATACTATCTTGGTGATAATTTTAAATTTGATAGTGAAATTTAGGCTTAAATGACGAAATTTAAGAAAGACGAAAAATGAAACCAATTTTAGAGAAAGAAAGTAAAAGCGAAAATTTAAACAAATTTTCGCAAAATTTAGAGCAGAATTTTACGCAAAATAATCCTCAAAAAACTACTCAAAATTCTACAAAACTTCTATCCATAGTTGTTCCGTGCTACAATGAAGAACTTGTTTTGGACGAATTTTACAAAGTTACGCTTGGCGTTTTAAAGCAAATTCAAAATGAAATTTTGCCAAATTTAGAGTATGAATTTATCTTTGTCGATGACGGAAGCCGTGATAATACGGCAGAAAAAATCAAAGAACTTCACGAAAAAGATAGCGCCGTGCATTTAGTAAAATTTTCACGCAACTTTGGCAAAGAAGCGGCTATTTTAGCAGGTTTTAAACACGCTAAGGGCGATATGATAGTGTTAATGGATGCAGACCTTGAACACCCGCCTACACTTATAATAGACATGGTTAAAGGATATTTAGACGGATATAAAATAATTTATGCCAAACGAAAAAGTCGCCCCGGAACCAGTCTAATAAAAGCCAAATTTAGCGAAGCTTTCTATGAGATTTTCAACCGAATTTCAGGTGTGAAAATCGAAAGCGGAGTAACGGATTATCGCTTAATGGATAAAAGCGTAGTTGCTGAACTACTTAAAATGAACGAATATCATCGTTTTTCAAAATCAATGTTTGCTTGGGTTGGTTTTAAGAAAAAATGCTTGGAATTCGACCACGAACCGCGAATCGCAGGAGAGAGCAGTTGGAGCTTTTGGAAGCTTTTTAACTATGCTATCGAAGGCTTTGTTAGCTTTTCGACAGCCCCGCTAAGACTAGCTTTTATTTTGGGATTTTTGGCTAGTTTGCTTTCTTTTATCTACGGAAGCTATGTCATTTTGAAAACTCTAATCTTTGGTGTTAGCATTAGCGGTTGGGCTACCACAATTGTTCTTATTTTATTTATCGGCGGAATCCAACTAATCGTGCTTGGCGTCATCGGCGAATACATCGCACGAATCTACGAACAGGTCAAAAATAGACCGCATTTTATAGTCGAAGAAATCATTTAAAAGGTAAAATTTATGAATTTAGCAAATTTAAAAAGAACACTAAAATTTGATTATTTGACTTTTTTGGCTATCACTCGCTCGTTTTTTAAAGATAAGAATTTTTTGAAATATTTTGGATTTATATTCACGCTCTATTTTATTGGTATGTTTGCGATTATTAGAGCGAACATTTATTATATCGATGATAATACGAGAGCTGTGAGTGGGGATTATCAATTTTGGGCAAAATCATCGAGGCATATGACAATACATCTATCAGAATTTCTAAATTTTGGACTACCACTACTCGATTTCTCACCATTGCAAAATTTAATTTGCATATTTTTGTTAAGCATAGCCTCTATGATTTTAACAAAAGCGATAAATAACAAAATTTCGTATTTAGCGCTCATTGCTTCTTTGTTTGTAGGCTTAAATCCGTATTTTTTAGAATCATTACTCTTTAAATTCGATAGTATTTATATGTGCGTAGGGCTGTTTGCTTCCATAGTGCCATTTTTATTTGTGGGGCGAAAAACCTTATTTACTTTGGTCTCTGTAGGATGCATACTACTAATGCTAACAACATATCAAAGTGTAAATTTTATATATTTAGAAATAGCTATGTTTTTGGTATTTTTGAAAATTTCAAATAAAAGAAAAGTTATAGATTTTGCTATTTTTAGTGTGTTTTCATACTTTGTAGCAATGATTGTATTCAAACTACTTATTTATAAACCTATTAAAATACATGTAAATACCGACACTTTCGCCATTAATGATTTATTCGGTGGTGTTATGAATAATTGCATAAAATTTGCCGGTAAAATATTTAGTGATTGGCATGCGACTTGGTTTTTGTATATTGGGGCTAGTTTGGTAGTTTTATCCATAGTAGCTACGGTTTTAAAATTTAAAAGTATTAAATCGCTACTTTGCTTTATCTTATTTTTAATTTTTGGATTTATCTTCTCTATGGGTTTTTATTTGCTGTTTGTAGAGCTTAAATTTGACCTTAGATATATTGCTACTTTTGGTGTTTATGTTGCTATAATTCTCATATTTTTGAGCGGATATATAAATAGTCTAAAAGCCTATAATATCCTAAAAATATTTTCAATATTTTTGATATCATATAGTGCCTATGGACTTTTATATATATCAAATTCGCTTGGTTCTGCCATGCAAGAACAGCAAAAATATGTCGATTTTAGAACGACTTTGGCCATACAAGATTTATTAGAATTCGATAACCTTCATCTGCAATTAGTTAATTTTAGCGGGGAAATTATCGCCCCATCAGTAGAAAATGTTAGAAAAAAACTAAAAGTATTATCTATTTTATTAAATTCAACCAACAATACTACAAACCAACTTGGATTTAGACCTATGACAAGGATAGTTGGCAGAGTCAATGGTTCATGCGAAGCAGACGCATTAATCAAGGTTAAAGACAACATTTTTCACACGATAAAACAATATAAAAATGGCTGTATTGATGTAAATTTTAAAAGCCTAAATCTTTCTGAAAATTATGCTTTTATTAGTAGTAATCTGGCCAAAATGACGCTCTTTGATGCTAATGTAGATAAAAACTTAAATCTAAAAATTTATAAAAGCAACCAAAAATGGAGTAGAAAATATATCTATGTTTTTGAATTTAGCGAAAATATTGTGAAATTTGCTAGACAAAACGATGATTCTTTGGGATTTTATTTCACTAGCGAAAAAGGGCAAATATTTGCAAATAAAAATATACATAATTTCACAAAAGACAACGATAAATTTTTATACACAGTAGAACTGGATAAAATGGATATAAAAGAAATTTTAATCATTTTTTATAACTCTAAAACCCAAGAAGGACAATTAAAATTTAAAATAAATTTAAAAGAGCCAAAATGACACTTATAAAATACCTGCTCGTGGGAGTTTTAAATACAATCGTCGGCTTTGGGCTAATCTTTTTGTTAATGTGGCGAGGATTTAGCCCAGAGATTTCAAATATCATCGGCTATGCCGTTGGAATCTGCTTTTCGTTTGTGATGAATAAAATTTTCACTTTCCAAAGCAAACAAGCTTCCAAAAAGGCAAATTTAGCCGAATTTGCTAAATTCGTTAGCTCCATGCTGATCGCGTGGAGCCTAAATTTTATCACGCTTAAAATTTGCCTAAATTTGGGCGTCAATCCCTATATTTCGCAAATCATCGCAGGTGCGATTTACACTATCACGGGGTATTTGCTAAGCAAAATTTGGGTTTTCAAAAAGGGCTAAATTTAAATCAAATTTAGCCCAAATTTTACGCGGCGCAGTATCCCGCGAAACCACGCCACGCAAAACCACGCCACGCAAAACCACGCCAAGCAAAACCACGCCAAGCAAAACCACGCCAAGCAAAACCACGCCAAGCAAAACCACGCCAAGCAAAACCA
>NZ_JAOVTR010000027.1:0-1016 GCF_027737365.1 Campylobacter sp. JMF_01 NE2 | reverse complement strand
GATAAAGTTCGCTTCCTATACTTTCAAGCTGCGAAATAAGCTCAGGTTGCAAAATATCATCATTTTGCACAACAAAATTTGCCTGCAAATTTACACAAAAAAAGAAAAGGACGCACAAAGCGCCCTTTATAATCAAATTTAGTCTCATACTAACCTATATACAATATTTTTGAAGTAAGAACAGCTCCTGCTGTTGCAACAGCAAGTGCAATTATTAGAAGAAGTATGACTTTTTCAAGTAATCCTGCTGACATATCCTACTCCTTTACCATTGTATTTTTTTGAACTTCAATGCTACTTCTCATTTCAACACTTGCAGGGTTATTTAGCTTGTATGGTTTTTGCATAACTGATTGTTGTGCGCCGATACCAAGCACTGTCAAAGTAGCCAAGATTGAAAGCAAAAGAACGGTAGCAATAAGCATTCCTGTAACGCCATTTAACGCAAAAACACTTCTACTTGTATTTTCCATAGTTTGCTCCTTATTCTGCCAAAGACGAAATAAATTCGCCGACTGCTTGTTTTTGAACTTCGCTAAGTCTTCCGTCCGTAAATGAAGGCATAACACCGATTGAACCAGCTTTACCTCTATTTAGAACTTCTTTTACGAATTCACTTGAACCATATTTTGTAAGATCCGGTGCTGAGCCGTCCATACCTTTGCCGTCTTCGCCGTGGCAAGATGCACAAACACCAAAAGCTTCTCTTCCTTGTGATACTAAATTTTCATTTTTAGTAGATTTGATAGCAGAAACTTCTTTTGCGACATAGGCAGCGATTGCTTTTGCAGTATTATTATCGATACCTAAATCAGCAGCTTTGCTCATCATACCCAAAGGATATTCCATACCTTCTGAACCATTAATAATAGCATCTTCGATACCTGCTTCGCTGCCCCATTTTGTTAAATTTTGTGCTACGCCGTTTATGCCGTCGCCGCTAACGCCGTGACATTGAGCACATTGAACCAAGAAAACACTCTCGCCCATATTTTTTAAAGTTGCTTTATCGGCGC
>NZ_JAOVTR010000026.1:0-1048 GCF_027737365.1 Campylobacter sp. JMF_01 NE2 | reverse complement strand
GTTAGAACAACTAAAACAGACGGACATACTAACTATGACCTAAATATCACAGATAGTTTAGAAAACATAGCAAGTATCATTGGTGGCGAAACTAAATACGACGGCAATAAAACAATCATCACTAATAACATAGGCGACACAGGCAAAAACACTATCCATGAAGCTATTAAAGCAGTTGATAAAAACATAACAGTCAATGGCTGGAATGAAGCAAATACAACAGACGGAAATCTACAACTTGTTTGGAGCGATACAAACAACACTTATGATTTAAGTCTAAATAAAGACCTAAATCTAACAGACGGAAGTATTACATTTGGTGATAGCTATATCAAAAACGGTGAATTTGTAGTTGCTAATGACGGCAATAAAACAACTATTACTCCAAATGGTTTAGTTGTAAATAAAGGTGGAAAAACACTTCAATTTACAGATAACAATGTAAGTGTAGGCGGAAATCAAATTCACGATGTTGCAAAAGGAACTGCTGATGATGATGCTGTAAATGTTGCTCAACTTAAAGAAGCTAACACAACAGTTACTTCTAACAACGGCTCTGTTGGTGTAGTTAGAACAACTAAAACAGACGGACATACTAACTATGACCTAAATATCACAGATACTATCAATAGCATAGTAACTTCAATCGGTGGAGATACAAAAGTAGCTGATGATAATAAAACAATCATCACTAATAACATAGGCGACACAGGTAAAAACACTATCCATGAAGCTATTAAAGCAATTGATAAAAACATAACAGTCAATGGCTGGAATGAAGCAAATGTAACAGATGGAAACCTAAAACTAGCTTGGAGCGATACAAACAACACTTATGATTTAAGTCTAAATAAAGACCTAAATCTAACAAAAGACGGAAGTATTACATTTGGTGATAGCTATATCAACAACAATGAATTTGTAGTTGCTAATGACAGCAATAAAACAACTATTACTCCAAATGGTTTAGTTGTAAATAGTGACGGAAAAACACTTCAATTTACAGATAACAATGTAAGTGTAGGCGGAAATCAAATTCACGATGTTG
>NZ_JAOVTR010000025.1:0-1074 GCF_027737365.1 Campylobacter sp. JMF_01 NE2 | reverse complement strand
ATTCCTTTTTGAAATGGCGAAAAAAGAAGCCCCTGCGATAGTTTTTATAGATGAAATCGACGCCATATGAAAAAGCAGAGCAGCAGGGGGAATCGGCGGCGGAAATGATGAGCGAGAGCAAACGCTAAATCAACTTTTAGCTGAAATGGACGGCTTTGATAGCGATAAAAGCCCTGTTATCGTCCTAGCAGCGACAAATCGCCCCGAAGTCTTAGATGCTGCGCTTTTGCGTCCTGGTCGTTTTGATAGACAAGTCGTGGTCGATAGACCTGATTTTGACGGACGGGTTGCGATTTTAAAAGTGCATATGCGAGATGTTAAATTTGCAAATGACATTGATATTGAAGAGATTGCCCGTTTGACCGTGGGTTTTGCAGGAGCTGATCTAGCCAATATCATAAATGAAGCTGCACTTTTAGCAGGGCGTGAAGCCAAAAAAGCAGTCGAGCAAAAAGATTTGCTTGAAGCCATTGAACGCGTGGCGATTGGTTTAGAGAAAAAATCGCGCCGTGTAAATCCACTTGAAAAACGCATTGTGGCGTATCATGAAAGCGGTCATGCACTTTTGGCTGAAACTACAAAAGGGGCTTTGGCAGTTACGAAAGTTACCATTGTGCCGCGTGGCATAAGTGCTGCCGGTTATACGCTAAATTCGCCAGAAGAAAATCGCTTTTTAAAACAAAAACACGAGCTTATGGCAGAAGTCGATGTTTTACTAGCAGGCAGAGCAGCAGAAGAAGTCTTTATAAAAGAGATTTCAACAGGAGCAAGTAACGATTTAGAGCGAGCAACGGATATTATAAAATACATGATTACGCAAGTGGGAATGACCGATGTAGCAGGGCTTATGGTTCTAGAAAAACGCCAAAATTTATTCTTAACAGGCGGTCAGAGCTTAAAAGATTATAGCGAAGATATGGCGATTAAAATCGATACTTTTACAAAAGAGCTTTTAAATGAACGCTATAATGCCGTAAAAGAGCGACTTCAAACTTATAGCGGTGCGATAGAAAATATGGTAAAAGCACTTTATGAAAAAGAGACGATTGAGGGCGAAAAGGTGCGAGAGATCAT
>NZ_JAOVTR010000024.1:0-1216 GCF_027737365.1 Campylobacter sp. JMF_01 NE2 | reverse complement strand
CATAAAGAAAAGCTAGAAATAGAAAACTAGCTTTTCTCCGCCTAAGATCAATTTTTAGAGAGCTTTAAAATGTCTGTGAGTGCGATATTTTCGCATAAACTTCGCTCAATGCTAACTATGCTTGGTATTATTATCGGTATAGCTTCTGTTATCTGCGTTGTCGCCTTAGGCAATGGCTCACAAGAGAAAATTTTAGCTTCGATTAAGTCTATCGGAACAAATACGATCACCGTTCAAGCAGGAAGAAGTTTTGGAGATATGCGAGCAGGGTTTGTTAGCACTCTAACCATTTCTGATTCAAATGCTTTGGCAAGACAGCCGTATATTGATTATTCGACGCCAAATGTAAATTCAAGCGGAACGCTAACTTATGCAAATTTTAACTCTCGAACCGAAGTTAGGGGCGGTGGCGAACACTCGCTTTCTGTTAGCGGAATAGAAATAGAAAGCGGACGAAATTTTAGCGCAGAAGATATAGAAAGCTCTGCTTCTGTGGTCGTGATAGATCAAAATACGAAAAAGCAGTTTTTTAAAAATGAAAATCCGCTTAGCAAAACTATCACATTTGCAGGAAAACCGCTTCGCATTATCGGCGTTGCGGCTGATGAAAAAAATGCTTTTGGTGTAAGCGAGAGTTTGCGAATTTATGTGCCGTATTCGACTTTGATAAATAAAATTTCAGGCAATCGTAGGATAAATTCAATCACCGTAAAAGTAAAAGACGATGTTGATCCGCAAATGGCAGAAGAAAGCATTACTCAGCTTTTAATGCAAAGACACGGCACGAGAGATTTTCATACACGAAATTCAGACACTATAAGACAAACGGTCGAAAGCACAACAGGAACTATGAAAATTCTTATCTCATCGATTGCTGTGATTTCTCTTATTGTCGGCGGAATAGGCGTTATGAATATCATGCTTGTTAGCGTTACCGAACGCACACGCGAAATCGGCATAGCTATGGCAATAGGCGCAAAAGAATCAAATATCTTGCAACAATTTTTAATTGAAGCCATTTTGCTTTGCTCTCTTGGCGGATTTATCGGCATTTTGCTTGCACTTACGCTAGGATATGGATTTAACAGCATTAGCTCAGATTTTACGATGAAATTTACAACTGCACCTTTTGTGATTGCCTTTGTCGTTTCATCGGCTATCGGCATTATTTTTGGCTATTTACCGGCTAGAAATGCAAGTAAATTAAATCCGATTG
>NZ_JAOVTR010000023.1:0-1217 GCF_027737365.1 Campylobacter sp. JMF_01 NE2 | reverse complement strand
GAAAAAGCTCCTGTAACCATAGTGTTTCCCACACCTATGGCAGTAGAATTTGTAGCACCTAATTTTATGACATTTGAGTTACCCACAGCGGTGCCGTTTTTATCATAAATTTTATTTTCCAAACCATAGGCACCGCCACCGTCACCTTCTACTATATTGCTTGTTCCAAAGGCATTTGAAGCAATACCATTAGCAATATTCGAAAAACCAACGGCATTTGAAAATGTATTGTTTGCTTCCGAGCTTTGACCTACTGCTAGTGAGCCAAGGCCACTAGCTCGTGTTTCTCTGTATGCTCCGTTGCTACTGGTAGCTGTTGCAGTTCCTGCAAAAACTCCATGCAAGAGATTTATTCTATCCGACACCGCACTGCTTCCGCCCATGAAGTTGATATAATCTTCCAATTTTGTTTTCTTAGGAGCGCTTGTTTCGCTACCTATATCATCACCACCGATAGCGATAGAGCCGTATCCGTTAGCTACGGCATTAGCACCAATTGCTATGGTTTGTCCAGCTATGGCTTTTGATTGCGTTCCAATAGCGACACTTTGTCCAGCATCATCGTTTGCTAAATCCTTAGCTATGGCTAAATAACCAATAGCAATATTTCCTTCGCCTGAACTGTCTGCTAATGCCCTAGCACCTAATGCAATAGCGCCCGTTCCATTTGCTTTTGGACCTGGAATTTGAAGTGTCGTAATGACTTTTTCGTTGATTTTAACTTCATAATCCACATGGTCGCTATTTGTACTACCATCCCACACTGCACCGCCGATTGCGATATTTCCCATCCTACTTGTCGAAGAATTTCTACCTATGGCGATACTAGTATATCCAGTCGCATCTCCACCCATAGCTGCAAATGTGTATTGGTTGTGAGTTTTACCGCCCATAATTGCAACGGAATCTCTGCCATTTGCAATAGAGTCCTTTCCAATAGCGATAGAATTATCGGTATTAACAACTCCACCAACAGTAGCAAAAGAATTTACTCCGTTTGCGACAGAATTTACGCCCAGTGCGATAGAGTTATCTTTAAGAGCCCTGCCACCGATAGCAGCAAGAGAATTTGCACCATAAGCATGTGAATTTGCACCAAAAGCAGTTGAATTATCAGCTCCTGCATGTGTTATAGAGCCAGAACCCCAAGCGACAGAATTTGTAGCGTTTGCTTCATTGCTTTCGCCACCAAGCACAACCGAGCCGTCGCCTTTGGC
>NZ_JAOVTR010000022.1:0-1247 GCF_027737365.1 Campylobacter sp. JMF_01 NE2 | reverse complement strand
CTTCGATTTGAAATATGCCAAGAGTGTTTCCGCTTTGAATAGTCTTGTAGGTTTTTGGGTCGTTAAAATCGATATTTTCCCACATTATATCCACGCCGTATCTCATCTTAACAAGCTTAATCGTGCTATCGATGATGTCAAGGTTTTTTAAACCCAAAAAGTCAAATTTGATCAAATCAACATCTTCGAGATAATCTTTTGTATATTGCGTTATATACTGCCCGCTGTCGTCTTCTTTGTCCTTTTTGGCGGTTTGGCGAAATAAAGGAACTTTATTCCAAAGCGGTTCATTTGATATTACCACACCTGCTGCGTGCATACCTGTGTTGCGATTTAGCCCTTCTAAATTTAGCGCATATTTCCACACTTTTGCTGCTAAGGGGTCTGAATTTACAAGCTCTACGATTTTTGGCTCTAACTCGTAAGCTTCTTTTAGCGAAATTCCTAGCACATCTGGTATTAGCTTTGCCATAGCGTCAGCTTGATTTAACGGCATATCACAAACCCTTGCGACATCGCGTATGACGCCTTTTGCAAGAAGCTTACCAAAGGTGGCGACTTGCGCGACATTGTCTTTGCCGTATTGATTTGTTACAGACTCGATGACCCTGCCCCGTTTTTCTTGGCAAAAATCCACATCAATATCAGGCATTGATATTCTTGACGGATTTAAAAATCGCTCAAAAAGCAAGTTATAAGGTATCGGATCAATGTCGGTTATGCGAAGCGAATACGCACACAAGCTTCCTGCTGCCGAACCTCGACCGGGACCTACTGGAATATCATTTCGTTTCGCCCAGTTTATGAAGTCTTGCACGATAAGCATATAGCCTGAAAAGCCCATTTTTTTGATGATTTGAATTTCTGTTTCAAGGCGATTTTTGTAAATTTCGTGTTTGTCTTTATCAACGAATTCAAGCCGTTTTTCAAGTCCTGCTCTACACGCATACTCAAAAACAAAATCGTCATTTTCGAAATTATATCTATCGTCAGGTTTTGGTAAATTTATGCCTAATTCTTTGGCAAATTCGATAGAAAATTTAAAATTCGGCGGTGTCGGCGCATAATCTTTTTCATCAAATTTAAATGTCAGATTGCATTTATCTGCGATTTCTTGCGTATTTGCGATGACTTCGGGAATATCGGCGAAAATCGCTTTCATCTCATCATCAGTTTTTACATAAAGCTCATGAACGCTGTGTTTTAAGCGATCTTTATCATCAAGCAACTTGCCCGTGGCGATACAC
>NZ_JAOVTR010000021.1:0-1251 GCF_027737365.1 Campylobacter sp. JMF_01 NE2 | reverse complement strand
TGCCTAATCCTGCAAATTTTATTTTACCAAAATTCCGTTAGCATTTAGCCATGCCCTTATATCATCGCTCAAACTCGCACCGCCTGAATAATGCACCGATAACGCATTACCGATAGGCGAATTTGGCGCAAGTTTGGCGATTGCCGTGACACTAGCCCCCATTCTGCCACCGCCATGCGAAGCAAATGGGATTATCGTTTTGCCGTCAAAATCATAGCTTTCAAGTAGCGTTGCAATGGGCATTGGGATACTTGCCCACCAGTTTGGATAGCCTAGTAGTATCGTATCATACTGCTCGAAATTTTTGATTTGCGCATCTATTTTTGGTCTTGCATTTTTGTGTTGATCGCTTTGAGCCTGCATTAAACAAGTATTGTAATCATCAGAATACGGCGTTTCTAGGCGAAATTCAAAGATGTCTGCGCCCGTGATTTTCCGAATTTCTCTGGCTATGCCACGCGTATTTCCGCCCCACGAATAAAACACAATTAGAATTTTTTCGTGTTTGCTTTGAATAAAGCTTTCGTTTTTGGCTTCGATTTTGCCAGAAATGGCTGAATTTTCGGCATTTCTTGCAAGGCGAATTCCAAGATTGTGATTTTTATAATTTGACTGAGCCGCCGCTCTGTAAGCACTGCGTAAATTTTTGCCAAAGTCGTTCCAACCGCCACCCCTATAAACATGCCTTGTACCGACACTTACGCCTGTGGGATTTAGCGCGTCCCCGCTCTCGTAAGTGCCGTAAAAATCCCAGCACCACTCATTTACATTGCCGTGTATGTCAAAAAGACCAAAGCCGTTTGGCGCGAAGCTGCCTACTTCTATCGTGCGATAGCGTGGGCTTGTGGGTTTTGCTTTTAGTTTGCTATTGTCAAAATAATTTTCTTCGATTTCATAAGGGTAGTTTGAGTAAAAATTTGCCTCATTTCCGCTTGGTGGGATAGCTGAGCTAAATGGTGTGGAAGTCCCCGCGCGCGCGGCAAATTCCCACTCGGCTTCGCTTGGCAATCTGTATCCGTTTGCGCTTCTGTCCCAAATGACCGAGTCTGGCGTGATTTCATAGGCTGGGTTTAGCCCTTCGCTAAGGCTTTTTAGGTTGGCAAACATTATCGCATCTAGCCACGAAACATTTTCCACAGGCAAATTTTCACCCTTGTTTTCGCTTGGGTTTTCGCCTGTGATGCGTTCGTATTCGCCCTGCGTGATTTCGTGAGTGCCGATATAAAAATCACTCACGCCCACTTCATGCGC
>NZ_JAOVTR010000020.1:0-1304 GCF_027737365.1 Campylobacter sp. JMF_01 NE2 | reverse complement strand
ACCGACTTCTTAATTCTAACTCTTTCATTTGTAACTGAAATTGCCTATCTCTTTCCTTTTCTTCATACTCTAACCTCTTTTCTCTTTCCTCTCTTTCTTTTTCCTCTCTTTCATTTTCTAACAATAATCTTTTTTCTCTTTCTTCTCTTTCATACTCTAACCTCTTTTCTTCCAACCTATACTTTAATTCTAACTCTTTTTCTTTTAACTGAATAGCAGACTGTGATTCCATAATGAGACCCAGAGACTCTTGTTCTAGTATTTCCTGTTCAACAAAATATCTTATCAAAATATTCCTAATCTCCTGTTTACTCATAGAGGATTTGACAGTGGTGACGTCATAGTGTCTAGAAAGTTCTAGTAAGTCAGCTTTTTTAGCCAATAGAAAAGACTCCTGGGAAGGCTGCTCAACAAATTTGTCAAGATTGAAAGACATGTTTACTTGCTGTTAGTCTAACAAAGTACCAAAATTTGTACGTACAATAATTTCTAAAATCTATCAAATTTTATCAAATTCTATCAAAATATATCAAATATAGATCTTCCAACAGTAAATGTTCAAATCCCGGACGAGCCCCCAATTTCTGTTACGTTACAAAGTGAAAAGTAACGAACAGAAAGGACTAACAACAAGCAAGCAAAATTTTAAATATTTATTAACAGATTTAAACAAATATAGGTAGTGAAAAATAAAAAAAAGAAAAACAACTTACATTAAAATTATTGTCTAAGTCCAAAGTCACACTGATCCTGGAGTTTGTAATGTCCACTCTTTAAATTATAATCCTACCACAACAGCACTGATCCTGGAGTTTAAAGTTCACAATGTCCACTTTTATCACTCTATAAAAATATTCCGAATAACATCCATTAATGAATGGCACTGTATCTTGCTGAGTCCCTTTATAAACTACTTATTAATATATATCCACTAACATCCAACTTAACTGGTTTTACTCTCCAAACTTTTTAAGCCCCCGATCTAAACATCACCGCCCTTTATATACCTAAGTCAGAGTCCGGAAGCCTTGAGAAGGATCTGGAACTTACTAAAAATAGACACTAACTGATTAGTCAGGAAAATAGCAGACCACCCAGTTGTTTACAAGGAGTTATTTTTATCCTCCCCTGAAACTACTGAAACTTTCTGGAAGTTTTCTAAAAATAAACTAATTGTAATCAAAACAAGAGACAGGTAAACAGCTTGACCTTGACGCATACTAAAAAAACATCATAGTGACAAAATAAAATCTCAATAAGATGGGTAAACAATTTAACAAAACAATGAAAGTTAATGTCTTAAT